>PNBP01000164.1 GCA_003136075.1 Methanoregula sp. | reverse complement strand
CGGTTGTCTGTTGCATACCGGTGAATCCCATATCCGATATGATCATAAATGCCCCCTTTATGAATTTCAAAAAGGGTTTTTTCTGCCATGAACAGTGCATGGGAATTACCGGTGCGGTGCCAGTACCGGATGAGAAAACACAGTGCGTGGGGGGTGGGAAATTTTGGTGCTGTGCCAAACCCCCCATACTCGGTATCGAACCGCAACAAAAATTCTTCATAGCCTTTTTTCAGGAGAGAATTATCAGCTGGACGGGCAGGTACTGGTTCATGCGGCACTATTTCAGTCAAATGCGCGATCTGTTCTGCTGACCTGATGATATCCTCGTTTTTATCGTGCCAGAGTGCATCAACCTGGGTTATGATATCTGATAATCCTGTCATCCCCATCTGGCGCACCGGGGGAAAGTAGGTTCCTGCAAAAAACGGTTTTTTGTCCGGGGTCATGATAATGGTAAGAGGCCAGCCGCTCTGGCCGGTCATGCGCTGGCATATGGACATATATACCGCATCGATATCGGGACGCTCTTCCCGGTCTACTTTGATACAGACGAATGTTTTGTTTAATTGTGCCGCAATACCGGGTTTCTCAAATGATTCGTGAGCCATAACATGGCACCAGTGACAGGTCGAATAGCCGATGGAAAGGAAAACCGGTTTATGCTCTTTGGTGGCACGGGCAAATGCTTCCTCTCCCCACGGATACCAGTCAACCGTGTTATATGCATGCTGTAACAGGTAGGGGCTGGCTTCATGGATAAGCCGGTTTGGCGACGGGTGGTTTTGTTGTTGCCGCTCTCCCGCTGTGCAAGGGGATGTTTCCGGTTGCATAAAAGGTTCATCTTCATCTGGCCTTATCATTCTATCACAACAGGCTCATTGAATACAGCCAGATCCTTTTTTTGTGTTATCGTGCACACGTTTCTGTTATATCATGGATCTTTTTCAATCACCGGCCCTTGTCACCTATGTCACGGTTATTGTCATGTTTATCGTGGCTCTGGTGATATCACGGATCCTTGACCGGGTTTGGGCCCGGACGCTTCCGTGGCCTCGTATATATTATCTGGTAAGTGCTCCTGGTGTCGTCGTCCATGAAAGTGCTCATATGGCCGGATGCCTGCTGACCGGAGCAAAAATCAAAAACGTGGTATTCTTTTCAGAAAAAGGGGGTTCGGTCACGTATGCAACGCCACCCGTGCCATGGCTGGGAAACCTGATTATCGGCACCGCTCCTCTTTTTTTCATTCCGCTGGTTCTTGCGATCATTACCGGGATCTTTGTGCAGTATGGCGGATGCATCCTTCCGGTAACGCCCATTTCCCTGAATACATCTGGTGCATTTGTGCTTCTCGTCACAACCCCGGTTTCGATTATTTACCAGAACCTTATTGTCCATTTCAACGGCTGGTTCCTGCTCTACCTCTTTATTAATGTCAGTCTCGTACTGTCTCTGGCGCCAAGCACACAGGACCTGAAAAATGCTGCAGCCGGACTTCTGATTCTCATCGGATTTGGATTTGCAATTATATTTTCTGGTATTCCGGTTGCTGTCGGGGTGCTGTCGGGATTTCTGCTTCTTATTTCTACGGGCTTGTTTATCGGACTGGTGTTTGAACTTATTGCGTTTATTGCCTCTATTCCCCTGATAGCGTTGTATTCCTAAAAAACACGGGGCAAAGAGGAGACCGGTATTTTTTGTCGGATCAGATCGGTATTAATTCCTTGCCGGAAAATACATACTATATCAAATGACTGAAGAAATCCCCGACGATATAGTCCCTGACAGGGAGAACGAACGGGCACTCACTCCCGTCATGCGGCAATATCGTGAAATCAAGGAAAAATACCCGGACACTATCCTGTTCTTTCATATCGGGGATTTTTTTGAAACTTTTGAATCGGATGCGAAACTGGTATCCCGCGAACTGGATATTGTTCTCACGTCCCGCTCAAAAAACAGTGATACCCGCATACCCCTTGCCGGTGTTCCGTATCATGCGGGTGAAGGATACATCGCAAAACTGGTCAGCAAAGGATACAAAGTTGCCATTTGCGAACAGGTTGAGGACCCAAAAAAAGCCAAGGGACTGGTGAAACGTGAAGTCGTCCGGGTAATCACGCCGGGAGCGGTCATTGATTCTGCGATGCTTTCCACAACGGCAGCAACGTACCTGATGGCGCTTGCCCCTATAACAAAGGAAACTGACGGGGGTATTGCACTTCTTGACATCTCAACCGGGGAATTTTTTGTTTTGGCACTCGCACATGATGCGTATGCTGAAAACATCCGATCCGAAATTGCAAAGTACCGTCCTGCTGAATGTATCGTTCCGACATCTGTTCCCGAAGATATCCGGGATTTTATCCGTGAACTGGGTGTCGTCGTCACTGTCGTCGATGATGACAATTTCCGGCAACCACAGGCAGAAAAAGTCCTTCTCAGTCATTTCCATGTCACGTCTCTGGGAGGATATGGCTGCGATCAGGTACCGGCAGGCATCTGTGCTGCCGGTGCAGCACTTGCCTACGCGAAGACCACGCAGCAGTCTCCNNGCACAGGTAAACACACTATCGGTAAAAACTCCCGCTGACTGCATGATGCTGGATGCGGTAACATTACGAAATCTCGAAGTGCAGGAAAGTATCCGGGGGACCACCAAAAGTCCCACCCTTTTCGGGTGTCTTGACCGGACAAAAACCCCCATGGGAAGCCGGCTCCTCCGAAGGTATATCACCCGACCTCTTACGGATATCGAACAGATCAACCGGCGTCTTGATGCTGTAGAATTTTTCGTACAGTATACTGCACTCCGGCTTTCCATGAGAAACCTGCTCGAACAGCAGAGTGATATCGAACGTATTACTGCCCGGATTGCGTATGGAAATGCCGGACCGCGAGATCTAGTAGCACTGGCCGACTCGCTGTCAACGCTGCCTGATATCAAAAAAAGTCTTATTGACGACAAAAAAAATACCATACCATCTCTTGTCGTGCTGGCCCGCGATATGCTCACCGATCTGCCGGATACCATCCAGCTTATACGGGAGGCGATCATCGATGACCCTCCGGCCNNTCGTCCCGGGTATTCCCATGAGCTTGATGAAATAAACGGTGTCCTGCACTCCGGGAAAAACTGGATTGTTGAACTCCAGCAGCAGGAGCGGGAGAAAACCGGCATAAAATCTCTCAAGATCGGGTATAACAAAATTTTTGGCTATTATATCGACATTACCAAATCCAATCTACCCCTTGTGCCACCCCATTATGAGCGTCGCCAGACAACAGCAACGGGTGAACGGTATATCCTTCCCGAACTCAAAGAGAAAGAGGCGCTTATTACCCATGCAGATGAACGGGTGCTTGCATTAGAGCGCGAGCTTTTTTCCGGCATAATCGATAAGATCCGCATAATAGTTACTACCCTACAAAAGATTGCTTTTGGAATTGCCATACTCGATGTTGCCTGCGCCCTCGCTGACAGCGCACAGGGATATGACTATGTCCGTCCTCACTTGGATAACGGGGATGCAATTGTCATCCGTGACGGGCGGCATCCGGTCGTAGAGCGGGGACTTGCAGGCGGGTTTGTGCCAAATGATGCGGACTTAGAGAGTTCCACCACCCAGATTATGATTATTACCGGGGCAAATATGGCGGGAAAATCCACGTATATGCGATCGGTAGCGCTGCTATGTATTATGGCGCAGGCCGGAAGTTTTGTGCCTGCCCGGTTTGCACGCATTGGTGTTCTGGACCGGATTTTTACTCGTGTCGGAGCTTTTGACGACCTTGCAAGCGGGCAGAGCACATTCTTTGTTGAGATGCTCGAACTTGCAAATATTCTCAACAACATGACACCAAAAAGCCTGGTCATTCTTGATGAAATTGGGCGGGGGACGAGCACTGCCGACGGGTGCTCCATCGCAAAAGCTGTGCTCGAATACCTTCATGGAAAGAGTGCATCTGGTCCAAAAACGCTCTTTGCTACACATTTTCATGAA
>PNBP01000049.1 GCA_003136075.1 Methanoregula sp. | reverse complement strand
CAGCAGGGACAACAGTTGCAGAGTGCATAAATCTCATGGTCCGGCTGGTACAGGGTAAGATGGATGAGACCGTATTCATCCGCTTTACGTAATATATCCGAAGCCTCTGATAAGGAAACAGAACGTGCCCGGCCTTTTCCTATCGCATGTTCACCTGTCTCGTTGAGTAAAAAACAGACCTCGAGCGGTTTATTGCACCGGGAATAATATACTCTGCAGCCACATTTCTGCACTGCAATGGATTGTGCGTTGCGTAATATATTCAGAACCTGTTCAGACGGCAGCACCCACTGCTGGGCAGATAAGGATTCCTGGGTAGGANNTTTTTGAAGAAAATGAAATCTGCCCGCGATCCAACCATGTATCATATTTTATCATTCTTTCTTTAAGGAAATCATCCATGATCATCGCTGTTTTGTCTCTGTTATGCTTATTGATAAAAATTATTCCTAAACCCGGCTACAGAAACGCTCCCCGCTTGATGTGGTTAGGGAATGGGACCATGCCCGGTTCATCCGGTTCCTGATAACACCACTAATTGGAGTTTATACAATGGTCCGGCCTATCTCGATGAGGGAAACGGGATATATGAAATGCATTCAGGTTTTTTGTGATGTCGAGAAAACCTGAAATTTTATATAGTCAACCTACATAAGTTGACATATGCTTCTGCCCATGGATGAAAAACAATTCGCGTTCTGGAAGATGCGGCGCAGCGGTACTCCCAATATTACCATCGCCAACCTGCTGGGCATTTCACGGCAGGCAGTGTCCAAGGCCCTCCTTATTATGGACGGGAAGATCGAATCGGCGCTTTGGGATATGGCGCAGGCAAACCAAATTGCAATCGATAAGATCAACACTGAACGGGGAATTCTTATCGGCCGGTCGATCCCTTTCCAGACCGCAGCGATTATCTTCGTCTCCGAAAAGCACGGGATGCAGGTCTGGTACGAGCATGACGGCGACTGCGGCGCATGCCAGCGGTACACTGAATGTATTGAGTTGCTCTGGGATTATGCGACCGAGCTCGGCATCCGGCTTGAGAAGACTGCTGACCCGACAAAGATGGCAGAAGAACTGTTTGGAAAAGTGAAGGCGATAGTATGAGGTTTGGTTCACTGTTGAGACGGGATCTTGGCTGGTGCCCGGAGGGGAAATCCGCCCTGAAAGTGGAAAGGTTGTCGCTCAAAGGTCCCTTTCGTCACGTAACCGCCTGTCTTGAAAAAACCGGTAACTATCGAAAAAATCGCATGTGTCTGATGTTTATAACTAATTCGGCGATGATCATCATGCCAGTCTCGTATGCATCTCTAAAAGCACCTCAGGAATCTGCCAAAGAACCCAAACAGGCAGGGCCGGTGACGGGACAATTGTTCCACCGGGACGGCGATTCTATAATTCTGGAACGACTGGATAATCTCGTACGTCGGTTTCGTGAGAATATGGATGAAGAATTTATGGCGGAACATGATACAGACGCGATTCCGTTGGATACAATCAAAGAAATCACGATTACGTGGATAAGAAGTTCCGGCCGGTATTCCCGGCTCCTGTTTCCCTTCAGCCTGTATCCGGTAGAACCTGCAAATGCCCGGTATCGTGCCAATTACCGGTTAGCGATCGCGACAGGAAAAAAGAATATAGTTGTTATCACACCGTTCTCGCCGGGTCTCAAACGGGCGCTCCTGGATCTATTAGGTGAAAAAGTCCATGAAATCCCTGATGAATATGCGCCCATTCTCTGATAGGAGAAATAAATGATGCAGATCGCGGAAATAATCAGATCATACCTTGGCTGGTGCCCAAACAAAATGATAACACCGGTCATGAAAGAGGCTCCGTGGAGGGAAACAGAATCCCGCTCTGTGCCGACCCAAGGTACGTACATGAATGATGAACTCATCGTTGACTACGGGTCAACCGGAATTTCACTGCCATTTTTCATTGGGGGTATAATAGCCGGACTTATTGGTATCTTTGTAACCGTCTTCACCCTCATCGTCCCGGTTGTGTTTCTTTCTTTACTGGCTGCTATTATCTGGTGCGGTCTTATCTTTTCGGTCGCCATCGTAATTTTTTATCAGGACCTGAAAAAAGCCTCCCTTGAAATCACCAGGGAAGCCTTCATTATCCGCCGGGTTCTCCACCGACCCGTTGTTATCAGGAAGGACACGATTGCATCGATGGAAGTGCGGTACAATGTACCGCCAGTACCGTTCCGGCTCCAGAAGGTATTGTTCTTATTCGTGATACCGGTCTCGTCCGCAGTAGTTATCCTTGGTGAAACACTGCAGTTTGCGTCTGGAGAGATCGCGGCTTCATTGTTCTTTCAGCGTCTTAGTTTTGACATCGGCATTGCCATGTTAGTCCTTGCGCTTTACTATCACTCGCGTGTAAGGATGCAATATCCCGAAATCCTCATCGTCACCACGACAACGAAAAAGCTAGCCGGGATTTATGGAAAAAATCCTGAAGAAATTGAAGGAATACTGGTGAAATCTGCATGACGTTATCTCTGGATTACATAAAAAAGAAAATTGGTTGGTGCCCGAATGCACGAACCATGCGAACATCACCACCGGCAGTCACAACACCGCCGGTCACTATTCACCCTACGCCTCCTGATGGCGGGGCCGGGAGTCCGGGACGGATCGGCCGTGGGATTATACTCGCGCTCGGAAGCATCCGGATCCTGTTCCGGAACCGGCGGTTGCTCTGGTTCTCGCTCCTGACCGGCCTTGTGATGATCATCAGTTTCGCATCAATGCTGTTCCTCCAGTTCATCACCGGCACAACGCCGTTTCCGGGGACAAACCTCGTAGCCAGTCCCGCTTCTGTCCTGATTGCAAGGGGGTCGCTCACCTGGTTTACCTTGACATTCGCAACGGGGCTCATCACTTCCTTCCTTCTCTACTATTTTCTGGCAGCGCTGATCGCGTGTGTTTCGCTAATCCTTTCGGACCGGGCCGCGACCATCCGCGACGGACTGGAGCATGCCGGGCTATACATCAGGCCTCTTCTCATCTGGGCGATCATCTGGGCATTCGCCGGAACCGTGGAATCTTTCATTCTCCCCTCTTCTACAACTGCGAACAGTTTCCCCGTAAACCTTGGCCTGATTTACATCGCCATGGCAATCCTGGCATGTTTCTACGTCCTTACCCTGTTTGTTATTCCACTCATTGTCCTTGGCAATGAAAGCCTGTTCCATGCGGTTACGGAATCGTTCGCCTTGGTCAGGAAGGTTTTAGGTGAGATTCTTGTCTGTTTCATCATCTACTTCCTTATTGCGTTTGCAGTCCTGCTGGCATCCCTGATCCTCATGCTCACGATCGGGTTTAGTACTGCGGTAGCTGGTGCGTTTGTTGTTGCGTATATGCTGGTGATGTTCGTCCTCCTCTTCATCGGCTCAACAGTAGTGGAGATCGCTATCGTCGGCCTCTATACGTATGGGAAGACCGGGACCCTTGCGCTGTATGAGGGAAAACAGGGAAGGGTTGAGACTGTGCATGACGACCGGTATTTCTGAAGTGATCCGGGGATGGCTGGGCTGGTGCCCACAGGAATGCACACCGCCACGACAACTGCTGGCGCTGAATGGTGACCGTGTCAGCAATGCTCCGATACAAGGAGAGGGAATTCCCAAACATACCGGATTGTTGCAGCGGTACAGGAACCAGGTATTACTCCTTGCGGTTTCTTTCACTTTTGCTGCCATACCCGCAATAGCGTATTTCCATGCCGACGATCTCACGAGGCCGATGATGTACGCCGGTGTAATCACAGGACTAGGATTGTTTGCTTTTTTTGGGAAGTGGCTCTGGAACAGTTTCGGGATGCTGGAGAAAGGGATGACGATAAAGACCGGACCGGGAGCGTACATCATTTCGTTCTTTATCGCCGGAATAATCCCGCGCTGGTTTATTCTCCTGATCGCAGGAATCCTCCTGATTATTTCATTTGCCGGTGTACTGGCGTTTCCTGCTTTTGTCGTGGGGTTTGCCTTTGTCCCATGGTACGTTCTTGTGTTGATTGTGCTGTGGGAGCGAAGAACCGGAAGCACATTGATGTTTGACAAAAAGACTCGTTCCTTTCGTGCAATGAGGCATCCCAGTGCCAGTTCAGTACCCGTTTCACAATAACTATCCAGACAGGCAAATCAGTTTCAATAGTATAAATTGATCGAATGAGGATACTATGGATTCAATCAGCATCAGTCACCTTTCCAAAAAGATCGGGAAAACCCAAATCCTCGACGATATCTCGCTTACTGTGCAGAGTGGCGAGATCTTCAGCTACCTGGGCCCGAATGGTGCGGGGAAGACGACGACACTACGGATATTGCTCAACATCCTCAAGCCGACGTCAGGGACAGTAACTGTTCTGGGGACCGATGTCACAAGTCCCGAATACCGGCATACCCGGAAAAAGATCGGTTTTGTGCTGGAGAACACGGGTCTGTATGAATATCTCTCGGCGGCCGATAATCTCGAATTCTACGACCGGCTGTACAATTCCCCTGATGGAAGACAAAAAAGAATAACCAGGCTGCTGGAGCAGGTCGATCTTTCTGCAGTAAAAGATAAACCGGTGAGTACCTTTTCTTTCGGGATGAAGCAGCGCCTCGCCCTGGCCCGGGCGCTCATCAACGATCCCTCACTGCTTTTCCTCGATGAGCCGATGAAAGGCCTTGATGTCGAAGGCCGGGTCATGATTCGGAAGATCCTTCTCGACCTGAAAAAAAATGGTGCGACAATATTCCTCAACTCCCACGACCTTGACGAGATGCAGCGGATCTCATCGCGTGTGGCAGTAATTAACAAGGGAAAGCTTCTGCTCTGCGACTCTTATGAAAACCTCGCGAAGGGAACAACGCACATCGAACTGGAGATCGGCACTGGTGCCGGGTCGTTACAGAATTTTGACAGCATCCCGTGGATAACATCATGGCAGCAGGAGGGGAACATGGTTCATATCGAACTGGAAAATCCTGAGTACCGGAACCAGCTCTCCCATGCTCTTACCGGCATGGGAATCGTTATCCTTGAGATGAAGACGGAGAAACGGGGTCTCGAAGAGATCTACCTCAACCTTATTCGTAACGACGAGGTTGAAGAGAATGAATAGTGAAGGAGTCTTTGCAATCAAAGCACTGGTCTGGAAAGATTCGAAAAACCTGATACCCTATTTCGCATTCTGCCTTGTTATCACCGGGTGGGCCCTCATTCTCATCGTATTTAGCGGCCCGGTAACGGGGGATTCCCCGGAGGCGCTCGACCGGCTCGTCGCGTATACCCCGTTCATAATTGCGATGTTCAGTGCAGCGGTGATGATAACGTCCCTGTCCGAAGAGACAAGGGAGAACACCATGGAAGCCCTGCTCTGTACACCAATGGATCTCAGGGATATTCTTTGTACAAAAATCCTGTTCATCAGCGTTTTTCCCTACGCGATCTCCATGATCCTCATGCTGCCCCTCCTTACGGTCCTGGGAAAACCGGTGGTTTCCGTGGCTGTGTTATACCAGATGCTTGTCGATCTTCCGCTGGCGCTGCTTGTCGTGGCATCTGCAACGATCGCCTGGCTGAAGATCCCCGGGAAACACCACGGGATCTTACCCATGTTCACCAGTGCGTGCATCCTCGTCTCATTATTTTTCTGTTTTAATTTCGGGGCCTCGTACGGCCTTCCCTTCAACCTTCCCGTCTCCCCATTATTCACGACGGTTCTTCTTGTGTTCTCCCTCTCGCTCGTGTACGTAATCTATGAAAAAACCGGAACTATCGAAAAGAGCAACGTGATTTAGATGGTGTTCCGGGCACTTGTCTGGAAAGAACTGAAAAGCCAGAGATTGACGTATGTAGCGGTCAATATTGTCGGCATCCTGATCATGATGCCGTTTCTTGCCAGGATAACCGGCTGGGGATCATCGCTTTTTTTGTTAATCCAGGTTTACATGGGATACCTTCTCTTACGGGAATCTATTCTGGCGGAGAAACAGGCAAAGACGCTCGAATCATTGTTTGCCACACCGGTCGATGGTCAAAACCTCTGGCTGTCACGAACCGTAGTCTATGGTATTTCTGCGGTTATGTTTTCCCTGGTCGCGATATTTTTTGCAGCTGTAGTTTTGAATTCCCTCCGGATTGTTGATCTTTCCGGTTTTCTGTTTTCGCCGTTTACCTTCATCCTCTTGGGGCTTGCCGGGATCATTCTCTGGCGGGTCAAACAAACATATTCCGACATCGTCGCACTCGTTGCCATGTCCGTGGCAGCACTGATCCTTATGATAGTACCCATTTACGCTGGCATCGTGCTGGCACTCTGCATCCTGGTAGCATCCTGGCATCTCGCTTCTGACAAAGAATCCATAGTGATGTCATGAGTGTGTTCCCCTCTGTTATCGTTCAATGAGTACTTGTCTTTTAAGTACCGTAATACCGGCGATCGACACGTTCGGGAAGAACGAGCAGGTTATTCGACCTTGCCTGCTACCACCAACGAAACAAGGTCGAAACCGTATTCTCAGTCCTGAAAAGAAAGTTTGGGGAATCCCTAAAAACACGAAAATTCCAGGCGCAGATCAAAGAACTCAAGATCAAAATGATCCCTCTACAACCTCTCAGGAATGATCTCAATATTCTCGATTCTTATTCGCATCTGAGGATTTCTACAGAGCCTTTATTCTCAAATCTTTTTAAAATTAAAGAAACAGTAGATTCCAAAAAGGAATTCCTGTCAATTGACGGAGTGAGAAAGCGAATGGTATGGAGATTTCATTCCAAATATTATAATTAAATGTTACCTAACATTTGTTCAAGGAATGCAACTCCTCCCTCTACATCTTCCATAGTTTTCCCCCCAGTCAGGATTATTTTTCCTGAGGAAAAGAGAAGAGCAACAACTTTTGGATGAGATATACGATATACTAACCCGGGAAACTGTTCCGGTTCATACTCGATATTTTCCAGGTTAAGCGTGACAACTACCTTATTCAGGTTAATGTACTTTCCGAGGTTATACGAACAGACCATATTTGTAACGGCCACATCGGGCGTATCATGACAAATTACTCCGGCCTCTTTCATTTTCAAAATGAGATTATCCAGACCACGGACAAAATCATCATAACTTTTGATGCCAGTAATTACTACCTTTCCAGAAGAGAAAACGAGTACCGTGATTTTAGGGTTTTGAAGTCGTAATACTGCACCAGGAAATCGTTTCTTGTTGAGTTCGCAGTTCTCAACCTTTTCTGAAAGTTCAACAAGATCGATAGAATCAGCGATAGATCCCGAAGCAACAACATTCTCGATCTTAGGTGACTGAAATTTTTCTTCATTCATGAAGGTTAGATGGGTATGATGATCGCAAGTTGTTATCGGNNTTATCGGTCAATTGTTCCAAAATCTTACCGGGTTAAAAAATTCTCACTTGTGGAGAATAAAAAGTTCAATACGATGTTAGAATCTACTACTCCGGAGACTTTCGAGATTCAGATCAACAAAAATCCAATGCAATTTGTGCAATTTTGAGCAGAAAATAAAAATATACAAACTAATTTTGTCGGATTCAATTCTCCGAGATCTTATCAGTGTATGCCGAACTGAGAAATTGGAGGACTCTTACTACAAGAACAAGCATGTGAACCGGAAAATTCCCAGATAACGGTGAATATCAATTCCCTAATTTTTAGAGAGCAAGGATAACTGAAAAATTATCCCGTTTGCCGAGGGTATACCAGCTATCTTCACTCAACCCTCAGAATCCGGGAGCACCCTCAATGAAAACTCCCTCGCCCATTATGGATCCAACGGGTCAGGGCCAAGGGCACTCCTCTTTGGGAACCATACCGGAGACCGCGAAAAGGGTATTTCCGAGACTCGATACCCCGCGATAAAGATAAACAAAAATATCTCATCAGTCTTTACAATTTCTCAGGAACCGGCACATGTACCTGGCAGAGTAAGGAGTCAGAGTTGGATCCACTCAACAATCCCGGAAAACTGACTGACATGATCCATGGATGTAGCTGCAAGAGCGAGAGGATTAACCGAAATCGATCCATCTTCTTTCTCTTCAATGGATGTTATCACCAGAGCAGCGTAATCCATAGATTCAGATGTAAGTTTGAGATCCTGTCGATATACCAGAAGAGAGGACACTGTGTTGATTGCCGGTCCTCCCTTAAAGATTTTCGTGGAAATTGCCTCAATATCAATGGCATCGGAGATAGATTCTGAATCAACAATGTTCACAATCTTAGAAGATTTGGATTTTTCTTTACTCATGAGAGGTAAGTAGGTACGATGATCGCAAGTTGTTATCGGTCAATATTACCCAGATTCCGGCTTTTCGAATTCCTCAATCACGATGAAACTGAGCCGGCGGGTGATGAAAGCGGATGCGGCGATCAAGGCATTTGGGAAGAACGAGCAAGTGAAGAGAGTGGTTTGGACACTGTTTGTGGCGATGGCCAGGGTTGTGAACCCGGTGACGGCGCAGCGAGTGGTGGGGATTATTACGGGTTTCAATCCGTGACTAAAAGATGCATAGAAAAAATTCCCAATCGCTTTTTTTTCCAATTAATATCAAAAAATTTATCATGTGTAAAAATAATTAAACACATAAGCATGCTCAGTCCGTCTTCAGTCCCTGAATTGGCAAAACTTCTGGGTTTTCTCGGGAATGAGCAAAGGCTCAACATTCTCAAAGCGATCATCAACGAAGAGAAATTTGCGCGGGAGATCTCAGAAGAGGTCGGGATCTCACGGCCACTTGTGAACATTTACTTAAAACAGTTCGAAAGGGTCGGGCTCGTTACCGGGACCAACCGCGTTGCCGAAGAGCCACCGTACCTTAAACGGTATTACAGGGCGGTGCCCTTTGAGCTGTTATTGAACCTGAATCTTATCAAAAAAATTGGAGATGATTAAAAGATGGATTTCAAAACAATCCGAGAATTTCATTGGTTGACAAAGAGTGTGATTATACTAACGGGATTGTTCGCAGGACTTTTTCTCATTGCCATTCTTGTGGCAATATTCCGGCCCAATGATTACCAGGCAAGCAACGGGCTTGGTATGATGATCGGGTCCCTCGGGGGGGTCCTAGTGCAGGCGTTCCTCTTGGTCATTGTCATAGTCCTGATCACCATGGCAGCGACCTCGATCAAGACATGGATCGAGAAGTACCTGGATCAGATGCTCGCAAAACTGGACACGCTTGCAGCGCAGAAGGCTGAACGGGAAAATACCTGCGATGCTATTGCGGTTATGACCGGGAAAATGGAACGTATTGAGAAGAAACTGGAAAACATTGAGCGCATCCTTGAAAAGGTGTCGGATTAACGGAGCAAGGAATTAATTCAATCACCGAACCGGATACGAGTGCGGCGATCGATACGTTCTGGAAGAACGAGCAGGTGAAGAGAGTGTTCTGGATCCTGTTCATCTCAATGGCCGGGGTGGTGCTGGCCCGGGTAGTGGACCCGGTGATGGCGCAGCAGGTGGTTGGGATTATTACAGATGAAAAGTGTTTTCACAGTCTTAACCCATCACCTCTGTTTTTTCCGACCACAAACCTCTTGGTCAGACCGGTACAAGATTGCTATTATCGGATGTGATTCGCATGAGAACAAATTCAACATTTCTTTTCATTCTCGTATCACTGGTGGTGATGTGCCTGGCTGTGCCGGTAATCAGCGCCGCAGTTCCTGACAGCGAACGACAGGCAGGTCCGATTGTCACAATTACTGAGTTTAACGTGACCGGCGCCGACATCGCAAATCATACCCTGCCGTCCCGGTATGAGATCACACCCACACCCATCCGCGTTGAGGTCAGGATATCCGATACGTCAGTTCCTGCTCCAAAGGGGGAAATGGCGTCAGGTCCGCGAACGATCGGGTTCTCGATCGATCCGGTTTCTCTTATGATAGTGATCATCGCAATCATCTCCGGATTTGCAGGGGTGTGGTATGTGATAAAACGAAAACCAGACGAAAAAGATGAGGACAAGTAAATCCTTTTATTTTTCTCCGTGCCGCGAACAGGATAACCGGTCCGATTAAGCAGCAGGGAAACGAACGGGATCTCTGGTTATCATCTATCTTTCATCGCAGTGCCCGGGAATACGAGAGTCTGAATCCCAATGAAAAATAAGCCCTATACGGGCTCTTTTTTCCTTCTTTCGTAAATTTTATTTCTATCAGTTAGAATATTCCCGTTTTTGCAAAACACTTTTTGCATTATGCCAAAAAGTTTATACACTATGCACAATAAATTGTGCATGAGGCACTATGAAACAGAAAACCCTTCTCTACAGCAGCATCCTTGTTGCTGTCATTATAGCCGCCATAATAAGCGTCGGCATGGTCACCGGATTTTCGGGGATCAACCCGTCTGCTTCCGGTGGCGTGGTGAGCAAGACGAATACTGGCAGCCAGTCCGCCACTACGGGAAACACCCCCGTGGATACAGGCCAGTACATCCTGATTGACCCGGTAGCCGACAAAATAACCGGCGATCTCCTGATTGTTACGGGTTCAACAAACCTTCCGGCAGGAACGATCCTGATGGTCGATGTGGGCAGCACCGGAGTAGGCATAGGCGGAGATGCCGCCGTGACCACAGGTCCGGGCGGAGTGAACCGGTTTTCCTCACCTGTCGATACCTCCGGCTTGAAACCCGGACCGCAGACAATAACGGTCAACAATATGATAGGTGACCTGGCAAAAGGAGATTACCGGCCGGGTACTGTCAAGGGGACAGCCACCTTCACGCTGAAAGGCACCTACCTGGGAGCGGACACACGGGTTCAGCCAACAATCACCAAAGACGATTACATCCGCATAAACGCAATCGGCAACCGGTCGTCCGCCGGGGAGCAGTTCCTCATCACCGGAACCACCAGCCTTCCCGCAGGCACCACTCTGATCTGGGAGGTCATGCCGGATACGGGAACACCTCCGACCGGCCTTGACCTTAACGCAACAGGTATCATGGCAAATAACGCGGTAACGAAAGGGGATGGCACGTCGAACCGGGTATCGCTCGCCGTTGATATGAGCGGATATGCACCAGGGAAGTGGGTTGTTCTCGTGGGTGTAATGAAAGGAGAACCAAACTCAGGCAGTATTGAGATTGATAAGCTGACAGGAACCGCCTACTTCACCCTGAAATAGGCAGGTATTCACACAACGGGTAGTCCAGGAGAAACCATGAAAAACAAGACCCTCATGTACGGCAGCATTCTCGCTGCCGGTATTATCGTCGGCGTATTATGCGTCGGCATGGTCACCGGATTTTCGGTTGCAAAACCGTTTATCTCGGTTGACCCGTTGAGCGATAAGAACGTCGGCGACAAATTCACCATCACCGGGACAACGAACCTCCCGGCAGGAACGGAAATTCTTTTTCAGGTCTACCCGGCATCCTTTGAACCTACAGCAACAGATCCACAGACCGGCGTACAAAGCGGGTTATTTACCGGGGCTACCGGGACTGTGGCGGTCACCCGTAGTTCCGGGGATACGAATGCCTGGTCTGCGGATGTAGACCTTTCGACCTTCCAGCCAAAAGAATACCTCGTAAATGTATCGCTATTTACCGGAGACACAAGTAAGGGCGATTTCTCCACCGGCAGTCCTTTTAGCACAACAACATTTACTGTCCACCCGGCATCCGGGACAGGAACCACTGCCGGCCCATCCGGACTTTCAGATAACGCTGTCGCAGGCGGTATCCTCATCGATCCCATACCTGACACAACCACCGGAGATCTGCTTGTCGTGGCCGGTAAAACCAGCCTGCCGGTTGGCACGGATCTCATCGTAAAAGTTATCCCTGTATCGCCGGATGGTGTTCGTATAGCTGGCGATTACCAGAACCCGGAGAATGCAGCAGTTACAAAAGTTGTCAAAGGCTCCGGTGTGGACAACCACTTCTCGGTGGCCCTTGATACCCGGCTCCTTCCCCCTGACGAACATATCGTATTTGTCTCGGATGGGAACGGCGATACTGCCGGTACCGGAGGGACGTATACCGGCTCAGCGATGTTCAACATTATCCCAGGTACAACCGGCACAAGCCATGCCAACAGTAAGAGTCCTGTGACAAGTGTCTTCATCAATCCGATCAGTGATGTAACCCCAGGAGATCCCCTGACCGTAACCGGAACTACAAATGTGCCTGCCGGATCTAAGTTCAGGGTATTGGTGATTCCGGCATCCAGTACCGATTATGAGCACCCGGAACTTGCTGCAACATTATCGGCGCTCAAAGGTTCCTCATCGGGCAACCTCTTCTCAGTTGTTCTTGCAACAAAAGGTCTCACCCCGGGAGAGCATATCCTGGTTGTCTCCGCTGAAGACTATGAGGTGACCGGGTCCATCCTGTTTATCGTGAAATAGGTCGTTATGCATACCACGAGAAGACATCCCTCAATTTTTTCCGGAACCAGGGTTAAACAGCAAAAATCCACGCAACGATTAAAAAAAGGGTCATCGAAACTGTTCCTGTCTGTCATTATCCGGGAAAAGATTCGCTACCTGCTCTCCTCCTTATGGAGAGAGAAAAACGTGCGAAACAAGTTCAGGAGAAACCATGAAAACCTATCAGAAATCAGGTCCCGTGCTCATCTGCTTCGCCCTGCTCATCGTCATCACGATTCTTGTGAGCGCCGGTTGTCTGGAATCCACGCCAAATCCGCAGGACCAGATGACCGCCACAAGTGATAAGCAAAGCGAAAACCCTGCCGCTGGCATGACAGTTACGGCAATGACAACGATTGCACGGCCCACACCGGCACCGGATCTTTTTACCCCGTTCATAACGATCGATCCCCCAAGTGACAAAAACGTTGGGGATCTGCTGGTTATTTCCGGGACTACGAACCTGCCGGAGAAAACACCGATCTATATTAGTAAGACCTATGGGAGTTCAGGAGAAGTGGTGATGATGGCAAACAAACAGGTTCTTCCCGGTACGAACGGGATTAACCGCTGGAGATTTGCNNGTTCCTATAACCTGACCGTCGCTACCGGGAAAAAAGGCGTAGCGGGAACTGCGCAGTTCTCCCTCAGGGGGACGTTCCTTGGCACTGACAGCCCGGTATATTATTCCGGAGTGTCAATGTCATCGGGATCTGCCGGCACCCCGTCTATCACCGTGCAACCGCCAGGAGACCGGCAGCAGGGGGACGTCTTTCTTATAGCGGGCACCACCAGCCTTGCCCAAGGGACGATCCTGTTATATCAGGTTTATCCTGTGTATTTTGAAGATAAAACAAAGAGATCGCCCTCCTCATCCCCAGTACCCTTGGGTATTGCCGGGGACACCATCGTGATCAAGGGCACGGGAAATTCCAACCGGTGGTCATGTGCCCTGGATACGGAAGGGTATGAAAAGACCAGCTATATCGTAAACGTTTCAACGGTCAATGAAAATTATGCTCTAAGAGAAATCTTCGGCTCGGCACAATTCACCCTCCGGTGATCCGAACAGAACTATCAATCGGGATGCAGGGTCAAAGATAAAAACTTTTTACCAGATGCACAAAATACATTACATTGGGCCATCATGAAAAAGAAATATCTTATGTATGCCGGTATTGTCTCTGCCGCACTACTGGTAGTCATGTTCGCAGGTATCCTCCTGACCGGTTCCTTTTCCATCTTTTCCTCGGTTACCATCGATCCCATCCCGGATAACGCTGCGGGAGATCTCGTGGCCATCACGGGGACAACAAACCTCATGGCCGGCACGAGACTGGNNTTCACCCGTTCCTGGAACGGACCCCCGTGCCGGTGGTACGGATGCGTTTATTGTCCGGGGCGGGGGAATGTCGAATACCTGGTCGGGTGCACTGGATACTTCCGCCATCCCCCCGGGCGAATACCTGGTAAAAGCCTACTGGGTGAATAAAACCGTCCGGAGCGATCTCCTCGCAACATCCCGTCTCAGGCTGACCGGTACGAAACCAGCCCCGACAGGCATTCCCGGCACAGGAGATCTCCAGCCCCAGCAAATCAGCATCAACCGCCCAGGCACGCTCTGGCGCGGGGAAAAACTCCTTGTAACGGGGACAACAAGCCTGCCGGAAGGTACTGAGCTCATCTATCTGGTCATCCAGGAGTCCAATACCGAGGTCTTCACGGTGGACCCAAAGACCGGAAACCGTGAGGTGAGGGAAGGGCTCACGCAATCGGGACTTATCAGTGTACTGCCGGGAACGGCCGGGGTCAACCGGTGGTCGTTTGCGGTGGATAGTACCGAATTCATCCCGAGCGATTACCTCATTATCGTCACGCTGGAATCAATCAGCCCGGAGAAGATCGGACTACAAAGCCCCTTTGATACAGCACCTCTCTCCGTGAAAGAAGCGACCCTGGACAGCGCCACATCACCGGTCATAGACGCCAGTCCCTGCAGACACATTACCATCGATGCGCTCCCCACCTATTGGGCCAACCAGACCTTTACCATCACCGGGACCACCAGTTTCCCTCCCGGAACGGAACTGCTCGTCCAGGTCTATCCCACTGAGTATAACCTTACCATAAACAGGGGAGCGGAGCACCCGGCATCGTCCCTGTCGGGAGCTGTGGGGACGGTGACTGTTGAGGAAGGGACTGGCAGCACCGGCCTCTGGTCCATGACTCTGGATAAGGAAAAGATGGATCCCGATCTGCGGAAATATCTCGTGAATGTCAGCAATGACCGTATCGATCCCCGGACCTATTCAACCATATACGGGGACACCTACTGCTCAAGAAGACTTATCCCCTCGAGCTGGTTCTCATGAAACGCCTTACTTATCTTACCTGTTCCCTTATCGTCGCGTGCATGGTTGCCGCGATGGTCGGGTGGTCGATGGCAGCCGGGAATTTCCTTGTCCCGGTCATCGCCATCCCGCTGGGGATCATCGTCGTCCTTGCCTGCCGGGCACAGGTTGACACTGTCATAGCAGATGAGCGGGAGAAAAGGATCCGGAGTAAAGCTGCGCTCCGCACACTCGAAGTCGTCGTCATCGGGGGGGCGATTGCCGCGATCATCCTGTATTCCTACGTGGTGAGCATCCCGCTCGCCCCGATAATCACCGGAAAACTGTTCATTAATGGTGACGGGACACAATCCATGACGATAGCCGAGTATAAGCCGGGGAGCGTCCCGGGCCCGGCGACCCTTGTCCGGTCAACTACCATTAAAGACCTGGGTGCAATGAACGAGACTGAGGCGGTAGCGTACTGTACCTATGTCCGCGAGGGCTTTTCTGAGAACGAGAGCCGGGGTCTTGCAGGGACAACGATCGGGTGTAGTTTGGTTGCCATGCTTGCAATCTTCGGAGTGTTTTATCTCTATTACAACAGAAAGTACTAACCACAGGCTGCCATGAAAAACAGGATCAAAGTCCTCCGGGCCGAACGCAATATGACGCAGGAGCAACTCGCAGAGCTTGCCGGCGTCACACGGAATACCATCATCTCTATGGAGAAAGACAAGTTTTGCCCGTCGCTAAAACTTGGGTACCGTATTGCACACGTTTTCGGGGTTGGAATTGATGATGTCTTCACCTACGAAGAGGATAAGGATGGTCCTTTTGCTGATGACGAATAATGTAATTTTTGCATCCGACGGTTCTGTTGCATTGCCGGGACTTTTAAATAGTCAACATTGATAGGTCACGACGATTTCATTTTCATTAAGTCCCGTTAACGNNTTTATATTGTAAACATCCATATGTTTACACATGTTCCTTCCCATGAACGATAAGCAGTTCAGATTCTGGAAGATGCGGCGCAGCGGGATGTCCAACATCTCCATCGCAAACCTCATCGGTATAACACGGCAGGGCGTCTCACAGGCGCTCCTCCTCATGGATGAGAAGATCGAGGCCTCGTTGAGGGAGATGGCCACGGCAAACCGGATCCAGATCGAAAAGATCGATATAGAGCGGGGTGTCCTGTTCGGGAAGTCGATCCCGTTCCAGACCAATGCCTATATTCTGGTCTCGGAGAAGCATGGCATGCAGGTCTGGTACGAGCATGATGGCGATTGCATTTCCTGCAAAGAGTTCACAAAATGCATCGAGTTCATCTGGGATTTCGCAGCCGAGCTGGGGATAAAACTCGAAAAGACCGCCGACCCGACAAAGATGGCAGAAGAACT
>PNBP01000165.1 GCA_003136075.1 Methanoregula sp. | reverse complement strand
CGGTATTCCTCGCCGAGAGAGACTATTTCAAACGGTTCAAAGGTGTCCTGATCGGCGGGCAGACCCCGACAAGGGAGAATTTCCTCGCAGGCAATTACCTCAACCATGAAGTCCAGCAACGGGTTTTAGGCACGTTCGAAGTAGCCCGGACGGACAAGGCAGGCCTGTGGGAGGCTGTCGATAACGCACAGGATGTTATCAAGGGTATGGACTCCGAAAACCAGAAGGTCCTTCTCGACAGGTTCACGGAAGATCTCAAAACCAAGGGCGGGTTTGCGGTATACGGCGAAGCGAATGTCCGCAAAAATCTTGCAGCCGGAGCTGTGGGGACACTCCTTCTCTCCGCGGATCTCAGGAGAAAGCGGTTCCAGATCACCTGCCAGAAATGCGGGCATGTCGAAGACAGGACGTTCACACTGGAGCCGGGGACCGGGGTTAAGGATATCCTCACACATACGTGCCGGAGCTGTTCCTTACCGATCATCGAGAACCCGGATATGGATATCACCGAGGAACTGACCCGCATGGCCGATCATATCCATGCAAAGACGCTGGTTATACCTGANNAAAACGGAATAAAAAATCTTTTTCCCAAAAAAATACCCGTTTTCCCAGCATGGTTCTTCGGGAAAACAAAGATTTTTTAACGTTGTTTTTGAATTCAGACCGATATGCTAATTCTAAAATGAAAGAGAAAGTTTATATTCATTATATTTCTTAACTTAGTGTGTATACGCCAGTTTCCTGACGTATACGTGATATGCAGACTTTTCTCACGTGTTGGGGAGGACCTGTTTATCATAAAAAACTCCCGCTGAGGCCGCACGTTGGAACCTGCCGGTCCTCAGCGGCAATTTTATCAGGGTAATTGTTTTCCGGTCAGGCTTGAATATAGTACTATTCAGCATCATTTACCGTTAGACTGATTTTTCATTATTGACTAAACATCATTTCGACGAGCGGAATTCTGTCGTACCGGTTTCAGGAGTGCATCATCATTGCACCGGATACAGGTTGTTGGGAAAAAAGGGCAAAATCTCTGTTCACACCTCTAAATTACTCCCATTGGGACCGGGTAATACACATCTCCCGTCCCGGGAAGGGGGATCGTAGCAAGCGTCGTGTTGATATCGTCAAGCGAATTCGCCTTGATCTGCTTTGCAGACATCGTGTAGAGGACGTTCCCGATAGAGAGGGAGCGCTTCACGTCCGACGCCGAACTGCCGTAATAGTAGTAGCCGTTGTCGCCGGTCCCGTGCTGGACCGTCCCCCGGAGGGTAAACCCGGTCTGCGGGTTGAGGCCGAACACGTACGCCCCGTACCAGACCTGCTGCTGGTAGTTGTAATAGTCCCCATTTACAACCGGGGATGCAGATACCGCCCGGACCGGGATAACGAGGAGGTTCTTCGCCTTGTCGAAGAGGAACGCGTGGTGGTCGGTGAGGGCTGCCGAGTCGGAGCCTGCGTCGCCGATCTGCACTTTTGCGAGTTGTTTCGGGTTTGACACATCGGTGACGTCGAAGAGGGCGAGCTTGACGCCGCTTGTCGAGACACCGCCCCANNGGTGCAGGTAGTCTGAGTACCCGGGGATCTTCAGTTGTCCGAGGATCTTCGGGGCGGCCGGTGTAGAAAGGTCGATCACGAAGAAGGGGTCGATCCGCTTGAAGGTGACCATGTAGAGCCGGTCACCGATGAACCGGGTCGAGTAGATGCTTTCCTGTTCGGCAATATGGGTAAGCGAACCGACCGGGTTCATCTTCCCGTCGAAGACAAAGAGATTGTTGTACGTGTATTGCCCGGATGAGGTGTAGACACTCGACGTAGTCGCGAGCCGGAGGTTATTGTTGTACTCATCCATGGAGAACTGGTTATCGAGCGTCCCCGGGACTTCGCCTTTTGCGATATAGGTAATGGTTCCGTCCGAGATCGCGATCTTGTGGATAACGGTCGTGGTCTGGTCGGCTTCCTGCTGCCGGATCGCGTCCTGCTCGGCGTTCCGGAGCCCGGTGAGGATTGCCTGCCTCTCCGCGTCAGTCAGGGTATTGAAGTCTGCCGGGATCGGGGGAGGCGACACGGCGATTTTTCCGGATGACGATACATCCGGAGGCGGCAGTATTGGGACACCATTCNNGTAACTGATGTACATCGCTTCCGGCGAAACATAGAGTGTATTCCCGCTGCCGAGCAGGTACGTCTGGGCATCTTTCTCATTCCCGCTCGCTGCGTCGAGGGAAGTGATAGTGGTGAAGGTGTACTGTGATTCACGGTTGTCGAAGTACCAGACATCCGGTTGGACGACGGTCTTTGTCCCTTCGCGGAGTGCGGGAACGATGATCTGGTCGGTTGCCGTGGAATAGATCTGTTCCCGGGTGACCATGTACACGAGCGAACCGATCATCCGGGCGTCAACATAATCGCCATCGATCGTGTAGTCCTTTATCATGACCGGGTTTTTCCGGTCGCTGATATCGTATACTATCGCGTGGGTAACCGGTGAATTGTAGCGGTACGGGGGTACCGGCATTACCTGCGCGATGCCTGGCCCGTCAATCGCCGGTTTTGCTGTGTTTACCGGCGTTTCCGCTCCCGTTGTGAAGAGCAC
>PNBP01000191.1 GCA_003136075.1 Methanoregula sp. | reverse complement strand
CCGGTTGCGATAGTGCAGTATTTCCTATTCTGGCATCATCGCTCTTGAGCCCCTGTCCCCCTTTGGGGCTTGGTGGCGCAAGAGGGGGGCTGCGTGTTAAAAAAGAGGTTTTCTCCCGTGCCAAAAAAATCCTGTATTACCTCTCCATATGACTATTGGTCCTTAACAACCCGGTATTTCCCCCGGGGAACCCGAATCTCGAACCGGGCACCCGTCCCGAATTCACCTGTTTCATGAATTTCAAGATCCGTAATTGCCAGTATTTCCCGTGAGAGATAGAGTCCAAGACCGGTATTTTTTCCAAATCCCCGTTGAAAAATCTTCTCTTTGTCCTCCGGGGGAATTCCCGGGCCATCATCTTCAATCCAGAGTATGCAGTCTTCTCCGGCAATGGTGTATCCCGTCCGCAGGGCAGTCGCAGACTGCGCATGGTAAACAACATTCTCCGCCAGGTGGTAAAAAACCCGCTCAAGCATCGCATCTGCATATATCTGTAAACCACCGGTGGTATCGGACAGCATGAGCGGTTTTATCTGGATCTGTGAGATCGCAGAGGAGAATACCGAATCCACCTTCAACCAGGCAGGCACTTCAACACCTACCTGCTCATACTCTTTGGTGAATTTCAAAATTTTTGTGATATCGGTAATCGCATTTTCCTGTATGCTGATAAATGATTGAATCTTCTCATCAGTCACCATCTCTTTCATCAGGCCGGAATAGCCCGACAGGATCGTGAGCTTGTTATTGATATCATGGCGGGTGGTTGAAGAGAGGATCCTGAGTTTTTTATTCATACGCTGCAGGGATTCCTCCCTCTGTTTGCGTCGGACTGCCTGACGGATTTTATCCCCCAGTTCACTAAACTGGGATTGGGGGTCACTACCTTTCCGGAGATAAAAATCAGCACCGCTGTTTAACGCGTCGATGGCGATCTCTTCACGCCCTTTCCCGGTGAAAATGATAAACGGGATAGTGTTTCCCGAAGCCCGGATTATTTTTAAAAATGCAATCCCGTCCGTTTCGGGCATCTGGTAATCCGATACGATTGCGTCAATTCCTGTTTTTGCCAGCATTGCCAGTCCTTCTTGCGCAGACCCGGCACTATGGACAATAAAATCACCGCTGCTCTCCAGGAACAGTTTTGTTATTTCGAGCAAGGCACGCTCATCATCAACATGCAGAATGGAGATCATGGCAGCAGAAACTGGTGAAAAATTCCTACACAATTTTCTCCGGTAATGATATTTATAGCATCTGATATCTCAACAGAGTCATACCAGAATACAGACTGAAGCCAAAGTCCCAAAATGATAATTATTCAGGATAGTCCTCAATGATCTTTGCAAAATGATGTTGAAACCAATTACTATTTCAGGAATTTTAGGAGACACAGGCAATGTTAAGAACGGCAACACAGATTAAAATGTATTGCCTGCATAAAAGTCTTTCATGCATCCCTTAAAAAGTGGATTGCAGCCTGGGGAACAGGTCATAATGTTAAAAATAAAAAAGGTATCCACTATCATTCGCTTCTCAATGCATCAATCGGATCCATGTTCGATGCCATCCAGGCCGGATACATTCCGGATATGATGCAAACCACCACCCCGATGACCATGCCATAGGGAATGTAGATTAGGCTTTCAGGACGGAAGAAATATGTCGTATTACCCAGCATCGCATTGACCACAGAATAGCCAATCACAAAGCTGCAGATCCCCCCGACAATTGCGCCGATCAGTCCAAGGATAATTGCTTCATAGAGAAACATCCGGCGCACTTCCCCTTTCTCGGTTCCAATCGAGAGCAGGATACCAATCTCCTGTACCCGTTCTTTGACTGACATCATCATCACGTTAAAGATGCTGACGGCAGCGACGACAAGGGAGATGCCGCCAATTGCCATGATAAATGTGGTTATGGTACCTAATGTCGCCGTGATACTTGTCAGACGGGAGCTGGCATCCGAGATACGGACTATCTGTGTGTTCCGGTTTACTTTTTTGTCAATCGCGGATTCCACATCACTGATGGTATCTACATTCTGTACAATGACATTGACCTGATCGTACACGTCTTTATCCCCGTAATGATCGGTATACCAGAGATCGGGAACGATAATAGCAGTATCTGCGTTCACTCCATCAGAGGCGATACCACGGGCCGTCAGGATACCGGCTACCCGGACCACTGGACGATTAGCGGTATTGGAGGGGCCAATCTTGATGCGGCTGCCCACATTCAGGTTGAAGTTGCTTGCGATCGTTGCACCAACAAGCACGTCACTGCCGCCTTTGGTCAGGGATCCCTGGTCGACGGTGAGGAATTTGGGGATGTCATTGGGGTCCAGCCCGTAGATGGATCCCCGTCCATCTGTCGAACCGATAGTAAACTGGGTGCTCGTACGATGTATCGGTATAACCTGGTTTTGACCCGCAGAACTCTCGATATCGTTCAGCGTGCTCTTATCGATCCCGGATGAAGTGGTTGATACATTTGCCGTGGTCCTTATTTTGACCACATCAGAACTGATCATGACGGTATTTACATTCGCGGAAAGCTGGTCCTTGACCGAGAGTTGCATGTTTGTCCCCAGCATCCCCATCGACGAAATGGCAACCACGCCTATAACGATTCCTATTGACGCAAGCAGCGAACGCAGGAAATTCAGACGGACGCTGCGAACCGAAAGATCAAAGAAGATATCCATCATGATCCGACGATCCTACCATCCTCAAGTTCGATGATCCGGTGTGCATACTCGGCAATCTTGGGGTCATGCGTGACCAGGATAACCGTTTTTCCGTGTTTGTGCAGGTTGATGAGAATATCCATGATCTGGAATCCTGTTTTCCGGTCGAGATTTCCCGTTGGTTCATCGCACAGGAGGATACGGGGTTCATTGATGAGTGCCCGGGCAATGGCTACCCGCTGCTGCTGTCCCCCGGAGAGCTGGTTTGGCCGGTGAGCGCTCATATGTTCATCGATACCCACCGCCGTGAGCATTTCAGCGGCTTTTCCGGTCGTGTCCCGCTTTTTGTATTTCAGGATCAGGGGGTATTCCACGTTTTCATATGCGGTCAAAAGCGGGATCAGGTAAAATTTCTGGAAAATGTACCCGATCATATCCCGCCGCATATGCGTGCGCTCAAGGGCGGTTAACTTTGCAACATCCTTCCCGTCGATGTAAAGGGCTCCTGCTGTCGGGACATCGAGAATGCCAAGATGGTTCATCATCGTGGATTTTCCCGAGCCCGATGGTCCCATTATGGCGACAAATTCATTTTCCTGGATATCAAGCGAAACATGGTCAAGCGCGGTAAAGTCCCCACTTTCCAGGTGGTAGACTTTACTGACATCAGTGAGGCGGATAAGAGGTTCCTGGCTCATTGCCGGCTCCCTTATTGCTTCTTTATCTTCGCGGTAATCCATTTCCGTTTCTTCCACAGTACGATACCTGCGATGATGATTATCGCACCAGCGATAACCGGGTAGAATGAACTGAGGCCACCGCTTCTGCCACCACCAAGTCCGAATATGCCCCCGCCGCCCCGTGCGGCGAATCCGCCAGCCTGCGCATTCCCGCCGGCCTGTGATGTAGTACCTGCTGACGCGGAGGACCCCGAAGATACGGAGCTACCGGAACGGGCAGTTCCTGTTCCTGAGAAGCTCCTGAGATCCAGGGTGTTCACGCGGGAGAATGTATTGCCGTACGCATCCTTCCACTGGATGAGGATGGGGACGGATGAGAGATCGGTTGTCGTGAAATCAAGGGTAAAACTTGAAAAGTCATTTGCTGCCAGTGAACCGATGGCGTAATTCGAGTAGGGTTCTACACCTTGTGCCGGAGGATTGACGGAAAGAATCATTGCATTTGCATCCGTGATACCGGCATTGCTCACATCACCGGTAAGCTGGTAAGAGGTTCCCTGGTTGACCAGCGCGATGTTATTGATAATTGGTGCAGCAGCAGTCTTATCCTGCCCGATATTTAAGGGGAGAATGAGATCCTGTGCATGCGGGTTTTTCAGGCCATTCTGGTAGCTGATATGGAAGGTGACATTTGATTGCTGATTTGGTGTTATCGCAAAGGGGATAGATGTAGAACTTCCGGCAGACAAGGTTTTCAGGAAGTACTGGGCCGGGCTGATGGTCGCGCCATCTGATTCCGGCCTGATAATAACATTGCTGATATCTCCGGCACGGGGATTGATCAGGGTGAGATTGACGGTATTAAGTGTCGAGATGGCAAAGTTATCCGGTTTTTGTGAGATGGCTGCCTGAATATCGGTTGAATCTACATCCACCTGGATTGGGTACCGGATGCTACCAGCATCCCGGGAAGCAACAGTAAACATCGGGAAATAAGTTCCTACAGGTGGCTTTGCGATCACGAGGAATGTATAGGTCAGCGTGTTTCCCGGCCCAATATAAACCAGAGTACTGTAGGGATTGTTATTCTGGACTACGATATTGCTGTCAATGATAGTGGCACTTGTCAGCGCCACGGATTGTGTACCTGAGTTGCTGAGGGTAACCGTGATTGTTCCCTGTTCGTACGGGTAGAAGGTCTGTGGATCCAGGGTTACCGAACTGACATATACTGAAGAAAGGGCCTGGTCTGCAGTCAGCGTGGTCGATGAGCTGACGGTATTTGAACTTGTACTTGTTGAGCCGGAAGTACTGGTAGCTGCCTGAGCTCCGGCAGCCATCAGCATTATCAGAAAGATACTGAGTAAGATGTAATACTTTTTCATGGGTGTCTCCATTTCATTCACGAGGTTGTTGATACCGCTTGCCGGATGATGGCGGACATTGCCAGATCTCAAATTTATCTCAAGTTTGTAAACAATGTTTTACTTATTGTTATATCAAATTTACTCAAGGTACAACTTTTTTTGGTTCAATCTGACATAGGATTCGCGTCGGGCAGACCGACTGGTTTTTTTAATAGTGTTAGTAAGTCGGGGTTAATAATAACGAGTGGATAAATCTGGTCCAACGGGGAACTATCACGATTAATTGTTGTGGAGAATCAAACAAAACATCTGGGTGAATTCAGTTATTCTTTTGCAATATTGTCAATTCTGATGTTGCCGGTCAAAACAGCGGTGGACTAAAATGTTTCAGGGAAAAGTGAGAGGACAGGTAAATTGATCTTATGTGAGGAGGGCGGTCTGGTTCACCCGGAATTGGTGATGAAACTTGTACGTTGTATGATAGTTTTTCGGCCATACTTTTACCGCATCTGTTTGCAACCTGCCAGATCTGTTTTCAGGCTGGCCGCATCAACACCCCGCTGATTGCAGTTTTGTAATAATCTGCTGCAGGGGGTACTGTTTTTCAGGTCAAACCCAGTATGCCCACTACTGGTTATACGCTGAGTACCGTGATCCGATGACGGACTATCTGCTGCATGCACGGTTCCTGATAAAATGACCAGTGCGCAGAATACGATAAGGACACCATAATAGATTTTAGGTGCTTTCATTACGATCGTCTCCTTTTCCTGTTTGCAGGATATGCGTGCATCCGCACGCAAAAAATGTATTTTATATTTGACATTT
>PNBP01000138.1:3541-3847 GCA_003136075.1 Methanoregula sp. | reverse complement strand
TTCCAGGTCCTCAAAAAAAATCCGGTCCATTTCATAGGAGTAGTGCTGGCCGGTGTGGAGGACAGAATACTCCGCTCCTGCATGCTCGCATGCACGGATAACCGGGGCCATCTTGATAATTTCCGGGCGTGTGCCAAGAACAAGGGAGATCATAAGAAAACTCTAGGTAAGTGCTGAACTATTGTCTGGGATAATAAATGAATACTGCTTATCAGGGAATAACCGGTTGGCATACCCGGCAGTGTGCCTGTAGTGCTGTAAAATAAAAAAGGGGCCCCAATATCAAAAATACAGGCATTGGAGAAA
>PNBP01000138.1:0-3502 GCA_003136075.1 Methanoregula sp. | reverse complement strand
TGAGGATTTCTCCAGAGCCAAATAATCCTTTACCAACACACCAGCAACAAAATCCAAAAAAAGGATCCAGCCTGGTCCCCGGGCACTTACCGCCGTTTCAGGAGCACGATCGCACCGCAGGCAAGAAGGGCAGAGAGGGCAACGGTCGTTTCCAGCGGTGCATGGGTCGCAGACGATTTCGCCGCAGATGCCGCCGCGGGCGTCGCCTGTGCGATTGACGCGATCCTTGGGGTACTGGTCACCTGCACGAGCGGTGTCGGGGTCGTCGCCTGCTGCTGGGTTCCCGTGACCGTGGGCTGGATGGTGCTTTCGGGTTTGAACGCCATAAGGCCATAGGTGCCGGCCCGGTCAATCTCTGCGTTAATGGTCCCGGTACCAAGGGTGCTGGGCACGGCCGTCCATTCATTATCGAGATACCTGCCGATGAAATAGGCATAACTGGAGCCCGAACCCTGCGATGCCGGGATTGCAAACGAGATCGTGGCGGGAGAGGGGAACGTGAGCGTATCCGGCGCGATGGCGTAAGGATCGTAGACCGGGAGCCACGTGTCCGGCACGCCGGTTGCCTTGACCATCAGCAGCCCGGCATAGTCCACACCGGTCGTAGTCAGGGAGACCTTCTGGTCGGCGGAGGAAAACGTCTGCGGTGTGACCACGGGTGTTACCGGTGTCGTGCTGGTGACGACGGGATAATAGGTCGCGGTCCCGGAGGGGATTGCCGTTGTCGTCCCTGTCCCGGTTGTTGTGCCGGAGGGCTGTACGGTCGTGGTCTGCGACACTCCCACCTGGGTTGTGGTATCGGTGGGTTGCGCGGTTGTGGTCGTCTGGGTTATTCCTACCTGTGTGGTTGTACCAGTGGGCTGTGCAGTTGTGGTCGTCGTCTGGGTGATTGTTGTCACCGGGACGGTGGTCGTTGTTGCGATGCCATTTCCGACCTTCACGGTCTTAAATAATTCCTGTGTATTATCGACAAAAACAATCAGCTGGACCTGACCATCAGTGATACCATTGACCGTGAAGGTGATCTGAGAATTTGCCGGCCCCTGTTTTGTTCCAAGGAGGTTCATCTGGGTAGATATCTGGGAAACATCACTCCGGGCGGTTCCCCCAAGTTTAAGAAAATCATACACTCCGCTTGAGACAGTGTATGGTTGGGAAAAGGTGAATAACCCATTAATGGCTTTTTGCCGGACAGCAACGAGAGAATCCCCTTTTTGCACGGACAACGACGTAACGGTGGTGCCCTGAGTGGTTGCTGAAATCTGCCCGTTGTTCAAGGAAATGGGCATGTTAAAATTATCGGTCTCAAACGTGAAGGCTGCATTTGGGGTGGTGCTGAACTGCCCCCCTATGAGCAGGGAAAACTGGGATCCGTCATTGAGGTCATTGATAGTTAATGTGATCTGTTGACCTTTCTGGATAAAATCGGGACTTTCCGTGATAGTGACAGCAAAAACCGGGCATACCAATAAAAAAAATCCGATTAAAATTGCTGCGAATAATAGTAAATAGCAATTTCTCCTCATAATTTCTCCCTCCACATGAGTTTAACCTGTTTGTTCTATGATTTTTAAAGCGATATATTTTTTTATATCCCCTTGTATAATATAGAACATTCATGGTATCTGGGTTTCATTGAGGGGCGTATTATGATGGGAAAAATAAACTTTAAGAGATTTTATCTTACGATTATTATGGTATTAGTGCTGTTTTTCGCAGTTACCATACCTGCAGCAGCAATAAATATGACCATCAATTTTCCGACTGATTACCAGTGGAAACATTCGAATGTTTCGACTATTAAGGCAGTTGACCTATGCGATCCTGCCGTGTCATGGATACAATTAGCCAGTACGGCCGGGGACAATTCGGATATTCAGACCATTCACTTCCCCACTATCACTACGCTCGACCGGCAATTCTCGTCCACGAGCGGAACATTCAGCGGGGTGACTGTAGCCGTCGACGCTAATGTTGGGACTGATTACCTAACTGATATGAGCACAAGACCCAACTTTATAATTTATACCACCCCGACTGTTCCCACATTCGATCTGAAGGTGCCGGGAAAAAACGGAAACCCGATGGTTTTCAAATATAATTCGAGTTGGACCAAAAGTGGCACGTCCGGTATGGCCGGGTTGTTCAATTCGATGGATAATATTTTACTCTATAATAATGGTGGAATGGCCTTTATCCAAAACCATCCCAGTATCCATTACTCCGATTTCTACCCATTCAACAATGACGATATAAATGCCACTCTGGCCATGAACCTCGTCCCCCTCAATCCATTTACAGCAGACCGGTCCGAAGCTCAATATTTTGGCACGTTGTCCGGGACATCAGCAGGCACCGGAAAGTATTTTGCAGGAGCGATGTATCATAACGAGTCAGCGAATTCAACGAAGATATTAGCCCTCACACCGGTGGTCGTGTTAAATGGCGCGACTCCGCTCCAATGGACCAACAATTCTGGAAGCTATATTAATACAGGTTCAGCGTTCTTCTGGGACAAGGATAATGTACAATCGATAAAACTTAATTTCACGGGAACGAATCCCAGTATCAAAAAAATAAGCTACCTCATGATCAACAGGACCGCAAGTTATACCATGTACATGGAGGTCAATGTCAGTTGGATTGCACAGAATGCCCAGACCCAGTGGATGTCTTTCGGGCCCGGAACCCAGGTCATCGATCTCCTCTATAAAGGAATAGAGCAGGATGTCGGTGTCGGAACTCCCTTTGAATATTATCTCCAGGCGGGTAATATTCCCCGCACCGCTCCCCCCTCAACATGGTACGATGTTTCAATAACACCCGGCTATGGTATATCAGGTTATAATAATGGCACCTCTTTCAGTGGCCAGTCGGTTATAGTTCCCCACCCGTCATTGGAGACACTTATCAATGGCACCTACGATCTCTATCTCATGGGCCTCGACCAGAACAACGATATCGTTGCCCTTGACCAGGGTGAAGTCTTCGTTGGTGGGAATGGCGCTGCTCCACCGGTTGCAACGTTCACCGCATCCCCGGTCTCCGGCCCGGCCCCGCTGCCGGTCCAGTTCACTGATACATCGACCGGTTCGCCAACGATGTGGAACTGGAGTTTCGGTGACAATTCCTGGTTCAATACCACAGACAGTGCGTCCCGGAACGCTACGCATGTCTACCGGACTGCCAATACCTATTCCGTCAGCCTTACCGCAAGTAATGCTGCCGGGAGCGATACCTCGTCTCTTACAACTATCACCGTGAGTGCACCGTTCACGGGATCAGTCTCCATGTTCCGTGCCTATTCGAACCATAACGGGACATATGATAACGGTGGAATCCAGCCGACAAATAACCTCAAATGGGTGAACAATACCGGAAATGATATAATATCCAGCCCGGCAGTAGCAAATGGCGTCGTATATATCGGGGATGAAGGTGGCAATGTTCACGCGCTGGATGCGGGAACAGGAGCATATCTCTGGAACTACACCACAGCAGG
>PNBP01000034.1 GCA_003136075.1 Methanoregula sp. | reverse complement strand
TACCTTAGATCTTTCGGTCGTCGGCATAACTCGTTTTTAAATTAGGTTTTCTACAGAGCAAATTTTTGAGATTTTATGGATTCCCCTTTAGCTTTGGATTTAGGTTTTATCAGACAATCAGGTTTCCATTCAACTTCTCGGTATAATTCGGTAGTTTCTTCAACACTCTTTTTGTATTTTGTTTCGGGGATTTCTTCATTGTATTTCTTGATATTACTTTTTAGTTCTTTTAAATTAAAATTGGGATTTTCTTTCTTTTTGAAAAAATGATTGTAAAGCCTATTGAAAATACCCATAATGGACCTTTTTTGTTTCATGGATTAATAATCGTATCTCAAAACCGTTATCTCATTCTTTGGGATATATGATTTTATCCATTTCTGGAATAGATTTGTCACCTCGTGGCAACTTGACAAAACCAAATTAATAATTAATCCCGAGATCTCCTATGCCCATAATTTTTTGGTTTTGCTTCAACCCATGTTTTCGATTTTCCACACCGTTCACATCTTTGTGTCCAGTCAATGACATTAGACATAGACATATCATGACCGTACTTTTTCCCCCATTTGTGAAATCCTAATTTACACAAAATCCTGCCGATAAAATCTTGAGACATAATTCATCTAAAGGTAATCTCTACCACCTACTAAATTAATAAAACTGTTCTAGATTTCGCAAGGCAGGGGGAATATTAAGAGAAANNTCATTTTATTCAGAAATCATTTTTCAAACCATGTATCAAATATCCCCGACAATATCAGACCTTCGATAATCAGGTATATTACGCCGGGTTTCATGCAGAAACCATCTCTGCTTTCTTTTCCCTCCACCGCTTGTAATAGGCCCTTACACAATCATTACACCAATTTTTATAACCGTCCGCATTTGGTGCTTTTTGGAATTCAGATATTGGTTTTACAATCCCACACTCAATACAGATNNAGGTTTTGGCGATTCTGTTGATACGGTGCTAGGATGTTGATCTTTGTAAACGGTACAAAACGGCGTGTGGTCATTGAGGGACGCTATATCTGAAAACACCTTTCCGCATTTGCATCGGGGATATTCCCTATCAAATTTACCCGGCAATGTATCACCAGTATGTCCTAGGGTTCGTGCTTCTATGAGGAGTGGTATCGTGGGGAATACCCTTCGTAAAAGATTTCTGTGGGTTGCTCTCGGGAGGCATTCTATACTGGGAATCAAAGTTAGGAAGTCGATACGATACATGCCGATCTGCCCGGGGAACTGGATTTATCCAGGCATCATTTTGTATATCGGCAATTGGCACCCGTGAACGATGATCCACCGGGTTAGGTAGTGAGCTGCATACAGCATTAGGTATATATGACATAGTATTCACCATATAGTATTTATACCAGTAGTCAATTGATATATATATACTTTTGCGTTGCTATCGTGGTGTATCGAGAGAAGAGAGCGCCCCGTGTAGGGATGCGCCTTTAGATGAAAATATTTTGATACTGGTTTAGAAGATCAATCTTTCTTTTGTTTTGCGTGTATGTGTGTTTTCATTTCCTTCTTATTACCAGTACGACACGTACGTTCTATACTTTCCTTCTTTTCTTCTGTGTCAGAAGAGATTTTTTTTGTTTTCTCGTTTGTTGNNAGTTTGTTGCCTATTTTTTTTCTTTATTTATATTCCATCCTAATTTACTGATATACTGAAAAAATGCCCTGTTCCTGCATTGCACACACATATTTATCATACTCATTATCTAAGTTAATTTTGAACACGCAGTATTAATACAATGATGACCCCCCTCCCGCTAGGCAGTATTAATACCATATTTTTTGAGAATTTTTGTTCTTACATATTGCTGTAATATCAAAAATTCCGCAATTGGAATTTTTTGCATTTTCTTTCCGCGTGCGGGCGCATGCGTATAATTTCAGACGTAAATAATACGTGTTCGGTATACAAACCTTTAAATACAATAAGTATATAGCAGTACTTATATCTTCTGTCTAATATTGATTGAAGAAATAGAGAGAAAAAACGATGACACGTCACATCCAAAAACACAACCCGATTATAGACGGTCGCCCCGGTATTAGAGTTTCAAAACTAGGGCACCGTATACTTCGATATGCCCGCCGCTCTGCTAAATTCTGGGAATCGCACGGGTATCGGGCAACGGTTGTGAGGGACGTTGTAACACGTCGATATTTTGTATTTACATCTAGGAGCAAAAACCATGGTAATTGAAAAGATTGTTATTAGGCAAAAAAAGCAGCGCGTACATACAAGATACAAAAACCACGAGGATGGACTGCATGCAGCATATCAAAATGGAAATGTGAACGCACACAGGAAAATAAATTCTCACGTTATTGATATGCTGGAATCTATCGGGGAGTTCTGATCTGCATGGTCTGGCGAGCAAGTGAAAAAGAATATGCCGAGTATCAAGAGAAGAAAAATAGAGAAGCCGGGGGTGGTGGTGAATCGGCGCACCGCTCGCAAAATATCAAAATGAATGGTCGCCTGGTTCCGGATAATCGCACTATCCCGGCAAACCAGCAAGCAGCTAGAGATCTCCGGAATCAGAAGCGGAGAGAACAGGATACTTTTGCCAATCGACATCCTACGGCGCATAAGGTAATTCAGGGGGTTAAGCGCGTGGGAAGTGCTGTCAAGGAAGCCGGTAATAGGTATGTATCAAGCCGGGAAGAAGGACAGCGTAGACTTTCACGCGCTACAGAAGAAGAGCGGGAACAATACTCTGATTCATGGGCCGGGGTTCCTGTGTGGAATACCTCCACCCTTCCTAAAAGAAAATCAAAGAAACCCTCCTCCCGCTCTGGTGGAAGTTCGGATTACTACGGAATCCGTCTCACGAACACGTTAACCGGTGCCTCATATGGTGGTGGGTTGGGAATGTGGGGATCATCACTTCCGAAGAAATCCACCACCGCGAAGAGAAAAAAGAAACCCACAACGCGCCGGAGGCGGGTATAATGGGATTTGAAAAAATCATAATCATTCGTGACAAGCAAGAAACGCCGATTCGGAAAGATGCGGAATCGGATATTGTTCGATACAATGAAAAAATAAATCGTGGTTTGAATATCGGTTGGTTTAAGAAAAATTCAGGACGTGATTAAAAAATGTCAAAAGAAAAAATAGATCCGCGCTGTGAGCGCCGGAGAGAGTGGGCGCATTCAGTCTTTGCAAGAGGAGAGAATCTTAACAATTCAATGACAGGAAAACATGAAGATACTGGTGAAAGAAAACCCGGTATTTTCAATAGTTTTTTCGGTGGAAACAAGGGAGGAAGAGAATGAAAACAAATTCACGGGTTAAAACATCCTCAAATTTGAAACCCCGGATTCCCCATAGCCGGAAAAATGCACATGTGGCCGGCGCGTCGTATAAAGGGAGTGACCGAACATGACCGAGACAATTCCACAGATTAACGGTATCACCGGAGAAGCGCGTGTGGCATTTGTTAAAATCTATAAACAAATTCGTGCGGCAAATCCCAGAGCTGACGGGAATCAAATCGCAAAAGCAGCTATCGGATTTTTGACAAATAAAATGGGATATCGCGTGTATGAAAACCGTCTAATTTCCCCACGTGAGCAACAGGTACTAGTCGCGCGTGCTCAAGCAGCACAACAGAGAGCACAAACCCAACACCGGCCCGCTGCCAAGAAAAGACCCGCGTTTGGAAGCGGAATGCCGATATATGCTATGGGAAAAAGGATTCTTTGATATCATGAGTTCCGGCCCGTGGAGATTTAGGAAATGCCGTCTCTGTGGCGAGCACAAGCGCCGGCAGTATTTCGATACACCATCGGCGATAATTTGTACTACTTGTTGTAAAAAATTATGCCGTGAGGCGGGAGAACCACGTGATTTCTGATGGTGCATAAAAACGAATTTTACACCGTGATTTCCGATGAAAACGGAAAACCGTTTTATGCTTCCATAGAAGAACTGGCATTTTTGGCGCAGAGAAATGAGGACTTCGCATGGAAGCTGGAACACGAATTTCAGGATGAGGATGATTATGGATACGATTGATACCGGAATAGAAATTAAAGACGGCGGGATTGTTGTTGATATTCCTATTGATGCTCTCGTTAGTATCCTAGAACAGTATCCAGAAATCACCATAAGGTTAGAAAAATGATTTCAGCGTACGAGATCCGCCGGTCTCCCCTTCCCACAAAACTATTTTTTATCGTTACTCCATCCCTCGTGATAACTGCCCTTGCATCCTCAATAATGCCAAGAGTAACGGATGCGTATTACAGCAACATGATCGCCGGATTCACGGATACGATCCACGCGGCCCCGGCTCAATATGCCGGATATGCTCTTGCCGGTGATTTAATCGTGCTTGCCTTTTGCCTGGTATTATTTGGCGTGTGGTTGGGGAGTGAGAAGATAGAGGAGTGTGGTATATGACACTATTAGAGAAAATTGAGAATGCACAAAAAATAACAGCACGTGGTTTATTTGTTGCTGCAATCGGAGTATTAATCGGTTTTTTATGGATTGAAATATCTAATACAGAGAACGCATGGATAAATCATTCTTGGATGATTACCCTTGGTATGGGATTAGTAATTATATCACTGTTTATTGAATGTTATAGATTACAGCGTGAATTATCACATCTGAAAGAAAAAAAAATAATTTTTCTTAATCTCCATTAAATTTTCTTTTGATTTGTATAATTTCTAAAAAAATAATTATTGCACCGGTTATCAATGATGCCACTCCAAATAATCCGATTATTTGGATACTTTGGCTACTGATAGATTTAAGATCTCCAAAACTTCCCGAAGAAGAAATCCATGCAATTATTATCAAAACAATACCTAAAATCACTGCTCCGGATCCCAAGCCCCAACCATCAGACATACCCGTTCATCGATTGTTAACACAATAAGACTAGCGGTTTCGTATTTTCATAAATGCTTACTAATGTTTATGCAAATTTCAAAAATGCCTGGCTCATGTAGAAGAAAAATTGTATTAATTTTCCCTGGCTAATTTCAATCCCGCCGTTTTGATGATTCATCAAAAGCAGATTCCCCCCACCCGCTCGCATACACATGAGACCCTCAATACCTGCGTGAGATTTCGCGGATCTCGTACCGGATCGCACAAGTGCCTATGATTTGTGAAAAACACGCAGAAACCGCGCTGTGACATTTTCTTATTATTAGTATTAGCAGCGACGATAGAACGCGTATGATTTCTATTTCATGGTGATGAAAGAACGCGTATAAAAAAAGTTAGGCTTTGGCAAAAAGTTTTGTCCAATCCGGGGTTGCCGGTTCGTAAATGGGATCCGGATTGATTATGATTTTTCTTTCGTGTATGGGTTCCTCACATAAATCGTTTAACGTCTTGATCGATGCTGCTGGGGTCTCGCATTCTATCACGCGTTCCTCTATAGCAACCTGCCCAAATGCAGAGAGTGAGCAACCCCGATTATCACAGATTTTCTTAACGCGTTCATAGAGTTGTTTTGGAATGACCACGGAGATCATTTTCTCATTGTCAGAAATTGTCATGGAATGCAGTAGTATAATTAAAGTATTTAAATATTACTGCTATGAATAGAACGTATACGAAGTTATGAACTGGTTCATAACAGAACGCGGGTATAAACCCCCCACCGGGGCGTGAATACGTGTATTGAGTTATGAAATGGTCATAACAGAACATATATTGAAACGCGGGTGGAGGGATAGAACGTGTATTGAGATTAACCCACCCCATTACCCCCCATTGGGATATAATCACGCCGATACAGGTGTGAAAACCCCACCCATTACCCCCACCTTTTAGAAGAGACTATACCCATTACCCCCTTTTTGGAAATTGCAAGCAAGCAAAAAAAAAAATATTTTTTTTGCAAAAAAATTAAAAAAAAATATTTCCCAAAAAAACATCTTCTTTCAATTTGGGGGTAATAGGGGGTAATGGGTATAGTCTCTTCTAATATAAAAAATAAAGAGAGGTATAGTGGGGGTAATAGGGTGGGTAATGGCAAAAAGAACAGCGTATTGGTCAGGAAATTTTTGTATTCTCTCCTGAACCTACTGAAAATCTTTTGAACTTGTGAATATCATTCGTGTTTTCGTTTCGTTCGACCTCATGATATACTTTCATCTTCGATAAGATACCATTTATAGGTGAATCAAATCTTCCTCTTTTCCCTCGTAATGCTTTGTATACTGATTGAACTGTCAAACCCGTTATCGTTTGGATTTCAATTGTTGTGATCCATTTACCCTCCGGGATACATTCGTATACTTTCTTTTCATTCTGTGTTAATCCCGCCGTTTCACTGTTAATCATGGGGGTGGAATATGTCAGAACGTTTTTGATAGCTATAACATCATCCTCCGTGGTGGTGTTTCGTCCTAACAGTAATGCCCGCGCTCGCATTAACGTTAAAAACCGTTTAAATTCACGGAATGGAAGTTTCTCTTCAAAGGTTCGATGTAATTTTACCTCAATTTTGTTAGGTTCGATGAAATCCCACGCGGTATAAATAATTTCAAGTTCTTCACTGATGTCCTCATGTTCTTCCTGCATGAATTTACGAATTCGTTCTTCATCCTCTATACTGCGCATAACATTGATGGTAAGAAATCTGCTTTCATCCTGCGCATCATCAGTTTCTTTTGATACGGATTCGATAGACGTAAAAATCATACTAATACGCGGGGGGATATGTTGACTAAGCACTTCCTGATTTTTCACTGTTCCACGGTCACATCCGGTTTTCATCNNGCTCTTTATCGCCTCGCTTTTTCCCGCTTGTGTTTTCCCTGCTGCGTGTAAATGAATTCCATCATCAGGATTTTTCAATCGTGCATTTGCACTTTGATACAGCATCATTTCTAAAACATGTGAATCCCCGTACCAAATTTTACGGAATGTATCTTGGCAATATTCGATAAAGTCCCCTCCGTAATATATGGAAGCTGCCGTTTGGATTATTTCTTCACGTGTTGATTGTTTTTCCAGTTCTTTTTTCTCAATCTCCTGTTGTTTTTTCTCCTCAATCTCTTGTTGCTTCTTTTCAAATGCCTTTTGTTTTTTGTTTTCGTCAAATTCTCTTCTTGATTCTATCTGTTCATCAAGGTAGTAAACAAGATTTTCCCTTGTTTCTTCCAGAAGCATGGTCGCTTTAATTTCTTCTAATGGTTCTTTGCACTTGTCGTTTAATTTTGTAAATTCTTTTAACGTCTGTATTTCCTCGCGTGGTTCGGTATTAGTTCCGATACAACATGCAAGCGCTAATCGTGGCAAGAAATCTCTTTGTATTGTGCTCGTTTTGTTTTTGGTTAATGAATTTCGAAGANNCAACGCGTCCATTAAAACAACAGGTGATATCTCGGAAATTGCTTCTATGCTTTCTTCCGTCATACCAAATCCTCCAGAAGTGCCTTCCGCATCTCTTCAGCACTTGCCCCCCTGGTAATTAGTTCATTGTGGACTTGTCGATAATGGAAATTACAATATCTCCGGCGGTAAGTATCTCCAACCATATACGCGGTTGTATTCAGGCAGTCTTTACATTGACAGGGTACAAAAACACGTTCCCTGTTATTGGTATCAATTATTTTTTCAGTCATAATATCTCCTTAAAATCCCAGACCACTCAGATCAACATCGTCATCGCGGTGATTCTTCCATCCATACTCTCGCTCGGCGATAGTCAGAACTTCCGCATACAACTTACCACGAAGAGCACCGGCGCCAATTTCACAACAGGAAAGGATACCATGCTTTAGTGCAATTGCTTGTGCCGGTCCACCCCCGCCCCATGTTTCATTGTGACACGCCCAGCATTTCCACGTATTTTTTACCGTGTTAATCTGAAGGCAGGAGTTAGAATCGTTAACGTGTGCCCCGTATGGGTTCCCGCCGATAATGTAATTCCCTTTCCTGTATGCCTTGATTGGTTCAAGGATACTGGCGACGGGGATATTTAGCTCTAAATCGGCTGTATCAGAATGTGTTAAGCAGGGGGTGATGGGTTCGGGATGCTTCACTATGTAGTCTTTGAAGTGCTCCGTTATTTTTTCAAATTCGATAAATGGTATTTCACCATCAAAAACAACCCGATATATCCCGCCCTCCGGGTGGACATTACCCGGGCCTACACAATATCCAGATGGAGCGCCTTTGATATGCCCGACGTTCAAACCCTCATGAAATAGTGGTATTGTGCGGGACTCATCCGTTGTAAAGTAGATATGCGCCCCTCTCCCACTTCCAGATTGAACGCGGAAAGCATCTTCCAACCCGCGAAGAGATAATGCATAATCGACAATATTCTGATTATCCCCATCGATAAGCCCGGTGCCGGGTTGTGCCAGTACTCCATAATTCCCAAAAAGTCCATTCCATCGTGGATAAATGGACTGTATCGGGGTTATCCACTGTATAAGGCGCGGATCGTCTATGGCATAATTTTTTTCTGTGGGGTATCCTCGCTCCAGCGGGGTTTTATCACGCATTTTGATTTTGATGAAACGATACCCGGCTCCGGCGATTTTAGCGGGGATCATTCCCTAACCCTCTTTATTCCCCGTGCAGCTCTTACAGCATTCGCTTTTAGTTCAATGATACCACGCTTTCCAAGCTGGTGAATTGCCCGCGCTGCCGTGCTCATTCCAAGAACGTCGAGACCAAGATTCTCAAATAGTCTCTTCGTTGATATCCACCCGCGATTATCGCAAAGGTGTTTCAGAATTTTATTTTCTACATCTTCAATAGAAAGATATATATAAGAAGAAGCACTAACATTAAGTAAACCTTCTTTCTTTGTTTCCTCCCTTGCCGGGGAGGGAGCACATTCTTTTGCTATCATTCTCTCCTTTCCTCGCGTTCCCGCTTCGCTATTTCTTCGTGAAGTGCTGCATTACAAAGAGGACTTATTTTAATCTTCAATGCTTGTGCTCTTTCAACAGTACCGAGCTCTAAAGAAATGCCCGTAAATTCTCTATTTTTCGAAAGTTTGTTAACCATTTTATTAATCCTCCTATATTATAAATTTTAAATTTCAATAATATTTAAACCTTTCGCATAGTCTTTTATACAAGTTATAGAACGTATATAAAATATTCACAGTGTGAATATTTGTAAGTTCACACTGTGAAGTGTCAAAGCGCGCATAAAATTATTTTTCCAGTTCTTTTAGTTTCTTCTGTGCGTCGAGTATCAACGATTTACAAATTTCAAACATAAGGCATCTCTCACCAAGGCATAGTGGGTGTGTACCGTTCTGTCCGGTGATACCTGCTTTCNNCCCGGGGTGGTGGTCATACCGGATCCGCCTTGCATCGAAACCAATATGATTCATTATCGGCGTTTTTTCTACCATCTAGAATATCATCAACAACAGAACCGGGAAACGGGCGTAACGTATATTTGTATTCACCGTCACCTTCGGATGCAAGCCATATTGATTCAATGTCACAATCGTCTGCCATTATCATGTTGGTTGATCTGCGTGCTATGATATGGGGTGGAACATCTGACTCTGAAATTAATTTCCATTTCCGGAACGCATTATAGTTGTTTGCCAGTTTCCTATCGTCAATCATTCTTCACCGTCCAGCCCTTCCATATCAACCATAAGCATCGAGCCACACCCGGCACAATAACAAAGAAGTTTTTCAACCGTGCCAGATATCGGAATCTGCATTTCATTTTTATGAAGGCAACTCGGACAGGTGAATTTTACCGTGTTGAAATATCCTTTTGCCCTGATGCTATCGGGGTATACGATATTCTCTGAAAGAAAATCACAGATCATGGTGCCGGCTCCTCCAGTGGGTTCGCAGAATCGATACACCCGGGAATACCAGGGCAATTCTTACAAGATTTTAGTATCGATGAAAAGCAGCGATGATCCGGCAGGTTGTCTGGGTTCTCCTGTTGGATAGCATCTGTATCATTCTCGTATTGAATCCGTTTGATCGTCTCACGGATAAGAGATTCCCGGCAAAATTTAGAAATATTAATGCCGTGATTTTTCGCATCATTCCGTACTTTTCTTGGAATAGAAACAGTCGTTCTATCATCTGATGGATATTTCTTTTTTGTCTGCATAAAATACCAAACATAAAAATGTAAAATGGCTAATATATCCTTTTTGGTATCTCGGAGCATAGACGTTAGATTTTAATTTGGAACATGATACGCCATTGTATGACGATCTTTGATTGATTCCTAGAACGCGTATTAGTTTCAAAATAGTTATGAAAAAATTGTGCGCACAAAAAAAGAGCGTATTATTGATTTTTCCTAGACCCTGCCGCATTTGGCCGGGTGATGGGATTATTTCTTTGATGTGCGTTTCCCCGGTGATTGTTTCAAGAGAGGTTCGGCAATTGCTGCACCTTCTGCCGCATCTCTCTTTAATGCCAGTTTTGCGCCGGGTGTTACCATCGTTTCCATAATTGTGTTTATGGTATCTGTTAGGATTCCCATTTGTTCCCGCATCGCGGCCATATCGTTTTTAGTTTCTTCCTGTATCTGTGCCATCTGCTGCCGGAGCTGGGCGTTTATGATTTTCATACCTTCAATGGATTCTGTTTGAAGCTCGGTCTTTTCCATCAGGACGCCGATCTTCTCATCTGCCATCTTGATCCCCGCCTTGATATTTTCGGGGATACACACGATCAGGACGCTCTGAAGTTTTAGGTATTCGCGTGCAGCAAATTCGGGGGATACCTGCCTATATGATGCATCTAAGTACCCAGTATGCCCGGCAAGGTGTTCTGCTAGTGTTCGTGCACCTGCCATTGATAATTGACTAATGAAGAATTTACGGAGGGAGTGAATGCGGTATTGATTTCTCCCGGATTTTTCATCACGGGTATAGAGTCCTGCGTTTTTCAAGAGGGTTTCCCACATCTTGTTAACGCTGGAATCTGTGACGGGGAATAGAAGATCTGCCTCTCTTTGGGTTTTAACCCCGAGTGTTTCGGAGTGCCGGTCTGCCCTTGCAATATATTCATCACGGACTTTGAGATAATCAAAAATTGCATCTCGCGCCTCCGTGCTTATGAAGGTATACCGGGCGTGTCCGTTCTTTGCATATTCCGCACGGACATTAATCATGCACGGGTTAAGGTTCATATCGATATCTGACATCTTGATGGACAATAGTTCCCCAATTCTCAAACCGGATGATGCAAGTGTTAGGACTAATGCCCGGCTCCTGATATCAGACCCCTTAAGAGCCTTACATATCACGTTGTGATCCATTACCTTGTCAATCGTCGCCGCTCCACCCTTGCACTCTCTTTTAATGTCCTGTATATCATCCTTTAGGATATTGATACCATGAGCGCGAAGGAATTTCACGGCATAGGTTAGTTGCTGCCGTGCTGATTGATGGGAAACACAATCCCGAACAAGGCATTCACTGTATGCAGTAATATCCGCAACCTTGTCCCGTTTCTTTTCGGAAAGGTACTGATCGAAAAGAGTTTCATAATCGTGGGTTATCTTGTGCCCTTCGTTGTCCATTTTTTGAAGTCCGAAGATACACCGAAGGAATCCTTCAATAGCTCCCTTATACCCGGCGCCCGTGCCTTTGTTGCTGTATTTGTCTACAAAGGCGGCAATTTTTTTAATATTATTTTTTGCAGCCATAATAATGAGTAGTTACTATTACTATTTAAAGTTTTTTAGAATTTCTCCAAAATGTATCACTTTTGGAGACTTTCTTTAAAAATATTGCTTATCGAAGAACCGGAAGCTCATCTGCATCCCCAACTTCAGATAAAACTCCTAAAATATCTTCAGAAGGAGACCACAAATTCAAACATCCAAATAATTGTTACAACTCATTCATCAGTTCTTGCCTCTGCGGCGTCAATTGATTCCATTATTCATCTTGCTTTAGGCAAAAATCGAATTACAATTCCAACACACCTGAATGATTGTGGATTATCAATTTCCAATAAAGCATTTCTTACACGGTGGCTTGATGTAACTAAATCGACATTACTTTTTTCAAAGGGTGTGATTTTGGTTGAAGGTATTGCTGAAGCGATGGTCATACCAGAAATTGCAAAGATTGTAATTAGAGATTATAATCAAAGGAAACAGCAAAAGGTTCCGAAAACACTCGAAGAACAAGGGATATCTGTCATTAATATGAATGGGATTTTTTTCAATCATTTTATGCAATTATTTTGTGATCTAAATAACCAAACACCCCCACCAGCATCAATCTCTATAAGATGTGCAGGCATTACCGATAATGATCCAGATTCTGCATTAAAACCCACGAAGACTACCCCCGCCGAAGGACATAATTCTGCGTTGAAATTGATTGAACCTGTTGGACGTTCGGCTAATTGTCGTCTTTTTCCAAATTTAAAGACATTTGAATATGATTTAGCGATTGAGGGAAAAAATTTGGAGCCAATGTGCAAATGTTTCCTAAAAATTTTAGATTCAAATGGTTCTATACGAACAACTTTTGAGAATTATACCCGAACTGATTGGAGTACTACGAATGAAGTAACAAAATCTGAGGCCGCATTTGATTTACTTAATCGAGTTAAAGATACCAAAGGGGCATTTGCACAAGTACTTGCGGAGTATCTATCATCCGATGAGAATGTAAATTTTGATATTCCGGAATATATCCAAAACGCAATTTATTGGGTATGTGAGATGGAAAATGCCTGATACAAAGAATCACCTTTTTTTTAAAATTTCTAATGTTTTATGTGAAAATAATCAAAAAAAACCTGCCGAGGAATGCTATTCATTACATCGTTCGACAAATTCTCCATGTAATGATTATGGAAAATGTCGAATATGGGAAAAAACACTTGAACAATTACAATATGTCGAATATGATTTGGAAAAAAATAGTTTTTTAAAAGCATGTCCTGGGAGCGGTAAAACCGAAGTTGTGGGTTTAAAATCAGCCTATGAATTCAAAAAATGGACAAAAAAAACAACCGGGATCGCTGTTCTAACATATACAAACAAAGCCACAGATGTTATAACTGAGAGAGTTCAACAATTCGCAGGGTCATCGGGTATTTCACACCCACATTTCATTGGCACAATTGATAGTTGGATGCATAGATTCATTCTTAATCCATTTGCCCATTTAGTGACAGATTATTCTGGAAATGATGATGATCAAAGCATTCATTTAATTGACAAATCCAGTGATGCAGAATTCTTGAAAAATAAAAAATTTTCAACAAAATATTCATATTTTGAAACAGGATGCATCCAAGCAAATGAATTTTATTTTTTAGATAAAGAATGCGATCAAATAATTTTTTCTTCAGGAAAATTTCAAATCGATAGTCAAAGAAAAAAAGGTGTTATTAATAGATCTTTGAAATCCGAATTAAAACAAATCAAAACAGAATTTTGGAAATCGGGTTTCGTAACACACCAAGATGTTGACATTATTTGTTATAAAATCCTGAATGACAATCCAGAAATATGTAAATTATTATCAAATCGATTCAGCATCATTATTATTGATGAGTGTCAAGATTTGTCATCACTTAAAATTGATATTTTCCGCCTGTTAAAAAAAAGTGGCTCAATATTTCATTTAGTCGGGGATCTTCATCAATCCATTTTTTCTTATAACAATGCAGATTTCAAGAAAATTATTCAATTTACAGAAGAGGAAAAATTTACTATAATCCCATTAACAAAAAACTTTAGAAGCGTTCAATCGATTGTTAATACCTGTTGTAAACTTGTGGAAAATCAGGAACAAATTCTTGGATGTGATGATGTTCCAAATAAGAGTCACTGTCTCATTTTCAGTTATCAAAAAGAAAAGATACATGAAATACCCGAAAATTTTTCAGATTACTTAAAAACAAATGGATATAATGTCGAAAAATCCGCAATACTGATTAGAAATAATTCTAATAAGAATTCGTTGATGGGACGAACAACACAAAAAATGACTTTTTCCAAACTCGCACCGTCTGCGATATATCTGTGGTCTTTGAATGATACCGAATATAAAAAAGAATCTCTAAATTATTTTGGAGTTTTTTTATCAAAATTTTTATTTCCTAATGAAAAGCATAACTATAGAAATTTTTATGGACCTACTGATGTTCCAAATCACCAATGGAGATTATTTCTAGCAAATCTGCTTAATCGTTGCAATCAACCAGGATCATTAGCAGATTTTACTCAAATTTGGACAGATTGGAGAGTGAAATTCAACGAGACTTTTCCTGTAATATTTGAGGATATTCAATCTCAATATGGATGGCTTGCATTAGAAAAAATTATTGAGAAAAATATGATAAAATCCTCACCTTCGGGATATAAAAATTCTCCAGTAATTAAAACAATAAATGACATCAAACATCAAGTTGATAAAACGATTGAAATATCAACTATTCATTCTGCTAAGGGAAAAACATTTGATTCAATTTTACTCGTGTCCTCCTCTCAATCATCTGGAGAAAGAGATACAGGTAGTGGATATTGGCAACATTGGTTAGATATTGATAATGCTAATGGCGAATCAGCACGTTTTGCATATGTCGCAAGTTCACGTCCAAAATTCTTATTAGCGTGGGCTATTTCGGAAAAAGATTATGAAGATAGATCAAAAATTGAACAACTCAAGAAATTGGGGTTCAACCCATCTGGTTCTATTGGAATAAATAAGGAGTCAGTTGTGGATGGACAGAATACATTAAAAAAATGGTTTTAGTTTACTCTCCCTCATTTTCACCCCCACCCCCCTTCCCCTTATATCCCAGTACACCCCACATAAAAATCAGACACAATGAAACTCATCCACATCGCCGACACTCACCTGGGCCTCGCCGCCTTCAACCGCCTCGACCCGGACGGCATGAACCTCCGCGAGAAGCAGGTGTACGATAATTTCCTGTCAGCGATCGATACCATCATCCACCACAAACCCGATGTCCTCGTCCACGCGGGCGACCTTTTTGATACCGTCAAGCCCAAGACCCGGGCCTATACCACGGTGCTCGAAGCGCTCGAACGGCTCCACGCGGCGGGCATCCCGCTCGTGATCATTGCCGGGAACCACAGCATGGTCAAGACCCGGTACACCACCTCGCCGTTTGAAGTCCTGACCTATCACCCGTCAGAGATCACGGCGGCTTACAGGTTCCGGTACGAGCGGGTGGAGTACGGGGATACGATGTTCCACCTGATCCCGAACATGCTCCGGGCCGAGGACTACCGCACGGCGTACGACGCGGTGGAATTCTCACCCTCGCATCATAACGTGCTGGTGACCCACGGCCTCGCGACCGCGATTAAGGACAAACGGCTTGCCACGGTTGCCGAGCACGAGCTGGACGACACGATCCTCTCCGATAAGTTCGATTACATCGCGCTCGGCCACTACCACCGGCAGGTGCAGATCACGGACAACGCATGGTACTCGGGCTCGCTGGAATACCTTACCTATGGCGAGATCACGGACACCAAAGGCGGCCTGCTCGTGGACCCGGGGAAGCATGACGTCCGGCACCTCGCGCTCCCGAAGACGCCGATGTTCGACCTCGGGACGATCGCGTGCCACGGTGTCCATCCCGGGGATGTCACGGACGAGATCATTTCCCGGGTGGCAAAGAAGAATGCGCCGCAGTATGCGATGGCGCAGGTGACGCTCGACGGGCTCTCGCGGGAGCACGGGAAGGGCATCGACACCAGAGACCTTGCCGGTGTCCGCGAGCAGCTCCTTGACCTGAAGATCCGGGTGAAGAGCGAGGACAAGGACACACCAGTCCCGCTCCAGCAGGACATCCGGATGATCGACTACCTGCAGGAATTTGAGGGGTTCATCGGCAGGCAGCAGCTTACGGCAAAACAAAAGGAGTTCGCCCTTGCCCGGGGCAGGGAAGTCCTGGCGTCCGTGATGGACGAGCACCGGGGGACGGCAGAATGATCCTCCAAAGCGGTTATTCGATCCAAACCGGAACGTCGTTTGCGGGTATCTCTGGGGAATTTACGAGCAGTCCCACCCCCTCCGGAGGTCGCCGCAACGCCTCGTCGGGTCGCGGCTGGGCAGATAACCCGGTCCGGGACCCTCTCACGAATTGTTCTCGTAGCATCTTTGTGGAGATTTCCCTCACTGAAAAAACCGGTTTTAGGGCCGCCGCGGGGCGCCCCTCGGGGCGTCAGCCCCCATCAAAAACCGGGAATAATGCACCTCTCGTGAAAAAATCTGGAGCCTTCCCATGATCCTCGACCGGCTCGTGCTGAAGAATTTCAAGAGGTTCCGTGACGTGGAGATCCGGTTCAGGGACGGCATCACCGGTATCCTCGGGAATAACGGCACGGGCAAGTCCAGCCTCGTGCAGGCGATTTTCTTTGCGCTGTATGGCGTGCAGGCAACCGGGATCTCTGCTGACTACATCGTCTCTAGTTTCGCGTCACCCAAAGAGAAGTGCGAAGTCCGGCTCGACTTCCGGATCGGCGGTGATAGGTATACCGTTACCCGCACATTCAAAAAAGGTAAGACCGTCAGCCACGATGCGTCTCTCTATCATAACGGGAAAGAACAGGCAAAAGGGGTAAGCGATGTTGAAGCCGAAGTGAAACGGACGCTTGGCATGGGCCCGGTGGATTTCAAAAACACCATCTACGCAGGCCAGAAAGACCTCTTAACCCTTCTTGAAAACACTCCGGGAAAGAGGAAGGAGTGGTTCTTGCGGGCGCTCGGCATCGATTACCTGAACACCGAGAGCCAGAAGATCTTAAAAGAGGACATCGATGCAAAGACCAGCGAACTCGGCGGAATGGAAGGCGAGCTCAAGGCAATGACCGGCCGGCAGAGCGGGGAAGATTTTGCCGCCCTGCAGGCATCGGTCGCACAGTTCCACACGACGATTGCGGTACACACAAAAGCACGGGAACACCACCAGTCCCGGCGAGTACAGATTGACGCAGACCTGAAACGGCTCTCCGACAAGAAGACCGCGTATGCCCGGCTCCTCCAGCAGCAGCAGACGCTCGGGCGTGAACGGGACACGGATACCACACAGGCAAAGAAACTCGAAGCCTCGCTTGCGCTCATCGCAGATGAGGAAGCCGAGTATCACCGGATTGAAAAGACCGCCAGCTCGTATGCGGAAGTCCGGCAGCGGCTGGACGGCCAAAAAGAGAAGAAAGCCGAATATCTCCGGCTCACTGCGGAGATCGGGTTTGCCACAAAAGAGATCACTGACCTTCTTGTCCGGGCAGACAAACAACGGGCCCTGATCCGGGGACTGGATGCTGATGCCGGAAAAAAGGAGGGGCTCATCGCCAACGTCCGGGCCGGTATTGGGGCAGCACAGGACATCGATGAGGACCGGCTTGAANNCGATACGGAGTTTACGCAAAAACTGGCGGAACTTGCTGATAAGGCAGTCGCCGATCTCCAAAAACAGGAAATGCTCGGAAAGGAGAAGACTGCTATCGAGTCCTTAAAACCGACCCTTAACCAGATCCGCACCCTGTCAGAGAAATTACGGCAGAAGCCTGTCTATGAATCCGAGCTTGCCGATCTTGAGGCACAGTACGCGAAAAAGACAACAGAACAACACATGATCTCCGGCTCCATCGCCCGGCTCAGGTACAGCGATGCGGAGTACCAGGCCTGCGAACGGGAAACCGTGGAAGTCCAGAAGGTGCAGCTCCGCTTTATCGAGCTCGGGAAGAAGATCGGGCAGGGCATCATGGTTAAGAAGCAGCTCGATGAGATCACCGCCAAAATCGCGGTGAGGAACGCCGAGCTCACAAAACTATCAGGTGAGATAAAGTCAGCCGCGTTCGATCCAGTCGAGGTCACGAAACGGGAAACAGCTGTCGCAGAGACAGACGCTGCCCTGCGGAACGAGGACGTCGTTATTGCCAACGCGGGAAAAGATCTCCGGTTTGCAGAAGAAAAGATCGCAGACTACAAAAAGAGCGAGGCACAGATCGCGGCGCTGAACCAGCAGATCACGGCGGTAAAAGAAGAGATAGACCTGCTGAAGCTGACCCGCTTGGTCATTGCCGGGTACGTGGTCTATCTCATGCAGGTCGTACGGAGCAGGATTGAAGGGGAAGTGAGCCGGATCATCAGCGAGATCACCGGCGGCCGGTACGAGCAGGTGCTCCTTGACGAAGACTTCAACCTTCTCGTCCGCGACGTGGACAACGATTACCCTATCGAACGCTTCAGCGGCGGCGAGCAGGACGACATCGCGGTCGCCTTACGCATCGCCCTTTCCCGCTACCTCGCCGAGCTCCACCAGGTCCACGAGAGCACGTTTTTGATCTTCGATGAGATCTTCGGCAGCCAGGACGAGGAGCGGCGGACCAACCTTTTGACCACCCTGCGGACACAGGAGTCCCGCTTCCCCCAGATCCTCCTCATCTCCCACATCGCGGAGATGCAGGGCGAGTTTGCGAGCACGCTTGTCGTTGAGATGGGCGCAGACCAGTCAAGCCGGGTGCGGGAGGTGGAGTGATGGGCGTCCGCGAGTCCTACGAGGAATCCGTTAACCGGGCGCTCAAAAAAATCGCGGACCATATCCCCGAAGACCTGGTGCAGCAGTTTGCCGACAAGAGCGGGATCACCCGGGAGCACATTCACCTCATCACCCCCGGCCCTGCCGGCATGGTGAGCGCGGTGGACGGGAGCAACGCGATGATCGCTGAGGGGGGCAGTATCTCCCTTGCCGCCATCCGGGCTGCCCGCACGACATTTGTCGGGGGAGACCGCCACAACCGCTCCGCCACGCCCCTCACGCTTGTTACCATCGGGCCCGGCCACAAAAACACGGACTTTGACGAAATATACGAGGCGTGTTTTGGCGTCCCCCCGCACAAGGGCCTTGANNCCTCCGCGACACGCTGGAGTACTGGGTTGCCCTGCAGACTGCACAAACCCTGCCGGCAGGCTCCCTCCTCCTCATCGACGGGGCGCTCCGGGTCTCCAGCCAGAACCACGAGCCGGTGCTTGCCAATATCATAACAACCGCGCAGGAACGACGGCTTCTCCTCGCGGCCGTGGCAAAGCGGACCCGGGCCACGTGGGGCGGCGGCCACCCGCTTCTCCCCGCGATCAGCGGGCTTGTCGCACAGCTGGGCATCACCGGCCCGTGGTGGGCAAAGANNAGGGCCGGCACGGGGAGATCTACGTGGCCTCGCTCCACCCGCAGTTCAGCCGGCCCCTGAAGATGGAGCTGCCCAAAGGTACTGGTGAAGATACCGCGGGCAGAACCCTGCAGGCCCTTGCCGCGTGTGCCGATGACGGGAGAATCCCCGGGTATCCCTACCCGCTTCTCGATGCCCACCGCACGGTCGTCATCGACGAAGCGCTCGTGACGCAGATACAGCAGGACATAAAAGCCGGCCTTGCTCAGCAGGGATACCGGAACCAGACATTTGAAGACCTCTTTGGTGATTTACATGGTGACTTTGAACGATATTGAAAATAGTGACACGACAAAATTCCGGCTCATCGGCAGGAGCGTGCTCTCGTACCGGTTTATTATCCCCCATTCGGCACAGCTGTTCGTTGGCGATATCCTGAAAGTCACCGATACTGCCAAGGGGTATTTTTTCTATGCAAAGGTTTCCGACCTTGTCCACGAGAGCAACTTTGCCGATGAACGCTGGGACACCCGCCCGTTTTCCGAACACTTCTACGGCCTTGGCGAGGACGTGTTTATCGGGGTCGAAGCAGTCCCGCTCGGCTTTGTCGACGAGCACGGGATTTTCCGGAAACCCCGGACCCTCCCGACCAAGTTCTCGGAAGTAAAAATTCCCGACACCGGGGACTTTGCCTTCCTCACCAAAGTCATGGGCGATATCGAAGTCGGCGTCATGCGGACCGGCCAGGGCGTGCTTAAGGATATCAAGGTAAAAATCCCAAGCTCGGTGCTCCCGCAGCACATGGGTGTGTTTGCCACCACCGGCATGGGCAAGAGCAATTTCATGAAGACCTTCTGCGCCTCCTGCATGAAGATGCAGAAGTTCGGCCTCCTGGTCGTCGACCCCCACGGGGAATACGTGCGGGGCGGACAGTCCAGCACCGGGGAGCGGACACTGGGCCTCGTCCACTACAGCGCCGGCATGGACGGCCTCGTTGTCTTTACCATCAGCGAAACCGACCGGAAAAAGTATTCGCTCAACAGCCTCTGGCTCGATTATGATGATTTCCGGATGACCGACCTTAACCTGCTCTACGACCTCTCGCAGGCCCAGCGGGACGTGGTCGAATCGCTTGAGGAGTTTTCGGGAAACGAAGTGATCCCATTCTTCCTGCGGGCAAACGTCGAAACCCTGCAGGACGATGTGAGAGCAGGGAATTATACCGGGCCATACCCGGAGATTGCTGACAAGCTCGGGGCATTCCAGCCGGGCACGCTCGTGGTCATCCAGCGCAGGATCAAAAACATCGTGCAGGGCAACCGGAAATTCTTCCGTGAAACCGGCTCCTGTGTGCCGGAGATCCTCACCCACCTCCACGACAACAAGGTCGTCCTCATCGACATCCCCCGGATGGGAGAGCGCAGCGAACTCTTTGTCCTCTCGATGATCACCCGGCGGATCATGCAGGCCCACCGCAAATCTGCCGAGGAGTTCGGGTGCGAGACCGAACCGGTCGAACAGAAAAAAGTGCTTATCACGATTGAGGAAGCACAACGGGTGCTCGGTGCCGGTGGATCAAGCACCCAGGTCTTCCGCGAGTGCGCAATGGAAGGCCGCAAATTCGGTGTCGGGCTCTGCGTCGTTACCCAGCAGCCNNAGCCAAAGAACATCGACCAGAAAGTGCTCGCCCAGATCAACACCTTTGTCGTCATGGGCCTCGGCGACCGGGGCGACCGCGACATCATCATGGGCAGCGCCAAGCAGGATCTCTCCAAGATGGAGATCGAGATCCAGACCCTTGACCGGGGCGAGGCGATCATCTCCACGATCGGCATCCCGTTCCCCGTCAGCACCCGGATCCACTACTACGAGGACTACATCACGGAACTCAACCGGGAGAAGAAATCAACAATCACCAATGGGCTTGCATCCGGGTTCTGATACTACTGTAAGATTTAAAAAAAAGATTTCTGGTGAGATGATTCTCAATCGCCCAGCAATTTCACCACAAATGCCTGGCACTGGTGCAGGTGCGCCCGGTCACTCTCTGACCAGTTCCATGCGACGGCAAATAAAAGCAGCAGCGCATTTTCAAGCGAAATATCATATTCCTCGGGTTTGCCGAACTTCGGATCTGGTGTGTTTGCAAGCAGGCAGGCATCTTCCGGAGAAAAGGTAAGGAAGGTTTCCGGGCGGGGCAGGGAGGTGTCGAGGCGTTCTGCCTGTTCTTTGACGATGGCAAACGCACTCTGTACGCAGGGTGGCGCACCGGCACCCGGTTGTGCGATCGCAAACTCAGCCGCCAGCGCCGCAGCATGAAACTCTCCCTCCGCAAACCGGACAAAGACCACCGCAGCGGAATGCGCGGACTCCGGGGTGAGAGAGGCACATGGTTCACGAATCTTCTCAACATAGGACCTGAGCGGCTCGGCAAGGTCTTTTTTATCAATGACCGGTGCACTGGGCACGCCGAACCGGTACTTCAGCCGCACGAGCAGGATCGTAAGACTTGCCGCATAGAGCAGTTCAAGGACGACTGAGGAGAAATTGTCGATGGGAAATCCTAAAAAAATGAAGGAATAAATCGGCGTCGTAAGTGCCACAATATCTTTTTTTGGTCGTATCCACGCGAGGTAGGCGAGTACCCACGAGGCAAGAACGCACCCGAGAATCGAGATCCGTATGTCAACGGTGACATCAGACATCCAGACAGCAATGCCCATGAGTGCCCCACCGAATCCGAGCACCGGCACCGCATATTCCATCCATCGATACCGTGTATCGTCATGTATTGAAGTATCTGCAGACATGAACACCAGGCTCCTTATAAGAACATTTTTTTGTATGGAAACTGCCCGGAACCGGTCCCGGAATTTTTTATGGATTATGGATTTTTTCCGGATGGTTTAATCTTCCGGATCGCTACGCAGTTGATGACCGGATCCCCGCTGATAATGTACCGGTGGATGACCATGCCCAGCACCTCGACCACGTCATTTACCTTGATGTCCTCTCCAGGGGTCGTGAACATCTTCACCGATATCGCACCGGACCGGTCGGCGACAAGGTACTGGGGGCGGTTGAGGAACTGGAAATACACCCGTTCCACCACGCCTTCAATCCGTACCGGCTTGCCGATCATGTTCTCGTTGATCAGCTTGACCCGAACCGTCTTTGCTTCAGCCTCGTAAATCGGTTCCACACCCGCATACTGGCTGCGGCTCATATGGTTAAGCGCCACGGGAATGACCAGGAGCATGAACAGGACCGGGATCAGGAAGATGAGCTGTGATCGTACCACCGGGCTGAATACCGATGCAATAAGTAAAAAGATCGTGAAGAACACAAACACCGCGATCGCGACAATTGAAATCTTCACATCGAAATTTCCAATTTTCATCCAAATGAGTATGGGCAGTTAACCTACTTCAGTCCTGCGATCTCGTTTTTTTGATCGTGAACCCGGTTGAAGCTCCCCCCACAAAAAGGGCGTGCCGGCATGGATGCCCGGGGTGAACCGGAAGAAAAAACGGATGATACCAAACCGCCTTACCGCCGGATTCTGACCAGAAAAGCTGTCTCGTTTTTGGTAACCGGGCGTATCCGGATCCTCCGGTGCAGGGGATACCGTTTGAGGTCTCTGCGATTACAAAAAACTCAGGGGAGTGATATCTCCGAAGAAAAAAAATTATGATGAATAATTACNNACTTCAGTGCTGCGATCTCTTTGCGGAATGCAACCCAGTACAGGACACCGACAAAGAACAGACCGCCGACGATGTTACCGATAGTGACGATAACAAGGTTGTTTGTCCACATCGTGACCCAGGTCAGGCCGGCATTGATCTTGGTGGGGTCCGTGATGAAACCCTGTGTAAAGATACCGGCGGGGATGAAGTACATGTTCGCGACACAGTGTTCGAATCCGCTGGAAACGAAGGCCATGATCGGGAACCAGATCCCAAAGAACTTGCCGGCTGCATCATCTGCACATATTCCGAGCAGGATAGCGAGGTTGACGAGCCAGTTACAAGCAATACCCTTTAAGAATGCTGACCACATGCCCATCATGCCAACGTAACTGACCTTGGCGCCGGCAATGGCAATCGCCCTTGTCCCGAACGCTGTTACCGTGGCGGTTCCTGCGCCGTCAAAGGAGACGAATGGACCGTATGCCATGATGTAGGCAAATACGATCGAGCCGATCAGGTTTCCGATATACACGAAAATCCACAGGTTGATGACCTGCATCCAGCTGATCTTGTGAATAAACGCTGCCATCGGGGCGAGCATTGCGTCACCGGTGAAGAGTTCTGCACCAGTCAGGACAATGATAATAAGCCCAACCGGGAAGACCGATCCCAAGATAAGTTGGGAGAACCCGGCACTGGCAGTACCAAACCGCAGTGCGACATCGCTTGCCTGGATCCCGGTACTGCACATTGTTGCAAGGGCAGCACCCATGGCGATATATGCGCCAGCCATGAACCCACGGAGGAGCATGTTCCATGCGGGCAAGCTGACTTTGTATTTACCGGCATCTCCTGCCTTAGCAGTAATTGCTACCGGTGGATGAAAAACCATTTTTTAACACACCTCTGAAATGTTCCAACCTATACGGGCAAACCTGTTCATTCGTTGCCAGTCTTTAGGAAGACTATCGTAGTGCTCGGTATAGGCCAAACAAATACTCGGATTTGACGATATTAATACCTTCCTAAATGCTTTCTGGTTGTTTTACGTCGGAAAAAAAAATTAACCCGGATCATGGATTGGACAAGGTGACCGGTGAGAACGTTTTTTTGGATCTGTTTCATAACGTTCATCAGGTAATTAACCCGAGTATCTATGAAGCAGACGTGGAGATGGTACCCCGTGAAATGTTCCGCAATTACCGGCCCGGTCTTTGAACAGCATAACCGTACCGGCCATATTGAGTGCTATGATCGTCTCCGCGCTATCATTGATCATCTGCCCGGCGCCTTGGTCATCCATGCGCCCGTGGCCGCGGCGCAGGAGGATATAGAGCGGGTTCATCACCCCGGGTACCTTACCTGGCTGAACCGGCAGTGCGAACGACATGCCGATCACCAGGTCATTGATGAATGCGGGTGCGTGGGAGGGTATTTTGAGCAGAACATGTTTGTTCCGGGTTTTCTTGACGCCAACACCTACATCAATCCCTATTCGTACAACGTTGCAACATATGCAGCCGGGTCCGCGATTGCCGCAATGGAGCGTGCCCTTGACGGCGAGAACTGTTTTGCGCTGGTCCGTCCTCCCGGCCATCATGCGGCCGCAGACTGGGCGATGGGATTCTGTCTCCTCAACAATGTGGCGATTGCCGCAGCAAAAGCCCTGACGCTCGTGGACCGGGTAGCGATTATCGACTGGGATGTGCACCACGGCAACGGGACGCAGGATATCTTTTTTGGCAATGACCGGGTCCTGTACTGTTCTGTCCACGAAGATGGCGTCTTTCCCAACTCAGGCACCGCGACAGAAGTGGGTGATGGCGGTGCCCATGGCTGGACCGTGAATGCCCCCCTCCGGAAAGAATCCATGGTCGGGGATTACTCGCTGGTATTTACCGACCTGTTCCTCCCGATACTCGAACGGGTAAAACCGGATCTTCTGCTGGTCTCATCTGGTCACGACGCCCTGTCCGACGATCCAATCGGTGGTATGGCGCTTGTTCCCCCGGATTTTGCGTATTTCACCGGGCTGCTCCAGGACTCGCTTGACCTGCCGCTTGCGCTCGTGCTTGAGGGGGGGTATGGCCCGTCCCAGCCCGAAGCAGTTGCCGGGCTTATTGATGCACTCCAGGGTACTCGCGTATCACATTCACTTCCTGCCCCCTCTGCAGAAACCCGTGCCCGGGTTGCCCGGCTGCAAAAGATCCACGGGCTTGCCTGATGGGGAATTGATTCCCCGTTTATTTTTTCCCCCGTAGCTGATGGGGCTGACGGCAATATCCGTAAAAATAAAAAAACTGTATTAATGAAAAGACTCAAAAGTACATGATCATGGCTGAAAGAAAAAAGTGCGAATATTGTGAGAGGGATGCAATCGGGTTCCAGTCATTAGAGGGGGGGTTTGCCTGTGTCTGCCAGGACCATGCTGACAGTCTCCTTCTTGCACTCAAACCCGGTGAAAAAAAAGTGTACGGCGTTTGTTATCTTGAACGATACGACAACTGATACCCGATCATTTCCCCGGATAATGATGGATGCAGTTCTCCCCACAACCTGAAAATAGTAGTTCCAGCGGAATTTTTTTTATGCGCCTGATGATGACCCCTCCTGCGGGATATGTTCATCATTCTCATTGATGAACTGCCGGTCCATTTTTTTATTCCGGTCCGGGTGTTTTTTACCTAAAACTGTGCGTCTTATCTTAAAGGTCCCCTGAACAGACTCGTGAGACTGAACGATGTATTAATGAAAAGACTCAAAAGTACATGACCATGGCTGAAAGAAAAAGGTGCGAATACTGTGAGAAGGATGCAATCGGTGTCCAGTCATTCGGGTACTGTGTTGCCTATGTCTGTCGGGACCATGCTGATGGACTCCTTCTTGCACTCAAACCCGGTGAAAAGCAGTCGTATGATGAATGTTACCTCGAACGATTCGATACAGCCGAGCACTATTAGTTCCTCAAAATTGATGATGGATGTAGTTTCCCCTGCAGCCAAAAAATAATTTACCGTCAGAAATCGTTGTGTGCGCCTGATGATTTAAAAAAAAATCAACGGGCTGTGAGCGGGGACTCCAGCCTCACGTGATGAGGGAGCCAGGCTGCCGTTCCGGAAGTTTTATTTTCGTGTGGTCTCAGTAAAAAAATGTCATTTCCGAAAGTTTTCCTGGGCGGGAAGGGTAATGCGCTCACAAAAAAATGCTAAAAAAGAGATGGAAGAGTAATTGTATTATTTTTTAACGGGATTGAACACGTTCTCGTAGATCATGTCGCTGCCGGTTCTGCCAAGACGTGCACGTTCCTCTTTCTCTTCGACATAGGCCATCAGTGGCAGTTCCATGCTGACACCCGGCACATGGCCGAACATCTTCTCGAGTTCAACCTGCTGGGCATGCATAAAGAGCGCATTGGGAATCTCTGCAGGACAGAGTTCCTGGCACTGGCCGCAGTTCACGCAGGAGTCTGCGATGTGGGCAAACCGGATCAGGTGGAACATGAAGTTTGGCGGGAGTTCGCCGGGCTTCACATAGGTCGGGTTCTTGGTGGTGCAGTCCACACAGTAGCAGACCGGACATGCCGAGATACAGGAATAGCACTTGATGCACCGGGATGTCTCCTCCATGATCTTCTTGAGCCGTTCCTTGCCTTCGCCAAGACCCTCAAAATCATGCTTGCGCCACTTCTCGCCAAGCTTCATCATGGCGCCTTCGACCTTACCCCGGATCTCAAGCCCCTTGGGGTTTGCCGGTTCTGTTGCAAGGATGCCGGCTTTTACCGCACCGGCAACAAGGTTCGCACCCTTCTCGCTGCAGACTTCCACAAAGGTTGCCTTACCGGCTTTTTCGCCGATGACTCCCCAGTTACCACAGGCAAGGTCTGCCTGACGGGGGACTTTCATCTTGCAGCGGCGGC
>PNBP01000194.1:4558-4758 GCA_003136075.1 Methanoregula sp. | reverse complement strand
CGGTCGGGAACGATGCCATCATGGACAGCAGGGTCCCACCCATCAGCGTGCACCCGAGCATCTCAACTTCCTTGATGCCGAATTTGCGTTTAGTCAGGTCACCGACCATCGCGGTGGTCCGGAGGGCTTTTGGCACCCATTCCTCGGTCATCGCGAGAACGCCCGATGGTGCGACCGATGCCATGCTCTTGTGCCCGGAG
>PNBP01000194.1:0-4550 GCA_003136075.1 Methanoregula sp. | reverse complement strand
ACTGGTAATCGAAGTGGTCGATCATGACAAGCACCGGGAGTTTTCCAGTCTCACTCTTGACTTCCTCAATCTTGTTTGCGGTCGCTTCCCCGGTCACGATATGGTTGTCATTCAGTGGCACTTCCTTAACGACCCCACCAGCATTTTCAACGGCAAGGAACTCGGTGTAGTGGGCAAGCGCTGATACGACAACCGTGTCGCCTTTTCCGACCAGTGTCCCGGCAACTGCCTGGAAACCGCGGCGGGCTCCGGGCACGACCCGGGCCTGATCCATGTTAAGCCACTTGGCGAGATCATCATGGAATTCCNNCATAGGAGATGATGGCTTTCCGGGCCTCAGTGGTGAGCCTTCCCGCTGCCTGGATAGGGTGGATATTGATATACTGTTCCTCGCGGGAACGGACATCCAGGGTTCCTGCTATCTTTGTTACTTTGGGCGTCCCGGTGCCGGCTTCAAGATCAGCAATAATGGCCTTGAGCTCAGTAATCTTCTTCTGGAACGCCACCTCCTCTTCGGCATTGAGCCCGGTGGGGACTGCTTCCCTGAAGATTCCCCGGATCTCTTCAAGTTCGAAGAGCGCTTCGAATGTTTTTTGTATTTTGATACTCATGGGAACACCCCAAGCCAGAGCCCGGATTCGAACCGGGTTGTAGTTGATCTGCAGTCAACCGCGTAGCCACTCCGCCACTCTGGCACTCTTTTTTAATTCACGATTGTGAATTTGACTATATTACATAACAATTGTGAACTTATTAAGATTGCGGAAACGGCGATTTTTTCCTGATCCTATTGACACCTCATGAAATAATGAACATTTTGCTGTATTGCATAACGAGGCATAAGTATTGTTTTTTATATGGAATGTCAGGAATGTATAGATTGGTGAATTTTACTTTTTTCAAAGGTATAATTAAAAAAATTCAAGAATTAAAAAATGAAAAAACCGGGAAATGAAATGCGCTGATATCCCATCCGCAACATCACCACGTCTTTTATCCGGAAATTTCAGTGAGAAAAACCCATAATGAAACCATCAGTTCCCTGGGAAATACTGTGGTCGAATCACCAGATCATTCTCACATGCACCACATGGCATTACCGGATACCATTTGTTGTTGAGGAGTACACGGTACTACGGAGCGGGCAGGATTATTTTCATTATCACGGTCCTTTTTTGAATCATTTCCTGCAGGGACCGACGCAGCAGGATAGGAGATAACTATTCTCCCGGAAATTCCCAGGAGGGAAATCAATGCCGTAACGCTCCGGTCATTCCTTTCCGGCAGGTGCCCCTCGTGAGTTTTTTTAAGCAAATGTAACAACTGTGAGGAACAGAGTGAGGATCCCGAGTGTTATCGCCGAAATAGCGAGGTTTTTTCGTTTCGAATTCATACTTTATTTCTTATTCACAGTAGTGAACGGATTGTATAGGTCACCTTATGATATAGAGCATAATTTTTTGGCATATTTTGCCGCGTCTTTAAAAAAATAATTAAATGTTTACGTGAATGACAGGATAACCGAACAGAGGAGAATTTAATAATCGCAGTTGTCATTAAAACAATCAGCGGAAAAAAACAAAAGATAAGCCAAGGCCCGGAATCGAACCGGGTTACGCTGATCTGCAGTCAGCTGCGTAGCCTTTCCGCCACCATGGCATGGTTGTTCACAATTGTGACTTCAACATACTATCGTTGTCCCCGGATCTATTTATAGCATAATTTACTGGCAAATTTGTCCTGATCTTTTTTATTTTGAAATTGACTTTTCCCCAATTTCATGCTTTTATATACTGATAGCCTGGCTGTATCATGTCGTTTTTCCCAGATATAAAAAAACATATCGAAAAAAACCGTATAATCCCCGTTAAGATGATGGATGCACACCTGAAGCGTTCACAGATCCCGCTGGGGGGTAAGATCACATCCCGTACAGGGAAGACACATCGTCAGGGCTTTTTTTACATCCAGCCCGTGACGTTCAAGAGCTGCCTTGTTGATCCGGGTCAGGTTGAGCAACCGGTACGATGACGGGCGTTCAATATCAATCTCCCCTTTCCTCATCGGATGGGATGAGATCGGGCGCAGGTTCGGGATCACCCCCATACGGGCAAGTTTTTCCACTCCTTTCTCAACACAGGCATCACTCTCGCCTAGTCCGATAATGAAATTCGAAGATACGTGGTTTCTGCCAAAAATCCTGACCGCATCTTCAAGCGCCACAAGTATCTCATCAAGTGAAAGCCCGGGGCAGACTCTGGAAAAGATCACCGGATCCATCGTCTCGACATTATATTTGATCTCAACTGCACCTGCTGCATGAAGATTTTCTGATGACGTAATTGTCGGGTAGATGGATACGCCAATGGGAAGATCAAACTGGTCTCGTAAATGCCGGACGATTTTTACCATATACTGTTCTTCCTTCTCCGGGGATTGCGCAACCCCGCTCGTAAGAGAGATTGCTTTTACGGTGCCCCGGGCTAACGCCGATTCCACCATCGCAGTAATCTCATTGATTGTCTTGATCCGTCCGTGCATACGTGGTACCGGACAGAATTTGCAGTCAAATATGCACCGCTCGCTGACCGTGATATATGCCTGTTCCGGGCAGTGGCAGAGTGGCAGTTCGAGGTTCCCGTACGCGATGATTCTTCCCTCTTTCTGCACCGCTACACCATCTCTCCAAGGGATTACTTTTAACGATGATTCCTTGTTCAGCNNTACGGACACGCCGGGTACCGGACCGGATGAAAAAAGACGTCCCGCCCGCACCCGGACCGGCGGTTGCAACCGATTTTAAGTCCGCTGGCAGGAGAGCCGGGTCACTATCCGCACTTCCGATGCTGATCAGGAGCGCTTTTGTTTCAGCAGTAAGACCCTGTTCCATTCATACCAATCCCGATGAAAAACAACATCATGTCCGGAAGATGGTAATCATCGTTACCGGCATGAAAAAAGCCAAGGCCCGGAATCGAACNNATTTACTGGCAAATTTGTCCTGTAATTTCATAGAATAATTTCCCGGTAATATGACGCACTGCAAGGTGAGTAACCACGAGCCGTATGGCATCAGGACTGGTTCTTAAGTAGAAAAGTCGAACCGCAAAAAAAGGAGTTGATAAGCCGGTCATGTCTGGCTTGTCAACTCTGGCCGGGCCTGGNNTGTGCATCAAAGAGATGGAGTCGTTCAATCAACATGTGTTCATCTTTTAACCGGCCCAGAGCATATCGTACGGTTCTCGATGGAAGATAGGTCTCCCGTATGAGATCTTTCTGCGTCATCTGCGGATGTGTTTTCAGGATCGCAAAAACAAGTTTCGCCGAAGGTGGCAGGTGCTCGATTTTCTGTACATCAGTTACGTTACCAGCTGTATTCACAGCAAAGACGATCACTCATGGTTAACCACATAGAATAGTATGAGTTCACAATTGTTAAGTCTTTTGTTTTATTACAAACAAGTCCCCAAAAATGGATTATGTAACGGGGGGATTGACAATACCCCCAGGCATTACAGAGATTGCACGCTTGTGGTGCATGAGGCGAATATTTCATGAATTTGAATTATTTCGGATGTTGAATATCAGACCATGCGGCAGTGCCGGATCGAGTTCGAGGACGTGAAATCAAGATGCGATCGTCACGGACACATACCATGGACAGGATATCGTCCGCTGATCATGCGGGGTGCGGTCACTCGCAGGCCTGTCATTTTCAGCCCCCTTGGGCGACAGTACTGCCCGGAGCTCCGGATACCGCTGAACCATCCCGCAGGGCTTCCCGACCGGATGCCGGGATAGATGCGGGCAGCAGTACCAGGTGCTTCCGGGTCAGCTGCGGGTCCAGTGACATTCGTGTGATGTGCGTTCATGACTGTTTCCTGCTCACGTTTGTGAACACATAATATGAAGCGGGAACGGTAATATACCCTGATTTTGTGTCAGATTTTGCCGCTATCTTCTCATCTTCCTGTATGCAGGGTACCAACGAGAACTTATTATCACACGCCGGGGTTTGTAAAGGAACCAAAGTATATATCAGTCCGTGACAATTAACAATTGTGAAGTTGAGGGGATCCCGCGAATTTATGCGGAACGATTCTCCATATACGTAAAGGAGAAACGATGACTAGAATCTATAATACTATCACAGAGACAATCGGCAAAACCCCGCTGGTGCGGCTGAATCGCATAGCGGCCGGCCTGCCCGCTACTATTGTTGCCAAGCTGGAAAGCCAGAACCCCGTTTCGAACGTAAAAGACCGCATCGGCTTTGCCATGATCGAGGACGCCGAAAGAAGGGGCAAGATCGCGCCCGGTAAAACCGTGCTCATCGAGCCCACCAGCGGCAACACCGGCANNGACCAGCGGGAATACCGGGATTGGACTTGCCATGGTTGCCGCTGCCCGGGGTTACCGGATCACACTGGTCATGCCAGAGACGATGAGCATCGAACGGCGCAAACTCCTTAAAGCCTTCGGTGCCGATCTCGTCCTCACGCCCGGAAAAGAGGGGATGAAGGGAGCGATAGGGAAAGCCGAGGCGCTTC
>PNBP01000078.1 GCA_003136075.1 Methanoregula sp. | reverse complement strand
ACCATGCCCAGCCGGTGGGACTGCCTGATGACGAATCGGCGAAATTTACGGTGAGCGGAACGGTGCCTGATGTCGGAGTTGCGGTAAAAGAGGCGACCGGTGTCGTTCCTCCACCTCCTCCGGAACTACCACCTTCGGAACTGACTGTGATATAGTTAGCCCGGGTTGCGGTGGTGCTGCCGGTACTATTGGTGATGGTAAGCGAGACCGAATACGTGCCGGGAAGGGAATAGACATAATTTGCGTTTCGGGCAGCACTATCGGTCGTATTGAACCAGGTTCCGTCACCGAAACTCCAGTTCCACATCTGGGGATCGACCGCATCGGACATATCCGTGAACTGGACGGTCAGCGGGAGGGTACCGGAAGTTGGAATACCAGAGAATTCTGCAGTGGGTATCCCGGAATCACCGGATATGACCATGATATAGTCGATCAGGGTCGTGGTGTTGCTGCCGGTAGCGTTGGTGACCGTGAGCGAGACCGAATACGTGCCCGGCGCCAGGTACGTGTGGACCGGGTTTGAGCTGACGGTCGTGTTGGTCCAGTTGGAATCACCAAAGAACCAGTTCCACAAGGTACCTTCGTGAACATCGGAAATATCTGAAAAGGTAACCGGTAACGGGGCAGTGCCTGTGGTGGGAGTGCCCAAGAATCCTGCGACCGGCAACCCGGATCCACCGGAAGAGACCGTGATATAATCAGTCCGGGTTGTTGTATTGGATCCACCCACATTGGTAGCATTCAGGCTGACCGTGTAGCTGCCGGCGGTGATGTAAGTATGCGTCGCGTTCCGGAGCGTTGCGTAACTTCCGTCGCCGAAACTCCAGTTCCAGCTGGTCGGTGAATTGGTTGACGTGTCATTGAACTGGACGGTGAGCGGAGCGATGCCGGTCGTGATGTTTGTGGTGAAACCGGCGACCGGGGCAGGGGCTGTTACGGTAATATACCCGGTCTTCCGCGTGCTGTTGAACCCGCCGGCATTGTATGCCTGCAATGCTACCGTGTAGTCCCCCGGTAAAGTATAGGTATGCGACGGGTCCTGCGCCGATGAACCGGTTGGGTTGAATCGCCAAACGTCGTTCTTGTTGCCTCCGCTGTCGACCCCGCCCATCAGCACGATCGTGGAATCCGGGATCGCTAACAAACTCACTTTGTTTCGTGGCGACCATCCGGCACTTGCGTTCACCTGCATCCATGTCGCACCATCATCCGTTGACCGCCACACGTCATTCCTCAGGCCAATGCCGGTGTCCCAGCCGGTCATCAGCACGATACTGCCGTCCGGGAGGGATACACTCGCCAAGTGCTCCCGTGCGGACCATCCGGAGCTTGCATTCATCTGCGTCCATGATGTGCCACCATCCGTCGACCTCCACGTATCGTTCTTGTAACTGCCTGTCGGGCTGAATCCCCCGGCAAGCACGATACTGTCATCCGGCATTGCCTGGCAGGCCTGACTGTACCGTGCAGACCACCCGGCGCCCGATGTCAACTGTGTCCATGTCAAGCCATTATCGGTCGACCTCCACACATCATTTTTATACCCGACACCGGTCTGATATCCCCCCATCAGCACGATACTGCCGTCAGGCATCAGGATGCTGGAATGTCCATATCGTGCAGCCCAGCTGGCACCTGAGGTCACCCGTGTCCATGTTGTTCCCTCATCGGTCGATCGCCAGACATCGTTATAACTGGAACTGCCATCATACCCGCCCATCAGCACGATACTGCCGTCAGGCATCGCGACGCTGCTAAGTTGTTCCCGTGCCGCCCACCCGGCACTTGCGTTCACCTGCGTCCATGTTCTTCCCCCATCGATCGATCGCCAGACATCATTATAACGGATGCTGCCATCATACCCGCCCATGAGGATAATATTGCCATCCGGCAGCACGACGCTGCTGGCATCCTCCCGTCCGGCCCACCCGGCACTCGCGTTCACCTGCGTCCATGGCTGCGTGTAATTTTCATCGCCAAAGAACCAGGCCCATCCGGTGGGGGTGTTCGTTGAGGAATCAATAAATGAAACCCTCAGCGGGGCAGTGCCGGAAGTTGGTGTTCCGCTGAAACCAGCGACAGGGCCAAGAGCAGACACGGGAAAGATCGTTAGTGAGAGCAGGACCAGAAAAAATAAAGATGTGCACAACACCCTGCGCTGTACCTGCACTGAATTTATCAAAAAAACCAACTCCAACTCAAGTCAGGTATATAGCTATAGGATAATACGTATACATAATAAAAAATGTTTTTATTTTAATTTCAGGTTTTTATTGCATACCGTAAATTACGGCAGGAATTCCCAAAAACAGGGACAATCCGGGACAATTCACAATAATTACTCTCATACCGGTATGAGATCGATGGTTAATATGGCGAAATTTGATTGTACCTGGTGCGGGACTCTCCAACTTTTACACGCAATCAATGTAGGCCCGGATTCTCAATAAAAAATCAGGTGATTGTAAAATATCAGCCCCCAATTTGAGTTACAGTAATCATTATTGATGTGAAAACGATGCCTGCCGCCGCCCCGAAGGGCGCCCCGCGGCGGCCTCAATGCGTTTCATTCACCGGATCCAGTAGTCTGCCCCGCCGTGCCTCGGCGAGGCCCTGAGGCGGGGAGTCATCCAAATATCACTAAATCCTTTTCATCTAGCGTGAAAAAGTTGATCTGATCCTCTTCAAGTTATCTGAGTTAATAATCACAAAACTCTCAAAAACATGTTTCTCGTCGCACTGGGGGCTGATTCTTGATAATTACCAAAATTATACCCTACATGTATATTATTTTAAAAACGGTCTCCCTCAATTGAGATACCTGCTAAAAAATCAAACAAAAAATGCATTCCATCGCAGTAACAATTGTCCAGGTGTTTTTCGCCCCCTCATCAGGCATTCACAGCTTCCGGTAATACATCCCCAGGTTCTCCGCCGCATCCCGGTCGACCATCCCCCGCACATCGATGATCACCGGGTGATCTTTCATCAGTGAACGGATCTCAGGTACACGCATCTTCTTAAACCCGGCGTGCGCCACTGCAATGATCACCGCATCCATCTTTACGTCAAGGTCCGACAATGGCTTCGCTCCGAACCGCTCGATCACGTCTCCGGAAAGAAGCGGGTCATACCCGTACACGTCGACTTTGAATGCTTTGAGCTCATGGATGATCTCCTCGACCGGCGATTCCCGGGTGTCGGGGACATCTTCCTTGTAGGTGAGGCCCAGGATCAAAACTTTTGAACCCCGGATAACCTTGCCCGCGTCATTGAGCCCTTTGATTGCCAGCTGCGCGACATGCCGGGGCATGGAATCATTAATAGCCCTGCCGGCGAGAATGACCTGCGGGTGGTACCCGAGCTCCTCGGCTTTCATGACCAGATAATACGGATCGACCGGGATGCAGTGGCCACCGACCAGCCCGGGCCGGTACGGGTGGAAGTTCCACTTCGTGCCGGCAGCTTCGAGCACCGCCTGCGTGTCAAGGCCCATCCGGGAAAAGATGAGCGAGAGTTCGTTCATCAGCGCAATATTGAGATCCCGCTGGATGTTTTCGATGACCTTGGCCGCTTCAGCGGTCCTGATATCCGGGGCCCGGTACACGGTCGTTATGAGACCGTAGAGATCGACAAGCCGGTCGGTTGTCTTCGTATCCATGCCCGAAACAACTTTGGTGATCTTGTCCAGCGTATGCGCATCATCGTTCGGGTTGATCCGCTCCGGGGAATAGCCGACAAAGAAATCCTTCCCGCAGGTAAGCCCGGATTCCCGCTCAAGGATCGGGACCATGATATCTTAAGTAACTCCCGGGTATACGGTGGATTCAAGAACAATAACGGCCCCCAGTTTCAGGTTCCTGCCAACCGTCGCTGATGCAGATCTCACCGGCCTGAGATCAGGATCCTTTGCTTTTGTCACCGGGGTCGGCACGCAGATCATGATAAAATCCGCGTTTTTTAGTGCGGCAGGATCGGTAGTCGCCTGTATTTTTGAACCCGATGCGATGAGCGGGTCAACTTTTCGCTGGTCGATGTCAAAACCAATCGTCGGGACGTATCGCGCGAATGCTTCGGCGAGCGGGGTGCCCACGTACCCGAGTCCTACCACGCACACGGTTTTGTTGGTTACTGGTTCCGGTACCATGCAAGTCNNTTCCGGGGCGTACCCGAAGGCATCCTGTGCCCGGGCAATATCTGCAAGGGAATCCCGGACGTCACCGCTCCGGGGGAGATCGCAGGTGAGCGGGACCGTGATCCCGGTTATCTCCATAATCATCTCTGCGAGAGCATTAAGGTCGATGCGTTTGCAGTACGCAACATTGAATACGCCCTGGGCCGTGCCCTGCATCGCCCGGATATTCGCCTGCACAACATCGTTGACAAACGTGAAGTCCCGGGTCTGGCCACCATCGCCATAGATAACCGGGGACTCGTGCCGGAGGATTTTTGTGATGAAATTCGGGATGACGGCGGCATACTGGGATTGTGGGTCCTGCCGGGGCCCGAACACGTTAAAATACCGGAGGGAGACCGTCTGGAGGCCATAGACCTCATTAAACACCCGGAGATAGTGCTCGCCGGCAAGTTTCGAGACCGCATACGGNNTGAACGGCACCTTGGAATTCACACCATAGACCGACGACGACGAAGCAAACAGGACTTTTCTTGTGCCGCAGTCACGCGCAGCGACCAGCACATTTAAGGTGCCGGTAACATTTGCTTCGTTTGTCGCAACCGGATTTTCAATCGAGCGTGGCACCGAAGCAATCGCCGCTTCATGGAATATCCCGTCGGCACCTTNNGACAAAGGTGACAGCATCCTTCTTGAGAAACGGCTTGATGTTTTCGAGCTTTCCCGAGAAGAGATTATCGAGGATAATGACTTCATGGTTATCCTGTACCAATTTTTCAACAATATGGGACCCGATAAATCCTGCTCCGCCGGTGACGATGTATTTCATGCACGCTCCTGCTTACTGGTCGCTTGTAAGAATAATCTGCTGTAATTTTGGTGTTTATTCCTATTAAAAACGAGCCGCGACATCCCAGGCTCCGGATTCCGGGGACTCTCCTGTAGTATTCCTCCGAGCATCGGGCACTTCGCCCCGTCCGGCACAACAGGCATTTATTCATTCAATAAAAATAGAGGCGTAGCTGAAAACATGTTTTTTTTCTTCCACCTGGTCACCGGCATTATTCTTGGGCTCCTCATCGCCGATCTCCTGCACGATCACCGGTGGATCATCCCGTGCGTCATCGGGGCGGCCCTTCCCGACATCATCGATAAACCACTCAATTTTATCCTGCTGCCCGCCATCAACGGAAACGGCAGGTTCCTGTTTCACAACCTGATCCTTTTTGCGATCATACTGGTTGCCGGTTTTCTGATATGGAAATACTACGCATCCCCGGTCATTGTCGCGCTGGATGTGGGGATACTCTCTCACCAGATCCTCGACTCCATGTGGATGGAGCCCCAAAACTGGCTGTACCCGCTGCTTGGCCCGTACCCGGTCCTCCCGGTATCGCCACCGGATCACCTCTTTGATTTACTGCAAGCGGATCTCTCTAATCCGGTTGAATGGGGTTTTATTATTGTCTGTACCTGTGCATTGGTCCTGTACTCGCAACGGGTTTTTATCACCACTGCTGCAGCCCGCCATAAAAAGAACGCCGGCACGCTCCTGCAGTGTGCAGTGTTCATGCTCTGGGCCTTCTGCGGGATCATGCTCGGGTGCGCTCTCCTGAAAATACCGTTAAAAGGACTTGCCGGTGGCGCCGGCGAGGACCTATTCACCTCCGCTGTCATCGCGCTTGCTATAATCCTCCTTATACGGTGGAAAACGGCACTAAAAAACACACCTCCCCTGACGGAAGATCCCGAGACCTGCAATAACCCTGCTCCCCCTCACTAGATAACGGGAATAAAAAGCATGGAATACCGTATAGGATTGCTATTTGCTGTTTTCTTATGAGTTCCACATGAATTTGAGGGTATTTTTAAAAAGGATGACTGGTGCTCATAAGCGCCAGAATGCCCAATAAACGCCGCCGCATCAGGATGGGACACCCTCGCAGCGGATAAGGGTCTGAATACATTTACCATGGAATAACGTACCAATACAGCCCCTGAATTTTTCTGTTCTTACCGGCAGAACCATCAATTCCAGATAATCTCGGCTGGTTTCCGCTCGATCCATTTTCCAAACCTGATCTTGGGATGCCCGATGGCAAGGCAGCCATGAATCTCGCAATCATCCGGTATACCGATTTTTTTCTTGAATTGGGAATCATTTCGAATTGCATAAAGGACGAAGCCGGCATAGAACGCCCCGATGCCCAGCGTCTCGGCAGCGAGTGCGGCATTCTGGAGCGCGAGATTTGCTATAATCCCACCCATACTGACCTCTTTTCCCGTATAAAATATCAGGAGTGCAGGAGCGGAATGCAAAAACAGGTCTCTCTCATCATCGATCTCGGAAACTTTCTGGGAAATTACTTTGAATGCATGATCCCCGGACAAATCTGAGTCCTTGTGGTTTTTCCTCATCTCCTCGATCATCCTTGTGAGCTTGTCCCGCACGAACTCGGAAATTTCCGTGAGGACGATGGGATCCTGGATTACCAGATACCGGGTGCCCTGGGTGTTGAGAGCAGTTGGTGCATACCGGGCGGCATCGATTATTTTTTTGATATCCTCTCCTGATACCTGGCAGTCATCAAAGTAGCGGTACGCTCTCCGGTTCCGCATAAGGGCGATCAGCTGTTCATAGGCTGGTGTTGAACCTTTCTCGATATTATGAATCATTTCTCCCGAAAAATCACTATGGGAAATGGCGCCATGGGGGCATATGGCAATACACTGGCCACAGGAGATGCAGAGCTCGCTGCGAACAGGTTCCGGTGGCAAATCCTTATTTTTCTGGACAAATACACAATCCGGACAGATTTGAACACAGATCCCGTCATGAACGCAGAGATTTGGATCGATTGAAATTGAAACCATTACAAAACACCATTTTTCAAAAATTGTTGTTGTTATATATATATAATCGCGCATTATCACCGGAGCCTGTCGGATCATCCAAAAAAGATCTTTTACGGGTAATGGGCTGTGAGAACATCCATGAAATATTTTTAAACGTTTTCCTGGTGTGAAAAAGAAGGCCCCGGCATGTAAAAAGCATAACCGGAATCCATGTCCCGATCCCGGCGCGTGACCGGGAGTTTCAGTGATTTTATTCCGGATCCTGCTCTACCTTTGATTCTCCGCTTTATTGAATACCGTGGCACCCGTGTCATTACGGAAACGATTTCCTGATTATGATGGACACCAGTTACCCATCAACGGGCATCCTGATTATTGCCGGTATGCGCCTGACTGGTTCACAGAGAAATCTATTTTACTAACGGGTATAATTATTCAATAAAAGAAATAATCGTATTCACCGGAGAAGACACGGGGGTCTTTCATGTTCTTTGATGTTAATGTAAGCGGGGGCAGTATTTTATCCGTGAACCACGATCCTGCGGGTAAAACAGAAAACAAACAGGAAGAACCTATCGCAGGGGCAGAAGGAAAACGCAAAGGGTTATTCGAACGGTTAAGATCCAGAAGCACAGGTGTGTGTCCGGAAGGCGCCGTGGGTGTTGCATGTTATGATCCAAAAGTGCACGGTCCTATTGTGAATCTTTCGTGGGATCCCGTTCCCAATGTCGAAGTCGTTGAGATCTATCCCGTGAACGAACCGTTTGCCTATGTGAGAATCCTGCTCGACAACAATACGCTTGAAAACACCTACCAGATCCTTGAGCCCGCAATGAGCGATGAGGACCTGAAGCTCGCAGAGGAGGTCAAAAGCGGTATCCTCGAGCGTCTCGATATCAACATGGGCACCGTCACGCGCGCCGATGCGACAAACGCGATCGAGAAATATACCGACCTCATTCTCCGCGATTACAAAATTCGGATTACCCCTGCCCAGCATGCAAAACTCTTCTATTATATTGAGAGAGAGTTTGTCGGTGACGGAAAGATCGATGCCCTGATGCATGACCCCAACATCGAGGATATTTCCTGTGACGGTGTCAATTCCCCCCTCTTCATATTTCACGGGAAATACGAATCCCTCGAATCTAATATCGTATATACAGATCCGGAAGAACTCAATTCGTTTGTGACAAAACTTGCCCAGCGTTCAGGTAAATCCCTCACCATCTCGGAACCTATGCTTGATGCCACCATGCCCGATGGATCGCGAATCCAGATGACACTCGGGACGAGCGTGACAGCTCACGGCTCCACCTTCACGATACGAAAATTCAAGGATGAACCAGTGACACCCACGGACCTTATGCAGTGGTCAACGTTCTCTCCCCTCTCTATCGCATATCTCTGGCTCGCAGTGGAGAATGGAAAATCCTGTATCTTTGCAGGGGGGACTGCATCCGGAAAGACGACATCCCTGAACGCGATCGCGCTCTTCATTCCCCGAATGTCAAAGATCATCACGCTTGAGGATACCCGCGAGCTAAAACTCTCCCAACCCAACTGGATCCCGAGCGTAACGAGGGATTCTGTTAGTAATGATGGAAAAGGCGAAATTGATATGTATGATCTCTTAAAGGGAGCCCTCCGTCAGCGCCCGGAGTACCTCATCGTGGGAGAGGTCCGGGGGAAGGAGGCGCTCACGCTCTTCCAGGCAATGAGTACCGGCCATATCACCTACTCCACGATGCACGCCGATTCCGTTTCAAGTGCCATCCACCGGCTGGAAAACCCCCCCATCGAGGTCCCGAGGAACATGTGCACCGCTCTTGATATCATGTGCATCCAGGTCCAGACGCAGGTCGGTGGCAAGCGCACGCGCCGGAACAAGCAGATCATCGAGATCCTCGATATCGACGCCAATACCAACGAACTGATAACAAACGAGGTCTTCCGCTGGCATGAGGCCACGGACGAGATTCGGTATACCGGGAAATCGTTTGTTCTCGAATCAATCATCGATAAGAAGGGGTGGACCGAGGCACGGATGACAGAGGAGCTCAAGAACCGCCAGCTGGTTCTCCAATGGATGATGGAGAAGAGAATTCGCAATTATAAAGAGGTCAGCAACGTCCTCATCTCGTTCGGGCGGCGCCCCGAGCTGCTGATGGAGAAGGTGAAGGCAGAACTTGCTCCACCGTCATTCGATCCCTTTGAATCAAATTGATTTTTTTTTAAATTTCCTGAATTTTCTTAACATCTACAGGAAACGGGGTGCACCCTTTTCTTTCAAATGAGGACTCCTCACCATGAGAGATCGTGTTGATTACTAAAACGGGTATACACCAACCATAATTAATAAGGATCATGAAAATCCAGAATCCACTTCCCCTATTTCAGCGGGTATGAAAAGCTCACAATTTGATCTGCAGAGCCTTCTCGTTTTTCCTATTCCTCTATGCGCCAAAAGCTCAATAGCGCGCTCCATAAATACGTCTTAGCAGGAGTTAGAAACTTTCTGAATCCTGTCACGTCCTGAAGCAGCCCGCATATTGGCATAACCTATTCGGTTGTGCTTACGTCAAACGGGACTTGGTATCGGGCTCAATCTTCTCGGGTTTGATAAGGAAGGGGATGAGCGTTACCGGGACATCGTGACCTTGCCATTTCTGAATAACGATAGCCCGTTCAACCTGTGTCCCCTGGATCTTCTCGATAATCTCAAGGATGACTTCCGCTTTATTGAAAGCAGTGAACGCAGTCCGGTCATGAACCACCTGGATATTAATTTTGGGGTAATGCTTCTGGATGTGTTCATATACACTGAGTATCCCGCTCAGGGGGTCTCCGACAAGAATGATTGAGGAACACGAGAAAAGATCTTCCCAATCGATATGGATCAAATCCTTGTCCTGAGGCATGGAAACACCTTGGAACTCCGTGGAGGAATGTCGTTTCACCTGACCGTCGGAGAGTAGTACTATACGATTCTGATACGGTACTGTTTAAAATTATCCTATCAGATAACCCGGCCATGTCATAAACAGCGTAAAACGTGCCGGATTTTTTGTGTTCATGGCTGTCATGCCCGTGGACATGCGGGGCACCGGATGGGGGAGTGTGTTCTGCCGGGGCGTGGTGGCCGGTGAACGGGTGGGGAAGGTGGGCAATCTTCTCATTCCAGATAGTGTTGAGGATCTCATCGTGGGTTTTGAGTTCATTGATGCCGATGACCGTTCCCCGCATCTCTCCGCTCTGGGGGTGGTGGATAAGCATCCGGTAACACTCAAACTCCCGGCAGATATTTGGCCGGGTCGGGTAGATCGCGCAGGCAAACCCTTTACCCGCAGGGTTCTTCCGCATGAAGATGCATCCTTTTTTGGGGAGAACCGGTTCCTTTGGGGTCAGATTCGTGCGTTCAATAAAATCCAAAAAGATCAATTTACGTGACAGCCCGGCACGTGAACAACGGGATCTGGCGCAGAAGAAAATCATGGAGTCCTTTAGTTTCTTCCCACAGACTACAGGCAACCAAACGAAGTTATCCACGTGAGTGGTAGTTCCGCAAGAGTGAACAGGACTGTCACACACAGCACCCGCTGCCGAAATACTGCCACACAATTTTCACTCGATACTCGCAAGCTTCTGTTCGAGGACGTCAATCCCCTTCTTGATATCTTCAAGGTTCTTTCCACCCGTCAGGATAATTTTTCCTGAAGAGAAGATCAGAGCGACGATCTTGGGATCTTTGACCCGGTACACGAGCCCGGGGAACTGTTCGGGTTCGTATTCGATATTTTCGACATTGAGGATAATGGTTAACCTGTTGAGATTGATGTATTTACCGAGATTGTAGGAACAGACCATATTGGTGATCGCAACTTTGGGTTCTTTGAGGGGTTCAATACCCGCCTCTTTTAATGATTTGACGATGATAGCAAGTCCGTCGGTAAGCGCCTTCTGGTTACGGGCGCCGGTGAGCACTATCTTGCCCGATGAAAAGATCAGGGACGCCATCTTGGGATCCGCGATATGATATACTGCACCGGGGAACCGTTTCTTATGGAGTTCGCAGTTCTCGACCTTATTTGACAACTCAACAAGATCAATGGACTCTGCGATGACACCGGATGCAACGATGTTCTCGATCTTCAAGGATTCGTACTTTTTATCAGCCATCTTCTTTACACTATGACGTTCTCCGAATCATAAGACTAATGGATAACCTTTATGGCATGTCTTCGTGTGCCTCTTTGACGGTATCGTTTCTGCACACACGTTTGAACGGGGATCTGGTGGACACGGTCTCTGTGTGAACCCCTTTTACCGCATCGTGCGGTACTCTCCCAGGAAAAATTACCGGAGAATCATCATCAAATCGCCGTCAGGAGTGATGGTATATCTTTTTAGAGATAGTCACGTCATCCCGCGTACCCGGACTTTTAAAGACTAACCTGATCTTCTCGCGGATTCTCGTCACTTTTTCATCGTCCTGTTTCACAACAGGGGTTCCCGGTGACGGGATCTCCATTGGCTGGTGCAGGCATTCCCTGTGAACAGGTTGATAAGACTGTGTTATTAATCCGGTAAGACGGGAGGCTGAACAGGTGCCCCGCATTAGTTCAGGAGGGTAAAATCCCCCCGCGGCCACGAGAACTACCAGGGGAATGGACAGGGAGCCCGTTTGCATCAACATCAGATTTAACCACTCTCCCATCTCATCTGGATTTATGCTTGAGGAGTTCTGCGAAAGAACCAACTGCGATCAATACGTCCCTTCCATAGGTTTATCGTTTGCACAGTGTCGAATGGTTCAGAGGGATTTATCCCGGGTTAGTCATTGCCCTCTTCAGAATGACAGATCAGATCTGCAGAGTACAAAAAAATGAGCGGGGGCCAACATCTGCAATCAGCGTCGCGAGCGTGCGGGTTGCACGTTTGGTTTCGGGCTCGATTTGTGCGATTCCCGGTCAGATTGGAAAACTTTTGGGCACTGTAGAAAAACGCTTTCATAACACGCAGCCTCCCTCTTGCGCCACCAGTCCCCACAGGGGACGGGGCTCAAGGGCGATGATACCAGAATAAGTAATACTTATACACTATCGCAACCGGGGGGTNNTTTGAGGATTTCTACAAGAGCCAACTTTTGGTTTTTTTAATTTCCTGCATCTACATTACCCTGATGATCGTAATGGTCCCGCTCCACGATATCAGGCCCCTTACTTCTTTGCAGGGTCTGACTTGTCTTCATCGGCAGTTTAGATCAGAAGGCTCTGTTTGCCCTTGACAGGTGTGCCCTTCTTGGTGCGCCTGTATCCCGTGGATGAGGTAACAGGGTTCTTGTCCCCGCACCGGATCTCGAGTTTCATCGTGCCGTCGGACTGCATGATCCGGACCATTACGGGCTCTGCCGGGACATCCGGTTGGCGTGCGCCCATGGGCCGGATCACGGTGGTGCCATCGGATGGATCTGCAACGGACTGGGATGAGGATGGATCCGCCGGCACCGGAGATGCTGTGCCCGGCACAACCGATTCCCGCTCAAACACCTGACGACCGCTTTCCCCGGTCTGCCTGGACATCGTCATGGAGATCGACTTGAAGTCGAGCAGCTCCTCGATCAGTCCCTTGACCAGGGCTTCCATCTCCCGTAACCTTTTTTCAAGTGCTGCGATC
>PNBP01000153.1 GCA_003136075.1 Methanoregula sp. | reverse complement strand
GACCGCCTCCGCCCATGCGGATGCCCAGGGGCCCTGCTCGTTTGAAGCGTGGAAGGGGACGATCGGGGGATCGAAGATCTCGGTCGTAGTCGAAGAGACCGAATCCACGGCAAAACTCTGCGGTCCCGCGTGCGCCAACGGGATCTTCGTGCACAGCGGCTCCATCCTCGGAGTTCCCGATGTGGAGAAATGGAAAGCGGTCCGCACCGAAGGTATCCCGACCGGAATCACCTACCTCAGTGCTGTTGCCTCGCTGGCCGCAGCAAGGATTGAAGAAGCGGCACGGTGCGGGAAGGCAACCCATGTGCAGGTAAAGATGGCGAAGCTCCCAAGCGACATCAACTTAAAGATCGACGACTTTGCGATGCGGGCTGTCACCGATGCAAACAAGAAGGTTGATGTCCGGGGCCCGGTCTTCCTCGCGGTCAAATCCACAATTGAAGAATGAATTTCNNTACCAATTTTTGATAGATCTGTTCTCTACTGATTTATTCGGATAGATCGAACAATTACACCGTAACAAGGGGATTCAGATGGCGATTAATGCGGGTTTCTCCATTTATATCTCCGACCTTATCTTGTACCGGATACAATTCGCGTAGAACCATCGTTGTCGCCCCTTTATCGAGCGGTTGATTATCATTACCGCATTTCGGGGAATAAATACAGGATGGGCAGCCATCTTCGCAAAGGCAATCGTGTACGAGCCGGAATGAAGTAGTTACCAGATCGGGGAGAACCTCAAACGCTTTCTCCGCAAGTCCTATCCCCCCTTCGTAGCCGTCGTACACAAAAATAACCGGTTCTCCATCTTCCCCGAAGGAGGGGCAGGAAAGACCCCCAATATCCCAACGGTCGCACATTACGTGGAGCGGCATGAGAGCGATCAGAGCGTGCTCAGCCCCGTGGAGCCCGCCGGCAAAATCGAGACCTGCGGCGATAATTTTCTGTTCCGTTTCTCCGCACGGGACAATCCAGAACGCTTTTGTCCTGAACGAAAGCGGAGGAAGCGAGAGGGGTTCGATCCCGATAATGGTATCCCCCCGCTTAATCTTGTAGCCGGTATACTGTTCAGTCACTTCTACTTCGCCAAAAAAACAATTCGCACCGTTAATTACCCGGCTCTCCAGTTTTTCAATAATCACGAGATCGACGTTTTTCAGCGGCTGCGTGTACTAATCCACTTCAGTGGGTGTGACCCTGACAGTATGGGTTTCGAGATCCATCTCGGTGACAATATAGGTCTCGCCCTGATGGAGCATTATCGCACCCTTGTGGGCTTCACGGAATGCCTGCCCGCGATCCATTGTCTCCAGAAGCCGGCCGCTGCACACGATCCTGAAGGTTTCGCCCGGGACCCCACCAAGGCTTACTGCTTCCGCTGCACGGCCCCGCCCGGTATAGACCCAGCCGCGAGAAGTTTTCCGGATTAGATCTGATGAAGCGAGCTCAGGCAGGTACGACTGGAGGGAGATCCCGAAAAATTCCTGGTCCACATCTTCACGGACAGGTAGTTCCGCTGCTGCGCAGAGCAGGTGGCCGGANNTTCATGCGACCGCCCGAAGAAAGCATCCGGATGGTGCATAAAATATTGATCGAGCGGATCCGCGTGAGCTACCAGCATCGCAAGTGATTCAAGACCTTTTCTTCCTGCCCTGCCGGCCTGCTGGCGGGTCGACATCATGGTACCGGGAAAGCCCGACAGTATTACCGCATCGAGCGAACCGACATCTATCCCGAGTTCCAGTGCATTGGTGGACACGACACCCTTCATCGTTCCATCCTTCAGCCGGCTTTCGATCAAACGCCGATCCTCGGGGAGATATCCGGCCCGGTATGCGGAGATCGATTCGGCGAGGAGTGCAGATGATCGTTTTGCGTCCTCTCTTGCCCAGACCGTAACGAGTTCTGCCATCTTCCGGGAACCGGTGAAGCAGAGAGTCTGGAGATCGTTTTTAATGCATGACACCAGCAGATCTTTTGTTTCCTGTGGCGTCGACCGATCGCCGACACCATCGAAGAAGGGGTTGTAGAGTACGAAATATTTCCTGCCGTGCGGCGACCCGTCCTTCTCCACACATTCGAACGGCAGGCCGGTGAGCCGGGTCGCAAATTCAACAGGGTTTGCAATTGTTGCCGTTGAAAGGATGAACCGGGGGTCCGAGCCGTAATGGTTGCACAGACGCCGGAGACGCCGGACAAGGAAGGCGATATGAGACCCGAAAACCCCGCGATACCGGTGGGCTTCATCGATTATGACATACCGGAGACCGGAGAAAAACGGACTCCACTTCGCATGCCACGAAAGGACATGGTGGAGTTCGTGGGGATTTGAGAGAATGATCCGGGAGTGTTCGCGGATCGCAGCACGACTCGAAGAAGGGGTGTCGCCATCGTCAATTGCCGGTTTTGCAGGTATCCCCGTATAGCGCGCCATCTGTTCGTGGACGATCAGCTGATCGTTGGTGAGCGCTTTCGTGGGATAGAGGTACAGGGCCCGGGCATCAGGGTCATGGATTAGTTGCTCAAACACCGG
>PNBP01000197.1 GCA_003136075.1 Methanoregula sp. | reverse complement strand
CGCAAAAACTCTCCGGGCCGGCTCGCGCTCAAACGCTCCCTCTTTCTTTCCCATGTCCCGTGCATTCATGCTCATCATGCACCTCCGGCCTGGTTCAAGAGTGCCGCATGTTCACTGCTCTCGAATTTCACCGGTTCGCAGGAGTTAACCAGCAGCCGGTTCTCGATCTCGCGGCCGGTGCAGATCACATGCCGGCCAAGAATGGCATCCCGCATCCGGAGGAACACCTCATCCATACCGAGCGGGTTATTCTCCGCGATCTCCTTTGCCGCATCGAGCGTGATTTTGGTCAGCGACTCGACAACCTCGCGCTGGAGCAGCATATTGTGCGTCTTCTCCCCATCGTCAAGCCAGCCCTTGATCCGCAGATCATAGACAAAATTGGGCTGGATCTCGTGCACCGGACAGTAATTCTGGCGGGAGAGGGCACGATTGCATCCCTCTACCGGGCAGCGCTTGATAATCCCGGATCCGGGTGCGATGTGAACAATAGCGCCGCGTACCGTCACTTCGCCCCCGCTCACTGTGGCAATATCGCCATCTTCCTGCATGATTGTCGCGGTGGTCAGGTTAAGGGAGAGCCTGCCGTTAAACTCGTCAACCTGCGCATAAAAAATGGAATAGACCGACCCCACGGCGAGCCGCTCCTTACCGGGCTCCTTCCAGATCACGAATTTNNTCGCCTAAAAGACCGGACTGGAGCATCCGTTCGTGCGTAGCATCCCATTCCGAGACCACTTTCGCACGGACACTTCCTACACCGGTATGAAGTGAGGTAATTGGCACTGGCGTGGGGATGAGCGGATCGGTTGTCCCGAGCTCCTTTACGGTAGTGCCGGAATGAATTTTAAGGCTGGGTATTCCCTTGTATTCATCAACAACCGCAGATTCAATCCGGTACCATCCGCCCTCTGTCATCAGCGGGGCGTTTGACTTTGCCCAAGCTACAAACCGGATCCCCCCGGACTCATCAGCGATGATGCCGCTCTGGGCAATCGCCGGTGAGGCGGGCGATGCGACTGACACCACTTTTCCTTTGATGGTCACCCACTCGCCCGACATCGCATCTGCGATCTTTTTCTGTTCCGTTGTGCCGCCCGCACTGGTGCCGGCACTGCCGGGACTCGTAATCGGGATGTTGAACTCTTTGTAGAGTTCGTTTGTCACGCTGCGCTCTGCTTCCGATGGCTGGACGCCAAACTCTTCAATGAGCCGGCGTAGTTTGCCCTCGATCTTCTGGTGATCGACTGTTTGTCCTTTTTGTGAAAACTTTCGGGAGATTCTTTCAGTTGTTTCGGAAAAATCCATGTTCATACATCTCCAGACACATATCGGTTCTTTCAAGTGGTATATATTGCGAAGTGTGCGCAGTGAAAGTGACATGCACGGCATAACCGCGATGGTGAAGTTTATGAGCCGGCAGGGGAATTTACTATGATATGGCTGAATTAACTGCTGATTCCACGATCTATGATCTCCTGCAGGCAAAACCAGAATCGACCGAAGCGCTCTTCAAGTTTGGTATGGGCTGTGTCGGCTGCGCAATCGCCCGCGGCGAAACCATCCGCCAGGCTGCAGAAGCCCATGGCATTCCCCTTCCCGAGCTCTTAAAGGCACTTGGGATTAAGGAATAATTACGTATTTTTTTCTTTCAGGTGCATGAGTTCTTCAAGCGATGCATCCGGATAGTTTTTCAGGTAATTTGCAACCTTTGGCTCGTGTATAAGCGTGCAGCGGGCACAGTTCCAGATCTGCCCGTGGTTTGAACTAGTCGTCCAGTCCCCGAGACTCTCGTTCCCGCACGGGTAGAACGGGCAGTAACAGAAGTCGCACCGCTGCCCGGCAAAATGGCAGGGATAATACGGGCAGTTCTCCGGGGTCCACTCCACCCAGTGCTCCCCGTTGAACCGGCTGAAAATAAAAAATCTCGGCCGGGTAACCCCCTGAGGATTTTTCGAACGGCGAAGCGCTTCGGGAAATCCTTTGAGCACCGCGGTGTACACCCGCTCGCGCATGGCGGTGATCCGTTTCGATGAGGGGTGCCGGGCTTCCCCTTCGCATGCAGTGATGATGGCATTTGTGGAAGGGCCGGGGATATCGTATCCCGATGCAAGCAGCGCCCGGGTTTTTGCTTCCGTGGCGACCATTATCATTTCGAGCAGGGTCGAATCTGCCATGCCCTCACTGCTGCAAACGATGATGTTTACCATCCCGGTATCCGGTACCGTCTCGGTTCCGGCCGTCACAAACACCGTAATAAAATCGTACTGGAGCACGCAGAGGCTTGTGATCGGGACAGCGGTCAGTACTCCGAAAAAATCCCGGCTGATCCCGGCTCCTGCGGCAACCCGCTCCAGCTCTTTTACCGGTTCTATCCCGCTCACATCTTTTTGCACGGTATGGTTCATGAGGGTTGATACCCTCAGGATCCCCCCGTCACTACCCGTACTGGCGGCACGGAACGCCCCTTGGATAAAAAGAGTCGTAGTATCGAGATAGTAGCGCATACGGCAGTCGACCTGACAGTGTTGGTATTTGTGCACATCTGATAGTAAGATTTTGATACGGATCCAACGGAGCAGTCAACCGGTCAAACTTGTTTTCTTCTTCTTGTGACCGTGTGAATAAAAAAAATAAAAAACCCGATGAAATTTTGTTATGCGACCGAGTATCGTCTTCGGTCTTTTAATTCCTGCTGTTTGCCGGCATTCCACCCGGAAACATCCTGCAGGTAGCCGGTAACCCGGCTGATCTGGACGACGTCGTGTGAACCGCATTCGGGACAGACGGGTTTGCCACAGAGGGGGCAGTACTCTATGCCCGAGATCATTTCATGGGTGCAGTGACAGTTGTCGAGTGGGCACATGATCTCCAGATGTGTCTCGCCACAGTTGGGACAGGGATCTTCATCAACGATAAGGTGGCAGGTGTGGCACTTGTATTGTCGTTCTTTTTTGGGAATATCTTCGAGTTTTTTGTATTTTTTTGCTATTTCCGCTTGCTCTATGCTCCAATCCATACAACTACATCGCGGCAATCCTTAATAAATATTTAGACGGTGCAGGTTGAAGGGTCTGGCAATTCGCGGATACCCTGCTGTGCATCGCAGTATCTGCCGGCAAAATGGAGCGGGTTTAATAGGAGGGGTTAACCTTCCTGACGTGAGCATATGTGCGTGCCGACTCAAGCGGATCTGCGGCATCATAGATGGAGCGCCCGACAATCACCCCATCAACCAGTGAGGCGACTGCATCTGCATCCCCGCCCTGCGTCCCGATACCCGGTGAGAGGATCTTGTGGCGCCCGACAAAACCCCGCAGCACTTTTATCCGGTCCGGGCGGGTTGCCGGGGCAATGATCCCATCGGCACCGGCAATCATCGCGTTGGATGCAATCTGTTCTGCAATCCCGCCCGAAAAGAACTCTTTTCCCCCGGGATGGCTCATCTCAGCGACGACATAACAGGCGCCCTTGTGCTGGTGTGCGACTGCAACACATGCTTTTAATGAATCCATACCGACAAAACCATGGCAGATGACCGCGGAGCACCCCGCTTCAAACACCCGCTCGCAGATCAGCTGGTTGGTGTTTGGGATATCTGCGACTTTGAAATCGGCGATGATGGGGAGATTCTCTTCTGCAAGTTCCTGTGCGATGGACAACCCGCAGGAAAGGACGAGCGGGTAGCCGATCTTTATTGCATCGATATGGGGAGCGCACGCATGAGCAATCTCACGTGCCTTTTTCCGGTCGGTAGCGTCCAGTGCGAGGATCAGTTCAGCCATGGTGCAACCGCTCCATTACTGCAGCGACCAGGACCGGCAGGGTAATGGTCGCGTCACCGTAGACCGTTACTGCCTGTGCTTCTTCCGTAATCTTGCCCCACGAACGGGCCTCATCGAGTGTGGCGCCCGAGAGTCCGCCAAGGTCCGGGCGATCGCCCGTCAACTGGATTGCGTAATCAAAACCGTTCGGGGTCATGAGCATGCTCTGGAGGATAAAATTCTTAGGCACACCCCCGCCGACAAGCAATGCCCCGGCTTTTTTGGTCGAGAAGCAGGTATCCATCAGTGCCGGCATGTCCGCAAAAGCGTCCACCGTTACTTTGTTGGTCTGGGAAAAGAGCCAGTACTGGAGCCCGACCATCGAGTCCTGCACGGCAGGGCAGTAGACCGGAATTTCGTTTTTTGCTGCGGTATGGAGAATGCCTGACTTGAGGTTTAAGCCGATGTGGCGGAGGAGCCCGGATATGGATATTTTGCTATCGGGTTCGAGTTTCCCATACACGTCCTGCATGAACACTTCGAAGTGCTCGAAGGCTTCGTTTGGGAGATAAACATCATAGATCCGGTTGATCTCGTCGTGACGGAGTTCGATGTCGTTGCAGAACGCGGTACCGTGGAAATGCCGGCACCCGATCGCCTCAATAATATCGTGGGTAAGGTTTGCGCCGGTTGAAACGAGGATGTCGATATGGCCCTCCCTGATCAGGTCAGAAACAATCCCGCCCATGCCGGCCGGCACCATCGCGCCGGCAAGACCGAAGAATTTTGTTGTTGTTTCGTCCCGCAGCATCTGCTCGTAAATATTTGCTGCATGACACAGCGATCCGCCGTTGTAGGCACCGGCTTTTCCCATCGCGTTGACCAGTTCATTGACGGTCATGCCCGGCCTGATATGCATCTGGGTGACCGGCTCATCGCATTGTTTTGCCATAGATTCCCTTCTTATTTTGTTGCAAGGTATTGGTGGTTTATGCTGATAACTGTGTTTCAGGAAGGTTTTACCGATATATCCATGCCGGCAATCTTACGGTAAACTTTTGCCTGCTCTGCCTGCGTCCAGCGATCAAACACCAGTGACTGGAACGGTTGCCAGATGGTCACCCAGCAGAAGATGATCAGGACATTTTCGATAACTTCAATGAGAGGATTTCCCTTGAACTGGGAACAGATGGCAATGCCGATGAATGAGGGAACGCACACGGCAACCGTCAGCCGGAACTCCCGTAGGCCGACCCGGACGGTCAGTCTCATGTCCCGCTGGATCTCGTCTGCCCGGGTACTGAAGTGGGCGCGGATGGCAGCGATGATCGCGTCTGTCCGCCCCGGTGTGAGATCGGAAGCCGGGAGCAGGATTTTAACTCGGGTATTGATGTGAGACGGATTACCTTTTGGAACATCCAGCACTTCCCGGAAGATTTGGTTTTCCGCCGCGTCAGTCAGCAGCCGGCTGTTTTCAAGTGAGGGGTCGTCAGGGTCGAACAGGTGGGCGATGGTCCTGAACGGCACTGAGGCATAGTCTTTTTTTGGTTCTGTAGGTTTTTGCATAGAGTGACACCAGAGATCCTTGTGGTGGTGGTTGCACCGTGTCCGATAAAACCGTTTGCCGGGAATCACCACTCTGATATTAATGTGGCATTCCAGCGCAGGAATTATTTGCAAGAGTTCATATCAGAAAAACAACCTTCTCTTGTTCAACGGTTCTGATTCTCATGCCTGACGCACGTTCAAGCCCGAAAATGTCGCCAAAAGACCTGATGATCGTCATCGTGGTTGCGCTGGGATCATTCATGGCCGGCCTCGATGCGACGATTGTGAACATCGCCCTCCCCGCGATTGCAAAGTCCTTTGATGTATCTACCGTGGCCGTGTCATGGGTGCTCAACGCGTACCTGATTATCCTTGTCAGCCTCCTGCTCGCGGCGTCGCGTCTGGGGGACATGAAAGGGTACCGGAACGTGTTCCTCAGCGGCTTTGCACTGTTTACCACGGGCTCCCTGCTCTGCGGGCTCTCGCCAACTCTTGATATCCTCATTCTGTCCCGGATGATACAGGCAGTGGGTGGTGCCGTCATCTCCGCATTGGGAGCGGTCATGGTCACCTCGTACCTTTCCGCGTCCCTGCGGGGACAGGCGCTGGGCATTGTTGCCATGTTCACGATGCTCGGTGCGGCACTCGGGCCGGTTGTCGGCGGGTTTTTGACCAGTGCGTTTTCCTGGCAATACATTTTCTTTGTGAACCTCCCGGTCGGTATCATTGCGATCTTCCTTGGGATGCGCATAATCCCACGCCTTGCCCCGGTCTCCCCATCGGCAAAGATGGATCATGGCGGAATCGTCATGGTCTTTTTAGCTCTTGGCACCCTGATCTTCGGCCTGACTACACTCCAGGGAACACAGCCGGTGATGGGAATCGCTGCTCTTGTGATCTCTGCGATCTTCTGGGCCCTGTTCTACGTGCAGGAACGGCGTAACGGGGAACCGCTTGTCAATATCTCCCTGTTTTCCAACCGGGCATATTCTCTCCAGAACGTGTGCGTCCTGCTCATCCAGATGGCGATGAGCGGCGTCATGGTCATCATGCCTTTCTATCTTGAGATTGTCAAAAAGATCCCGATTGACAACGCGGGCACGATCCTGCTTGCGCTTCCGGTTGGTATGATTGTCACCGCCCCCATCTCCGGAAAAATCTCGGACGTGATCGGGACAAAAAAACCCATCGTCACCGGTTTTGTGCTGTGTGCGGTTGCGCTGTTCTTTCTATCGACGATTTCTGCCGACACGAGCGTAGGGCATGTCTGCATCTACCTCCTCCTGCTTGGGGCAGGCACCGGTATTGCGTTCTCCCCCCTGAATAGTGCCGTGATGGGTGAATGTTCCGTGAAGGATCGCGGCTCGACAAGCGGGCTTGTCAAGATGATGACAAATCTTGGGTCATCGCTTGGTGTTGCCATGGTTATGCTCATCGCCATGGTGGCAGCCGGGCCAAAACTTGCCGAGTATTCCGCTCATACGCTCGCCCCTGCAGAACTTGCAGGTGCGTTCGACGCGGCGTTCCTGTTCTGCATGGGGCTTGAGATTATCGGGATCGTGCTGATGCTTGTGGTAAAAGAAAAAGAGCCATCGGGCGAGTGTAGTGGCGAAGTGGGGATTGGGTTTTAGAACACTGCACAACCCCTCTCTTTTTTACTGGCCTTGGTAAAGGAACTGACTTTAAAAATCGAAAGATAGATGGTGGAACGCCAGCGTATCTATCATACAAGAGGCATCTTCTGTCATGCCGGCACCGCAACCGATTATCGATCTTATACAACGCTACGAGTTCAATCGCCCGGTCTATCACAAGGGGCAGAAGAATGAGACTGAACTGCGGCGGGAATTTCTTGCTCCGTTCTTCCGTGCGCTTGGGTGGGACGTGGACAATAACAAGGGCTGGTCGGAGGCGTACAAGGAAGTCGCCCACGAAGACCCGATCCGCATACGGGGCCAGACAAAATTCATCGATTACTCGTTTCGGGTGGGAGGGGCCCGCAAGTTCATCTGCGAAGCGAAGAAACCAGCGGTTTCCCTCAAAGACGATCTGGATGCCGCTCTCCAGTTGCGCCGGTACGCATGGAATGCCGGCTTAAAACTTTCAATCCTGACGAATTTCGAGGAGTTCGCGGTCTATGACTGCAATGTTCCCCTTCGTAGCGATGATACGGCGGCAACAGCCCGGATTGCCTATTTTCCCTATACCGAATATGAAAAACGATGGGACCGGATCGCCTCGGTCTTTTCCCCGGAGGGCATCCAGAAAGGCTCGTACGACAAGTACGTAGCAACGAATGGCGAGAAGCACGGGACCGCCGGTGTCGATCAGAAGTTCCTGGAGGATATCGAGAACTGGCGGCTGCTGCTTGCCCGCAATATCGCCCTGCGGAATATCGGGCTCTCACAGGAAGAGGTGAACACCGCAGTCCAGCTGATTATCGATCGTATTATTTTCCTGCGAATCTGCGAGGACCGGGGAATTGAGCACTACGAGACCCTGCATGCCCTGTCCCATGATCCGGGTGTCTATGCCCGCATTTGTGACCTGTTTCGTCTCGCGGATGACAAGTATAACTCCGGGCTTTTCCATTTCGCGGGTGAGGCCGGACGCGATGAGATGCCGGATACGCTCACGCCCACGCTCGTTATTGACGATACGGTCTTAAAGACGATCATTAACCGGCTCTACTACCCGGAGAGCCCGTACGAGTTCTCGGTGATCCCTGCCGAGATCCTCGGGCAGGTGTATGAGCAGTTCCTCGGGAAAGTGATCAGGCTCACCGCAGCGCACCGGGCGGATGTGGAGGACAAGCCGGAGGTACGCAAGGCCGGAGGAGTCTTCTATACGCCTGCATATATCGTGGACTATATCGTGAAAAAGACGGTGGGCGAACTGGTGAAGGGAAAAACTCCCCGCGAGGTGGCAAAACTCACCGTTGTCGATCCTGCGTGCGGCTCCGGTTCGTTCCTGCTGGGAACGTACCAGTTCCTGCTTGACTGGCACCGCGATTGGTACATCGGGCATCTGGTGCCGGTGCTTGCCGATCATCCGGCAACCTCGCCGGAAGTCCGGGCGCTCCTGCCGGATCCAGTTGTTTTGGGGAAGGAGGCAAAGAAAGAGGGCGCGTACGAACTGCCGATCTACAAGGCCGGGACCGATCACTCCTCAAGGATGCGGAGCGACTGGCGGCTAATGACTGCGGAGCGCAAACGCATTCTTGTAAACAACCTCTACGGTGTGGACATCGACACGCAGGCAGTCGAGGTGACGAAACTCTCGCTTCTCTTAAAAGTTCTTGAAGAGGAGAGCGAGGAGAATGTCTCAAAGCAGCTGAAACTTTTTGCTGAACGGGCGCTGCCCTCCCTGCATCACAACATCCGGTGCGGGAACTCGCTTGTTGCGCCGGATTATTTCGATCTCAAACAGGCGCACCCGTTTAACATGGCGGAGCAAAAGCGGATCAATGCGTTTGACTGGCAGGCCGGGTTCCCGCTGGTGATGAAGGCGGGAGGATTCGATGCGGTGATCGGCAATCCCCCGTACGTCCGGCAGGAATCGCTCAAAGACCAGAAGGAGTATTACCAGTCCCGCTACGCGGTTTACCAGGGCACTGCCGACCTGTACGCGTACTTCATCGAGAAGGGCATCTCGCTGTTGCGCCCCGGTGGGATCTTCTCGTACATCGTGGCAAATAAATGGATGCGGGCGAACTACGGCAAGCCGCTCCGCAAGTTCCTCCTGACAAAACAGATCGACGAGATCGTGGACTTCGGCGATCTGCCGGTCTTCAAAACCGCGACGACGTACCCGTGCATCATCCGGGTCAGGAATGCAAAACCGGCAAAGGAGATCTGCATCTCAAAGGTGGAGATGCTCGACTTCCCAAACCTTGCGGATTACGTGCAGCAGCACCGGCACCTGATTGAGCAGGCTACGCTTACTGACGGCGGCTGGACGCTCGGCGACAAGCGGACGGAACTGCTGCTGAAGAAGCTGCAGAGTGCCGGGACACCGCTGGAAAATTACGTGATGGGTGGGATTTACCGTGGAATTATAACAGGATTAGATAAGGCATTTGTGATTGGTGGGGATATTAAGAAAAAACTTATTGAAGAAGATCCACGTAGTATTGAAATTATTAAACCATATTTAGTCGGTCGTGACATCAAACGATATCAACCGCTTCCAGATAAGAGATTTTTAATATTTACACGACGGGGGATTGATATTAATAATTATCCTGCGATTGAAAAATATCTTAAACAATTTAAGCCCCAGTTAACTCCAAAGCCTGATGACTGGAATGGAAATGCTTGGGAAGGAAGAAAACCCGGCCCTTACAAATGGTATGAAATTCAGGATGTTATTGATTTTTATCCAGAGTTTGAAAAACCAAAATTAATTTATGTAAAATTCCAGATGAAAACTGCATTTACTTTTGACTCTGGAATTCATTATCCAAATGGTGCAATATTTATCATTCCAAAGAAGGATTTCTTCTTGCTCGGTTTATTGAATTCAAAATTAGGTTGGTTCTTAATCTCAAATTATTGTACAAAAATTCAGGGTGGTTATCAGCTCATTTTCCAGTACCTTGGCAAGATCCCCATCTACGTCCCCGACTTTGACAAGCTTGCGGACAAGACCCGGCACGACAAGATGGTTGCGCTCGTCACCCAGACATTGGAATTGAACCGCTACCTCCCGCAGGCGAAGACCGACCAGGAGCGGCGGTTGGTACAGCAGGAGATCGATGCGACGGATGTCCGGATCGATGCGTTGGTGTATGATCTGTATGGATTGACAGCGGAAGAGATTGCGATCGTTGAATCGGTTAGTATCTGACGGCCACCGTCGATAAAAAAAATTCGCCTCGTATTGGGCACCGGACGGCTGATCTCTCCTGTTGCCCCCAATAGTATACCCCCCAAAAAGGGAGCGCTAAAAGCCCGCTATATTGCAGGGTCAAAAACTGCAATAAACCGCTACTTTTTAAAAATACCCGTAAATATCGCATATAAAAACATGCGTGGACACACTTAACCCTCCCCAAAAAATGACCTTCGTCCTTTTGGCAAAAGGAGCCTGAAATGGGGTTATTTGAGGGCATCCCTGTCACGGGTACCTTTTGGATCCCCCATCACTCCTGGGAGATCGCCCTGCGAATTGGTGCATTCCTCATTTTTTCCTCGTCAAAGTGGGTGTTCCGGTAGCCCTCCGCGGAGTTGAACTCGATCTCCGCTGTAGTCATCGGCAGGATATAGAACCTCCGCCACGCCCGCTCGTTCTGGGTCCTGATCCAGAGCTCCCGGATAACGCACTGAGGCAGCGGAAGGGATCGGAGCATCCCCACATCATCCGGGTATTTGGACTCTATGATGACGTCATTGTCGATTGTATACCGGACTTTTTTGAGTTTCACCGCGACGATAATTCCTTGCCGGAACATAAACGCATCAAACGGGAGATCCGGTTCCGTATTCTCAACCCATCGATAGCCCATGTTCCCGGCGCAGATCTTTGTCTCGTCCCGGATTTTTGACGGTCGTGGTCCTTTCATTGCCGATCCCCTTTGGTTTTTACAATTTTTCCGGATTTTTTTTGGAAATACTATTGAAAGATTATTTTTAAAAGAGAATGAAGGACAGAGTAATACGCTTTCTCGTTGCAGCGTTTTGCTCTTTTGATAAGCCGGGGCGAAATCGTTCAGCCGCCAACCGGATTTAAAATGCCGGCTCGCCCCGGCACAATGGCTTTGCCAAGTGTCTTCGTGCGGTTGGAGGTACCTCATACCATCCGGTTTTGAGAGTGCGGGAGATCTCCAGAACCTCCGGCTCCGTTGCACGAGCCCCGCACTTTTTGCACTTCCAGCCTTTGCCTTTCCCGTCACTGGTCATCCGCTTGTTGCATGCAGTACACATCGGTGGGCGGGATATAACGGGCTTTGCAAGCGACACCACCTTCATCTTCTCTAAGTTGACGCTGCCTTTCTTGTAACTGCCAACGGCAATCACCTCATCGCCCGGCACAAGCTCACGCACGATAAACCGGAAATTTTTCGTGGGCTCGTATGCCATACACTGCACTGTTTGTTCGCTATCGCGGATCGCAAAAGCGACATGGCCCCCTGTCCCGGTTACCGGCAAACCGGCAACCGTCCCTTTCACATGGTACGAGAGCCCCTCACGCAGTTCCCCGATCTTCCCGGCAAGCAGGTGGGCATCCGTTCCCTGGTTTGTCACCCAGATCTGGGAGATGCCGGGGGGCTCCGATTCGATCATTGACCGGGCCATCAGCACCCATGACGGGCTCTCGCCCCGGATGCCAAACAGCACCGGGTCCGGCGTGTGTGGTACGCAGACAACAACATCGTTTGCCATGTCCACGGTGTCCCACGTGTGCGGGAACGTGGCCTCTTCAGCGGCAAACAGGTTCTCTCGATTTACCTCGCGGGGCATACCAAACCGCTCTGGTTGCCGGTACACGAGAATCTCCGAAGTCCTGTCCACAAGTTCGCTTGCAATCGCAGCTGTTGCCCCGATCAACCCGCGACGGTTCTTCCAGCCATGGTACCGGGCCCCGGCAGCATCAAGGATGCCGACCGCTTCTTCTGTAGTGCAGAAATCCATGACCGCTTTCCGGTAAAACGCCGGGTCCGGCCGGGCATCTGCCACGACAACCCCCGGGTTCGTATTTTCGCACGAGAAATCAGCTAGTTCCTCCACGGTTTCGCACGCGACCGTAAACGCACGGCCGGGATCTCCCTCTACGTCCAGCATGATCGCTGCGTTCCCCCGGGTCTTCCACGTCACGTTCGGGTTGAGCCGGACGAGCCGGGCCACACGCATCCGCATATGTTCCCGGATTAAACGCCGGGCGAGAACTGCCCCAAGGTAGGTCGTGCACATCCCCTGTGGGGAATCCGTGTCATCGATACCGATTAGCATATCTATATTAATATATGGGCACGCTCTATCCATTTGTAACTGCATGTCCCAAGATCGCCAGCTCCAGATGGTCATCAGTGTCATGATCACCGCAGGCTTTGAGGTTTCCGAGCGCTTTAGCATACGCCCGCGAAGTTTTGACCTCATTGCACGGAACAACGGGACGCTTCTTGTCATCAAAGTCGTCGCCCATATCGATTCCGTGAGCGAGGACGCGGCATTTGATCTCGACGTGATCGCGCGCCATTTGGGTGGGGTGCCGTTGATCGTTGGTGAACGTGCCCGTGATGCGGAGCTTGAGCGGGGGGCAGTCTATATCCGGTATGGCATCTATGCAATCAGTCCCGCAACACTCTATGACTTCTTCGTGGAGAAGGTTCCACCCCTTGTCTATGCGTCGCCTGGAGGGCTCTATGTCAATATCAATGGCGACACTCTTCGGGAACTCCGCGAACAGCGTAACATGTCGCTTGGCGATCTCGGACAGGTGCTGGGCGTTTCGCGCCGTACCATCAGCAAGTACGAGGGTGGGATGGGCACAACGCTCGATGTGGCGATAAAAATTGAGGAATATTTCGATACCGGTGTTGTTGAATCGATTAACCTGATACGGCACGAGCGTCCGGATGAAACCCGGCACGACGGGCCAAAAGACCGGAAGGTTCTGAACGTACCCATAGAATTTTTAGAGCAGATTGGCGTGCGGTTGCAGACGCTCCGGGGAGCCCCGTTCCAGGCACTTCTCACGTTTGACAAACAAACAATCCTGACAGGCTATGGCCCGGCGCAGAAAGTCGTAAAGCGTGCTGCATTGATCGGCAATCTTTCCCAGATTGCAAAAAAGCATGCGATGTGTATTATCACGGATTACCATAAAGAGAAAAAGATCGGCAAAACACTGGTGATTGGCGAAGACCGCCTCCACCGGATCGAGACCGGTTTTGAGCTCCTCGATATGATCGGCGAGTGAACCTTTTTCAAGGTTCTGTTGCGTCTGCGGTTGATCAACCGGACTCGCGGTTGGTGATAAGTCGCGGTTGATTAATTGTGAATGAAAATTATTGATTAGTCTTCGAAATCTTCTGAATAATCACATTTGGGACAATGCATGGTTCCGTGAGTGCCAGCTAGATATTCAGCTAATTCTCCCTCGCTCATATCTTTACCATCAGCCTCATCAAATTTCTCGACCAACAAAATAGTGTCGCATTTTGGGCATTTTGGGGGTTTGTAAATTCCGGTTGCTTTCTTAATAAATTTCGGCGTGATCTTCACCTCCAAGCGATCCGGATCGGACTCGCCTAATAAAAGGTCAGAAATTGCCCCTTTATATGACTTTCGTCGACCATTTTCCAAAAACCTCTATTCTCACGTATTTTCATTAATTAACACTGTATAATCACTAAAAATAATGGGCGCGCGGTGATTATCCTATAAAACGAAATAAAATGAGTGCGTAATTGATCGAAAGACCAATAGATTGTTATAAAATTACAAATTTTAATTTATATTATGGTCTGGATAAAAAATTGCCAAGATGATGACTGGATAAACCTCGATAATGTATTTTCAATATCTTTTCAACAGATGGATGCCACAGGGAAAGACGATTGGATAGAGTTCATTGTTAGACCAAGCGGAGCTAGAATATTACAAATCTGCCTCGAAACAGGGTCTAATCCAAATCCAGATTCCGATGAAGATATTTCCTGGCACAGTCTTTTCTACGATAGGGCTATGCAGGTTACAACCGCAATATTTGAATCCATATCAAAAGCAAAAAAAGAAGATAAACTTTGGATCGATTTACAAAAAGAAATCACGATGATGTTTAACAAACCGCGCAAAGATGATATGTGTAAGAACAAATTCTAAAACATATGGTTGGGAGTTATTTTTATCACGAAAGTAACATTGATGGAAAAATAAACTCAAATTATAAGGAAATTGGAGACGAGTTTTCTGATTTTAAAGAGCAACATTATCGATTATATTATTACCAAGCTCAATTGGCAATTACTGGTATCCAAATCGAAGATATAAATGAAAAAACACGATTGCTTTCAGAATATTATACTCGCGTCGATTCTTTTATTGGTAATATGGCAGGTAACGGTGTAAAAATAACATCACAATCGAAATTTAGACCGACCGTATTAGAGGAATTTTGTGGATTTCTTTTAAAGGACATCCCTGAAATTGGAAGATTGAATCTTGATTTTTTCAATAAGGGGGTTTTTGCTGGAATAACGCTTGATAGAGGGGGGAACGCAAAAATAAAAACTAAAGATATTGATTTTTGTATCGGTAAGGAATTTGATGTTAATATCGGTGATGAAAATTACACTATAATCATCCCAGTTATTGCAATAGAATGTAAAACTTACATCGACAAAACGATGTTAAGCGAAGCACAATTTACCGCACAAAAAATGAAACAAGGTTCCCCGAATGTAAAAGTGTATTGTGTGTCTGAAAGGAATGAAATTGATGTTGACGAAATACCAACAAAAGGTAGGACGCCCTTAGATCAAATTTTTATCATTCGCGGAAAAACAACAAACCCTGTGAGCAATGAGGCTGTGTTTTCTTTTTTTACTGAAGTAAAACTCGCTTTGGAAAAGTTGTCTCGTGAAGCAATAAGAATCCAATTGGGAGGAATTTTACCCGATTAATTTGTTCCGGGTAAAATTTCCTTAACCCTTCTTTTGGCGATGCTACAATATTTTTGAGACTTATCAATTCCAATATATTTTCGACCCAATCGTTTTGCTACTGCACATGTTGTCCCCACTCCGTTAAATGGATCTAGTATTATATCTCCTTGAAAACTAAAAAGTTTCAAGGCTCTTTCTACCAAAACTTCTGGGAACATCGCGGGGTGATCATACTGAACCATTTTTCTTTCTGGTGCAATCGACCACTTTGCAACAACCCATTTTTTAAATTCGTCTTCGTTGATGTCGATATTTTCAGGAAGCCCCTCCTTTTTCAAATCTCCCTTTGAAAATATCTCCAAAAATTCCCACGTATATTTTAGGTAGGGGGAACTCGGACTTTTCCAGCTCCCCCATGCACAATATTTACAGTTATAATTATTTTTCTCCCAGAGGATCTCACCCTTCCAGATCATTTTTTTCTCCATGAAATGATTTGAAATAATGTGGTGACTAGGGATGTAATCTGAAAATAATGGCTGGATATTAACAATTATCCTGCCCCCATATTTCAGAACGCGGATGCACTCGTCGAAGATTTCAAATAATTTCTGAAAATACCTCTCCCAATTTACTCCGTCTTTTGATGTATCATATCCCAATCCAAAATTGTAAGGTGGAGACGTAATAATCAGATCGATGCAGTTGTCTGGTAATTGTCTTAAGACCTCTTCGCTATCTCTACAAATTACAAGATTTTCATATTTTTCTGGAAGGGGGGTATTTACTTTTGAGAAATTATTTTTTTGAGCGTAATAGTACAGACCTCTTTTAGTGACTTTGGATTGTCGATTTTCAACTTTTCGTTCATCGTTATACGTTACATAAAATCTTTTTCCGCCTTTGATACCGTAACTTTTAATCCTCGAAATTTTTTCAATAATATTTAGAAAAACCGTTTTATCGACTAATTCGGGGCTGGTAGTACTTAGCAGACCGTGGATATATGTTTTGAAAGCTTCGAGATCAATCGAATGAAGATACAAAACAATCTCAAATTCCTGTATATCCATCTGGAAGCCGTTTTTTGAAAATTTCTTGTGTATTTTGGTTAGTAGTACGCTTTCTGCCAGATTTAAGGGACTGTCAATTTTAACTATCAATTTTTTATATTCAGATTTTGGAAATTTTTTATTATCGTCAGAACTCTCTACTGTTGGAACATCTGATTCGGAGATATATTGGTTATGAGGGAGTATCACTTCTGATATCATCTTTTATTCACCCCCGCCCCTACCATTTCCATTGGAACAGGAAATTTTGATACTTGACTTATGTTTTGGGTCATAAACCCATGTGATTTTATTACCTTCTTTTAAATCAAATAAATCCATTATTGGTTTTGGTATTGTGGTTCTTAACGAATCACAATTTTTGTTTACTCGAATTAATGTTGTATCTCGTTTAAGCGTCATGGTTGAATATTAGTCCTATTAATAGATATAATTATAGGTCTATAATTTTGGCAAAAAAGAAGTCAATAGTTAGACTTCGAATGGAAACACAAAATAAAAAATAGAGAATCTTTATTATTGTTTATTTTCTCTTTGATTTTTTGGGTGAAGGCGGAGGTGGTGGCGGAGGGGAGGGTGGGACATGAATCGTATCATCGGATACACCCACATCAAAATTACCTTTTGTTATTGGCGTTGACTCCCAATGACCGTTATCAATTAAATCTTTTAAAAATTCAAGCCGGTATTTTTGTTTGGCAACTCTCTTGAGGTATTGGAGATAAAAGTTTTCGGCCTCTTCCCTTGTGTCAATAATGTACATTCCTTTACTTTTATGAGATGCAATAAATATTCCTTCATCCCTTAACTTTCCCAAAACTTCAATTTCCCACTGATGGCGATTGATAGCATAGCCTCGTTTATTTAAAAATTTGATAATTTTGTCTGTAGATTTGGCATTTTTAAGCCCGATGGCATTCTCTAACAGATATCCGACAGTATCATACATTACATCGAGTTTTTTATCTTCGGCTAATTCTCCAGGGTCTTCGAGAAACTGTTTTGCAGTAGTGACAAATGGCATATGTGCCTTATTGATGGATATTAAAATAAATTTATTGTATATTAAAATCACAGATATGATGAGATTGAAATTTTTGTAATATCTGATTTTATTGCTTCAATTTCCCGGTTTACTGAGTTGTTTGCAATATCTGAATAATAAGGATCAATTTCAAACCCGATGAAATTTACACCTAACCGAGTACATGCAATTGCCGTACTTCCCGATCCCATGAAAGGATCTAAAACCAATTCTATTCTTGAAATGCCATGATCCTTTATGCACATCTCTGGCAACTTTATAGGGAATGATGCCGGATGCTCTCTGGATTCCCTGATTGTTGGATAAGGGATAAACCAAACATTTCCCCTATCTCTCTTGTCAGATGTTGCAATTTTCCATCTATTGATATTGGTTTTGTCCTGATATTCAACTCCTATCGATAATTTGTCGAGCGCTACATTGCCCCCTTTAGTGAAGTGAAAAATAAATTCATGACAATCATGATGGAATCGCTTACTGTTAATTGGTTTATAGTGACCAACTGCAATATTCCTGTTAATTTTGTTAGATATGCCCAAATCCTCTTTTGAGATAGCAATTGAATTGATCCAGTGAATCGTGTTCTGTAAAACAAAGTGACTCCTAAATCTTTGTGCCACGTCAAATGGTGTCCAAGGATCTGCAAGCGTTCCTCCAATATTTAAGAAAAACGATGCATCGTTTTTCATCACTCGCTTGCACGAAATTGCAATTTTCTCTAACCAATCTAGATATTCTTGTCTTGTTTTTTTATCATCGTAAATGTTGTATTGAATCCCGATGTTGTACGGCGGCGAAGTTACAATCACATCTACAGAGTTGGAGTCTAGTAAGTCCAGCCCATCTAGACAATCTATTGAATAAATTTGGTTTCTCTCTAAACCCCTCTTCATTGGAGATTTATAGTACGTACTTATATATAGTACTTCCGGTTTTACGACGTTATTTTCACGTAATTCCTTTTTTAGAATCTAACAAAGAAATGATTACATCATCGAATGAAACATTTGTCGTCCCTTTTTCTCCCATAAGTTTTGCTTTGTATTTGTCCAGTCGCTCATAGGTTTCCAGCTTCAATGCGATATTACGCGAGGTTTTATTTTCGTCCCTTGCTCTTGCCATATTTATCATATTGATTATGTTTCAGGTATCTAATATAGTTATTGTAATGAATGTTGTAATAACATCCAATGTAAACTATTAAATAGTTATACATCCAATGTAATGATTGTAATAAAGTGAGAGAAATGATCCGCCAACTAACCGATCCAAGAGAATTAAGAGGACTGGCAATCCTCAGCCAGCCCGGTACGGTCATTCAGACCGGAGAGAATGAATGGGATGTTCGATCACAGTCGATTGATGCGTATTATCACATCGTTAGAACCTTCCCGAAAAACCGGGAAGAGCGTATGAGATCACCGGGAATCTGGACGTGTTCCTGCCCGGATTACCAGACCCGTAATCTGCCTTGTAAACATATTCATGCCGTCCAACTCTCGTTAAAGATTGCAGGTGATGTTCAAGAACAAAGCGCACCTGCCGCAATTGAAGAGGCTGAACCAAAGATTACCTGCCCGTCCTGCAAGAGCGAGAGAGTTGTAAAGTGGGGCATTCGTAAAACCACTTTTGGGACTGTTCAGAGGTTTGCATGCCGCGACTGCAATCACAAATTTGTTGTCGATAAGGGATTCTGTCAGATGAAGAACAGCCCAAAAACAATTACCCTTACCCTTGACCTCTACTTCAAAGGAGTGTCACAGAGAAAGATTGTTGATCACTTGAAACAGTTTGAAAATGTTGAAATCACACAGCCAACCGTCATGAGCTGGATTAAGAAGTACCTGAAACTTCTCGCAAAGTATTCCGAGAAATACAAGGCCGATGTCGGCAACATCTGGCACTCCGATGAAATGACAGTGTTCATCAAGAAAGAGGGTGAGAAAAAGTATTACCAGTGGATCTGGAACGTCATGGATGCAAAGACGCGATATCTCCTTGCCTGCCAAGTTACTGAAACCCGCTTTGTAAAGGATGCACGAAAGCCACTCCACAAGGCAAAAGAGATCGCGATGAACGTACCGGACGCAATTGTGACCGATGGCTTACAGGCATACAAAGAGGCAATAAAGGCAGAATACTACGGACTCGGAAGAATCCAGAACCCCCACATCCGACTAAAGGATTTCGAGACGAAGCCGAACAACAACATCCTCGAAAGATTAAACGGGACTTTCAGGGAGAGGACAAAGGTAATGCGGAGCCTTGATAGCGCGATTGGTGCGGAGGAGTTCGCTATCGGGATGCAGACCTATTACAACTACATCCGACCACATCAGGGAATTGGGGGATTAACCCCGGCACAGATGGCAAATATCCCGATCAACCTACTAGGAAACAGATGGGAAACGATGATTGGGTTGGCGGTAAAATAATTTTTAAAGAAATTTTTTTAGTTCGGGAATTGATTTTGCGACCTGTCCTTTGATACACCCTAAGATAAGTGGGTTATCAAGACTATCCATCAAATATCGAGAATCCGTTTTTAAACCAATACACTCTTTGTGTAAAGAGAAAGCAATTCCGAGTTCAACACATGCCCCCTCATCTGGAACCCGGCCATCCATAATAAAAATAAGAATATCTGATTTTCTTATCTCTTCAACATCAAGATCAAATATTTTTTTAATTGCATTGTATTTAGGTTCGTTATCAACAATCAAATTTGCCAGCAAATGCCCATCCCTTTGAGGTAAAAACGTTTCAAATCCCAATTCGTTCAGGAATGCATCTACTTTCAGATTAAAATCTAACTCTGCTTGGCAGAATAATGGTCCGGCAATATAAACTCGTTTTTTCATTAAAAATGCGCCCTCCTCTTTGGTAAAAGTGACATAATGTCTGAAAATTTTTTATCAAAATATCGATCAGTCATCCCAGCAATGTAATCCCTAACTAGTATTTCCGGTTTATTTTTAACCTCTTTTTTATAATTAGGCGAGATCCATTTGAGATCACACATATCAGTAAAGATCGGAGATGTAGTTTTATTCTCCTTAAAATCTTTTAAAAATGTCTCAAACATTGTCTTAAACATAAACTCAATTTTAGAATTTTCTTCTTTTAATTTTGGATTATAGTAGATATTTTCTGTATTAAATTTTTTTAGTTCGGTGACACTTTCAGATACAGATCTTGAAAAACAGATTTTATCTGTCCCATGACTACTATTGATAACATCTTTTACCAGAGTGTCAAGTATATACCAATTAATGTGACTGAAATTCTTTTCATTGTGCAACTTGAATAGATTTTTGCATGATTTCGGGAATTTTTTTAATTCTTTGTCGTGAGTTAACAATTTTAATTCAATCGCATCTTGCAAATCACGACCAAGATATGCTATGTTGTCTGCAAATCGCACAACACATCCTTCATATGTGCTCGGAATAATCTTCTCACCATCATTTATTTTTTTGAGTTTTGAATCAAACGATTCTGCGTCAATAATTCTGTCAGGAATAACAGTCCAATCGTTTACTTCACCGTTATGACATAGGATACCATCTAAAACTTGGAATGTCAAATTCAAATTTTCAATTGTATCTAGAAATTGGATTGCTTGAGCATTGTGGAAAAATCCACCAATTTTATATTCTTTGCACAAATCGGATAATATTCTCTCCCCTAGATGCCCATACGGAACGTGACCAATATCGTGACCTAATGATATTGCCTCAATTAGATCTTCATTTAATCCAAGTGCTCTTCCGATAGTCCGTGCTACTTTAGAGACAAGTTGAACATGAAGGACTCTATGAGTTATATGATCATTATCAACTAAAAAGAAAACTTGTGTTTTATCTATATACCTAGAATATGCTTTTGAATGGAGTATCCTATCCGAATCTCTAGAATAAGGCAAACGAAGAAAATCTTTATCTTTTTTTTCTGTCCTCCTTAGAAAGGAATTATCACTTGTTGCATTAGGACAGAGAAGCAAAGATCCTTTTTGAAATCTTTTTTTAATATCACTCTTAATTTTCGGATCAATCTTTACTCTTGAAATTAGAACCATACAATCACAGTACTTGTTCGACAATAATTTATTTGCGATTTTAATATCTATGACCATGTGTGGTGAAAATGAATTTTGCGCGACCAACCGCGATGCAACGCGGCTAGTCAAATGCAACACCCAACTGCAGACGCAACAGAACCTTTTTCAATAACCTATATATAGAACCACAAACCAATTTTAGTGCTAAAAGTGGTGAAATTTATGTCACAACAACTTGGAGGACAACAGATCCTTATTCTCAAAGAAGGCAGCACCCGTACTCGCGGCCGTGACGCCCAGGGTATGAACATAACCGCTGCAATGGCAGTCGCAGCTGCAGTCAGGACCACACTCGGCCCCAAGGGAATGGANNGAGATGGACATCGAGCACCCGGCCGCAAAGATGATGGTCGAAGTCGCAAAGACCCAGGATGACCAGGTCGGCGACGGGACTACCACCGCAGTCATCATCGGCGGGGAACTCTTGAAGAAGGCAGAAGGGCTCCTCGAGCAGGATGTCCATCCGACCGTGATCGCCCACGGGTACCGCATGGCCGCAGATAAGGCCAAGGCACTATTAGAGAAGATCGCTTTCGATGTGAAGGCAAGCGACAAGGTCATGCTCAAGAAGATCGCAGAGACCGCGATGACCGGCAAGAGCGCCGAGTCATCCAAGGACAAGCTCTGTGATCTTGTTGTCAGGGCAGTGACAATGGTCACTGACGCAGACGACACGGTTGACATCGACAACATCAAGGTTGAGAAGAAGACCGGCGGATCCATCGATGACTCCGAGATTGTTGAAGGCGTACTCATCGACAAGGAACGCGTTCACCCGGCCATGCCAAAGAAGGTCGTCAACGCAAAGATCCTTCTCTTAAACGCAGCAGTCGAGTTCAAGAAGACCGAAGTTGACGCCGAAATTAACATTACCCGCCCAGACCAACTCCAGGCATTCCTTGACGAAGAAGAACGCATGGTCCGCGGCATCGTTGACAAAATTGTCAAGAGCGGTGCAAATGTCCTCTTCTGCCAGAAAGGTATCGACGATATTGCACAGCACTACCTGTCCAAGGCAGGCATCTTTGCAACCCGCCGTGTCAAGAAGAGCGACATGGAGAAACTTGCCCGTGCAACCGGTGCAAGCCTCGTCTCATCCATTGATGCAATCAACAAGGATGAACTTGGTAAGGCAGGACTTGTCGAAGAGCGCAAGGTTTCCGGCGAAGACATGACCTTTGTCGAGCAGTGCAAGAACCCGAAGGCGGTTTCCATCATTATCAAGGGTGGCACCGAGCACGTGGTCGACGAGCTCGAGCGCGCGATCCACGACGCACTCCGCGTTGTCGGTGTTGTTGTTGAGGACAAGAAAGTCGTTGCCGGCGGCGGTGCGGTCGAGACCGAGCTCTCCCTGCGTCTCCGCGAGTATGCAGCAAGTATCGGTGGCAGGGAACAGCTCGCTATCGAGGCATTTGCAAGCGCACTTGAGATCATCCCGCGCACCCTTGCAGAGAATGCAGGACTTGACTCCATCAACATGCTTATGGAGATCCGTGCAGCACACGAGAAGGGCAAGAAGACCTATGGTCTTGATGTGTTCGAAGGCAAGGCAGTCGACATGAAAGCAGCCGGTGTTGTCGAGCCGCTCCGCGTCAAGACGCAGGCAATCTCTTCAGCCGCTGAAGCAGCCATCATGATCCTCCGCATTGATGATGTCATTGCCTCTTCAAAGAGCGCCGCACCCGAAGGCGGCATGCCCCCCGGCGGAATGGGTGGCATGGGTGGAATGGGCGGTATGCCCCCCGGCATGGGCGACTACTAACCCCCTCAATTTTTCAATAGTTTTCCTTTTTTGTTATTATTCTAAGGATAAGTTTGTATCTGGAGAGGGAAGTGTTCAGACCCGATTCTCTCACGAGGGGTTGTCTTTGCTACGGAGATCAATGAATCAGTCATAGATACCGAACGAGAGATATGCCGTATTTCCCTTTTCGGTGATAAGGACTGGTGCCTTCCGGGAAAATGCAAATCGATCCGGATAATATACTACGATCCTGTTATCTGTCAGGAAAATATCGAAAAAAGAAGAAAAATTCAGGTCACGTTTACCCGGATAATGTACGCCCGGCCTTCACGATGATGGTGCCCGTTATGGTTGAATTGTCTGCGAAGGTGTAATTACAGGTGCCTGTCTGGCTTGCAAACGAGTAGGTGAAACCTGCCGAATGGTCGATCGCTCCTGAATTGAACACAAAGTCAGATTTCCCGGTTGTTTTGATGGAATGGGAAACGGTGTCGTCATTGATCCAGGCGATCTGCGTTCCGGGAAGAACGACATCGACCTGCGGGTTGAACCCGGCGCTCGTGATATGGATGGTTGTGACACCGGTGGCGGTGACAATAGTTGGCGTAATGACCGGAGCTGCGGTGGTCTGATTCGGTGCGACAACAGTCGTTCCCGGTGTTGTAAGCGTGACGTTCGCGATGGGTGGGGAGACGACGGTCGATGCATTGGACGGAACACTGGTAGTTTCCATGGTCGCGACAGCGGTCTCCATGGTTGTTGAAACAGCGGGAGTTTCTGTGGTGGTAACGGTTGCTGCGGGTTGTGCCTGCTGCGTGCAACCGCTGATTGCAACAAGCGCAACCAGTAGCACGACAAAGCCAAGAAGTAATTTCATATACTATTCATGGGGAATCCTGCGTAATTAAATTTATTTACTCGAATCACCGCTTTTACGAACCACGAATCAAAAAAGGTGGAATTCTGGTGCAGGTATCCGGAGATTATCAATAGCATCCCGTTTGAGGAGCGTATCTGTTTACTATCATAATTCCCGCGAGAAAATTTACCGGATCACCCTCGATAATGAGGATTTTTGGGGGATTTCCTGTGACCTGTTTGTCGTTGAGTAATCCCATGAGATTGGCTTTTTTTATGTATTCGCTGGTATTCCCTGCCGCATTGTCTGGCCGTTATAATTCGTGCAGTTGTCTAATGACTCACTATAGTTGTTTGGATACCGTGATTTGCTCGTTGTCTACCACAGATTAATGAACCCCAACGTAATCAGTATCTTTTATGAGCGACCGATTCATCTTTACCAGGTACCGCACTGATTGTTACCATTGTAAACAGGTGGCTGACCAGATTATCAAAGCGGTGCCCTACAAGGCTGAGGTTGCGTGCGAAAATTGCGGCGCCACCCGGGTCTTTGTCCCGCGCATTGAGGAGGTGACCAAGCCCGGGACGTTTACCCGGATTGGGTGCTATGCTCTCTGGGAGATTGTCGAACCGGCAGAATGCAGGCATTGCCATGTGACCGGCCCGCATGATCTGACAATCGGCTGCCGGCATTTTACGGTCCGGTGCCAAAACTGCGGGTTTACCCATTTCTACCGGTTCGATCTTGAATACATGGCAAAAGATCAACTCCCTGTTAAGGAATAACCGCAGTTATCTCGTAACGTTCCCGAAAGGTTACGAAAAAGAGCGCCCGCACTATACGGTGTTCTCACCCACGCGCTATGAAATGCGCTCATTCGCCAACCCTCATGGAAGGTCGGACACTCCGTCAGATAAAATTTTTTCACGGCAGATTCCCCCAATTGCACCCTCTCTTAAAAAAAGCGTTCGTGGGATGTGTGAAAAAATGTGAGTATGCAGTTATGCACACGCGGTTGATTCAAGTGCCGGGTAACAGTTTGCGTAGTTCTCAACGCTCTGTTCGAGACGCATCCGGATTTTTTCATTTTTTGCGATCAGGAAAAAAGCAATCTCTGTATCGGTAATTATGACCGGGCCTTCACCGATGAGCTTATTCAGCTGCTCGCAGCGCCGTTTGATATAACCGGCCCGGTCCTCCCGTGGAAAATGCTGGTAGATCATGATGATCGAACCGGTATCTATCCGCTTATAGACCTTTTTTAATTCATCCAGCAGTAGGTGTTTTTGTGTGGGTGAGGACTCTTCAAGGCCGGTATCAGGGTCAAGGAAGATCAGCGAGTGCATCGGGAAATCGTCAAAGAGATGCTGGAAATACTGCACCCGCTTTTCGTGGGTGAACCGCGGCCGGTCAATTATATCCACAAGAATCTTTTCTTTCTGGAAATATTCCCGGATCCCGTTAAAATATTCAAGATCGTCGTCGATCTCCTGGAGCCGCTCCATGCTACTGACCAGTTCCTGGTTCTGGCTTCCTGCTTTCCCTGTTTTCCATGCCTTTTTCAGATCTTTTGCCGGACCTTTCTTTTTGCTGTTTTTCTTTTCTGTTTCAGTCAGCATCGGTACGAATGTAAAACTGGCAAGGTCCGGCATTGATTTCATAATATGCCTGATGAGATCGAACTTGAAAAGATCATGCATATCGCCGAAATATAATCGGTTCATGTTCCCACCTTACAGCGTGATATTCAGGTATGGGTTTAAAAACATTGCGGTATATGTCTCCCTGGTCGTCGATTATGGCTATGCGTAATCCCTCCATTCATGACCTCCGCATGAGAGAGTCTGATAGGGAGTTTATTGACAGGAATTAAACCTTATTGATCACAATATCTCTATTTTTTAAAAACCGCAGAAATCATTTCAAAAAAATATTCCGATTGGTGGAAATTAACCGGCAGAATTGATAAGTAACGATACTATCAGGATCACAGAATTCCGGATATATCGTGTGGGAAAATATGAATTTGATCTGTTTAAAAAAATTAAATCCCTTATTTTTCTTCCCGCACCATGTCGATTGCTTTTTTCGGACATTCGTTCGCGCAGATGCCGCATCCTTTGCAGAACTTGAGATCGACTACGAGTTCCTCATCGATCGCGCCGTCAGGGCAGTACATCGAGCAGAGCCCGCACTCGTTGCATTTTTCTTTATCGACCACCGGCTTGAATACCCGCCAGGATCCGGTCTGGCCGGCTGCCCCCTCTTTTGGTCTGCTGATCGCGAGACGCTCGCGTGGCTGGTTGCCGCTCATACGCTCATCTCCCGGTATGCGGCATCTGCCGCTTTGACATTTCGCTCATCGGAAAACATTTCGCTGATCGCCTTTTTCGCTGATTCGGATGTTATAATCCCCATCTTTGCCAGTGCTCCAAGAACGGGCGTGTTCAGGATCGGGCTTCCTGCTACCACGAGTTTTTCCTTTAAGGCAATCCCTGTCAGGTCTACATTAAACGTGGTGAATCCGGGAAATTCCGGTTTGTGGGCGCTGTTGATGAGCACCCTGCCGCCTTTTTTAAGTCCGTTTAAGACATCGACGACGTCCATGACACTTGCATCAAGCACGATGACTAGATCTGGGTCCCGGATCTGGCTGTATACTTTGATCGGGTGGTCATCGATGCGGACAAACGAAACGACCGGTGCACCGCGTCGTTCCGCGCCATAGAACGGGCATGCAGTTGCATATTTTCCGTCATGGAGTGCCGCCATGGCAAGGAGACGGGCTGCCGTCACGCCCCCTTGTCCGCCCCGGGAGTGGATGCGGATCTCAAACATTGCCGGTCACCCCAAACCAGAACTCTTCGCCAATGCGACGTTTCCGTGCAAAGTCTGCAATATCATCATAGGTGACTTCCTGGCCGCCGATACCGGCAATCACGCTGTAGACCTTGTTGTGTTCCTTTGCCATGATCTCATGGGCGACGATGCCGCCATACCCGAACGAGTAATCCCGGTCGATGACAACAACTTCTTTTCCGGCAAGGTCAAGTTTCGGGAATGGCCTGAACCAGCGGAGGCGCATGGAGCCTGCCTTGATCCCCTCCTTGCGGAGGATGTCGATGGCGACTTCTGCTTCTTTGCCGAATGTGCCCATTGCGATGATGATAACATCAGCATCATCGCACCGGTAATTCTCGGTCGGTCCATAGGATCGCCCGAATTTTTTGGCAAAATCCTTCTCGGTCTCCTCAATAACGTGAACCGCGTCCCGCATCGAGCGTTCAATATCCCAGCGGAAACGGAAATGATCGTTTGGCCCGGTAAGCCCCCCGTAGCCGGTCGGGTTTTTGGGATCGATGGCGTGGGGCAGGTGGCATGGTGGAATGAATGTCCCCGGCTCAACGGTATCAAGCGGCTGCATGATGTGGCTTAAGGAAAACCCGTCAACGTTTACCATTACCGGCAGCAGCACATCGTTGTGCTCGGCTATCCGAAATGCCATGAGTGTGGTGTCGTAGGCTTCCTGAACCGTCGATACATAAACCTGAAGCCAGCCGGTGTCCCGCTCCTGCAGGGCGTCTGTGTGTTCTGCCCAGATATTCCAGCCTGGACCAATCGCCCGGTTCACGTTTGCCATGACGATAGGGAGTCGTGCGCCTGCTGCCCAGTTTGTCATCTCGTGCATGTAGAGCAGACCATGGGAACTGGTTGCCGTGAATGTCCGCACGCCCGTGATGGATGCACCGATACATGCAGCCATCGCAGAATGCTCACTTTCGACGGGAATGTACCGGCTTTTCAGCTGCCCGCTCGTGACAAAATCTGCGATGGTCTCGACGATCTCGGTTTGCGGCGTGATTGGATATGCAGCGACGACATCGGGCTTTGCCTGTCTGACTGCTTCAGCCACGGCCTTGTTTCCCGTTGCGATCTTTTTCATGGTGCGTCCTCCTCTGCGGCAAGCCGCTGCAGGTTCTTTGCCAGTTTCTGCTTGAGGATATCGAGGGTCTTTGCATCGATACCCTTGAACCGCCCCTGCGGGGCAAGGTAATCTTCGAGTGGGATCGGTTTTTTGATCACCGCTTTTGACGGACCACTAATTGTCAGTTTTCCGTGCTCGCGCTCGTAGAGCACCCATGAACCGGATTTGACAGCCAGTTTACCTATTTCTATGGTTTTCTCAGTGGCGTACCGCCAGCCGGGTGGGCAGGGTGCAAGGATGTGGATGAACGTCGGCCCCCTGAAAGTGAGCGCCTTTGCTACTTTCTTATAGATGTCCTGAGGGTAGGCACTGCAGGCGGTTGCCATATACGGGGGGTCGTGTGCGGCCACGATCGCGTCGATATCTTTTTTCGCGTCGGTCTTACCGGTAGGAGTGGTGGTAGTGCGGGCGCCAAGAGGAGTGCCGCTTGAGCGCTGCATGCCGGTGTTGCCATACGCTTCGTTGTCGTAACAGATATAGAGGAAATCGGTGCCGCGTTCAAACGCGCCGGACAGTGACTGGATACCGATGTCAAGTGTCCCGCCGTCACCTGCATACACGATCACGTTGGTCTTCTTCCCGGTTTCACGGAACGCGTTGCTCATACCCGATGCACAGGCAGCTGCAGCCGCAAACGCAACATTGTAAACCGGCACATTCATCGCGGTGTTCGGGTAGATGCCCTGGATGACACTCGTGCAGCATGCGGGCACGATAAGAACCGTGTCCGGCCCGACNNCATAGCGCAGGGTCAGTGAGGAACTGCAGCCTGCACACGCGGATGTGCATTTTTTAAGGAATTCTACTTTGGGAATTTCAGCGATGATTTCCAACTCCTTATAATGAATTATCTAATGAGCGCGAAAAAGAGATCGCGAATCTATCATTATTTATCATCATGGATGGACAAAAAAGGATCTGTTTTGATGGTCATTGTTTAGTATCGCAGGGACTCCCAAGCAATCACTTTCACACCGCCCGGTCAGGGATTTAACCCCCGGTTCTTTCAACAGTTGGTATGGGGAGGACGAAAAACCCCTGTAAAAAAAGTTCTTGTGCCCGGTACTAGTCTGGCACGAAGCGCGGTCCTCCCGGCCTCTCATACCAAGAAACCCTTGAATGGTATCTGTGCCAGATGCATGAGTGGGATTCTCTCACCCTCTCTCTGCGTCCGCACTCTTTTCGTTTTTTATGACATTCTCCCAGTTGGTTTGTAAAAACAGGGACAGGACTCCGCAGGTATCACATGATATTTTGGGATTAGTTCGATCTGAACAATTAGATTTGCTTTGTTTTAACGACTGATAATCAATACAGTGGATTTCTTTGATCGCTTCCCATTTACCTTCCAAAAGGATTATCACAGTGAGGGGGATGCCTATGCGGCGAGGGCGAGGCCTTATGGCGAATCTCCCAAGAGAGTTTACAGAGTAAACGGTGTCAAAGTTCTGTCAATAAAAAAGTTGTTAGAATGGGACGATACCCGTTTTTTTATTCTCTCGACTTCATCTCCGAGA
>PNBP01000129.1 GCA_003136075.1 Methanoregula sp. | reverse complement strand
CCGATCGATCCGTTATATGCCTGTATGTCATCCACAAGCTGCACTCCCTGCGTGCCGGTGGTGTTGTCTGCCGAGGCAGTTCCGATAGCGCACAGCAGCCCGAGCACCATCAGCCCAAACAGCACGCCAAACCTGGCATTCATGATATTTTCCTCCATGTAACGGTAGTTACCGCTGGCCAGATGTTCGCATGTTGGAGCCATAAGGGTCGTCACTGTTCCGGAAAATTCCCGTTGTCCATGATATCTTCTTTTATCCTGCAATCGTTCCGGATGATTCAGATTGCGAATTGGAGCGATTTTTGGTAAAGAAAATTCCGGTGTTTTTTTAAGGTAAATCCATGTGACAAACCGGGTCTGGATTGACCGGGCGCGCGAAACACACTGCAAAAATGCAGATAATCAACCCCGCTCCCGTTCCCATCCTGATGAACCGGAACCGCTTTCATTCATCCCCTGTCCTGCCCGTGTTGCCGGGAGTGTTTGTCTCATCCTGCTCGTCGCCGTCCTCATCCAATTCTAAAACCAGTACAAAAATATGTGCCCACCCACCTCACAGAGGGATAGCAATGGCAGGTGGTCGCACCATGTGGCAGGTATCATTAAAATACACACCCATACACAGATCCGATCTTAACCCCAAAAACCGTCAGCCTAAGAGAAGAAGCGTATGATTGGCTGATGGCATTAACAAAAGAGGAAAATCGGGTTTTCTGACGTAATTTTTAAAATATTTCCCGGCCGGTTGACACAACTGATGTTCTTGCGGGTACTCCACGAGAGCAGCAATTGTCTAAAAGGTCGGTATTTCCAGAACAATACCGGGACAAAGGATTCCAATATTTTTATAAATCCTGACGTTGACGCCATTTCACCGGAAGAAAAACCGGAGAACGGTGGTTTTTAAAATGTGTGATTATAAAAAATATCTTGCTGAACTGCTCGGGACCTTTGTCCTCGTCTTTATCGGGACCGGAAGTGCAGTTGTTGCAGGAAAAGAGATTGGATTTCTGGGCATTGCTCTAGCTTTTGGCATCTCAGTCCTCGTCATGGTCTATGCCATCGGACCGATATCCGGTTGCCACATCAACCCGGCAATCACCATCGCGATGCTCGTGAATGGAAAGATTGGGTCAAAGGATGCGGCGGTCTATATCGTTGTGCAGTGTATCGGCGCCATCATTGCGTCACTCATTCTTCTCGCCGTTATGTCCGGTCTGCCGGGCTATGATCTTGCCACGAACGGTCTTGGCCAGAACGGATACGGGATCGCTTCCCCGGGAGGATTTCCCCTCGTGTCGGGATTTATTGCGGAGATCGTACTGACCTTTATCTTCCTGATGGTGGTCTTTGGTGCAACCAGTAAGAAAGCTCCTGCAGGCTTTGCGGGGATCGCTATCGGGCTGTCGCTGGCCATGATCCACATGGTAGGTATCCCTGTCACCGGTACATCAGTAAACCCTGCACGGAGCCTGGGACCGGCACTGGTTGCCGGCGGGACCGCTCTTGCCCAGCTCTGGGCGTTCATCCTTGCCCCGATCATCGGGGCACTGGTTGCAGCACTTGTCTGGAAATTCTTGTTTGAAGAGAAAACAACACCGGCATAACCCGGTTGTTTACTTTTTTTTGGCATTTACCTGCACCGCCAGTTTCTTTCAGCGGCAGTTTTTTTAATAATTGGCGAGGGGGAGGGGAAAATGTGAGCCTGAAAAAGGTACTAAAAAAGGTAATTCGGCCCTGTCGAAATCTTAAATTGAATTGTAATAACGCTCCTCGAGGGCTCCNNGGCGCAAGAGGGGGGCTGCGTGGTATGAAATAGGTTTTCTACAGTGCCGGAAATTCCCCTCATATCTTTTCTGCTGATATCTTGGCAAACGTCGCCGTGAAAATACCCGGCATGGAGCGGATCTCGGCCATTACGTCTTCAGGCACTTCGCTGTCAACATTGAGCACCATAAGTGCCTTTTCCCCGGGGTTGATCCGGCCGACCTGCATGCCGGCAATGTTGATGTTGCATTTCCCAAGGATCGTAGATGCCCGCCCGATAACGCCCGGCCTGTCGAGGTGACGGGAGACAATCACGTAGCCTTCGGGGATCATGTCCATCGTGTACCCGCCGACCGCGACAATCCGGCTCCGGCCCTTGAAAAATACCGTGCCGCTGACCGTCTCTTCTCCCTTGTCAGTCCTGATACGGATGGTGATGAGATTCTTAAAGCCGCTGGACTCCTGCGTGACGGTCTCGCTGACCGCAATGCCGCGTTCCTTCGCGATGAAATCCGCGTTTACGATATTGACCGGCTGCTGGAGGACCGGATCGAGGATCCCTTTCAGGGCAAGACGGGTGACGTACTTCATGCTGCCGGCATATGCGGAGAGTTCCCCGCCGTAGATAAGCTCAACGGCAGAAATCCTGCCGCCCGCGATCTGGGTGACAAATCGTCCCATCTTCTCGGCGAGCTGGGCAAAGGGTGCGAGCACTTCTGCATGCTCGGGCGGGACCATCGGGGCATTGACCACGTATTTCGCAGCACCGCCTTTTAAAACTTCGATGCACTGCTTTGCCACGGAAACCGCGACATTGACCTGTGCTTCGACCGTGCTTGCCCCGAGGTGCGGGGTGACAATGATCTGGTCGAGCGTAAGCAGCGGGGAGTCAGTCGGGGGCTCGTTCTCAAAGACATCGAGGGCTGCGCCGGCCACCTTGCCGCTCCTGACCGCATCATAGAGCGCTTTCTCATCGATGATGCCACCGCGGGCGCAGTTGATGATCCGCACGCCGTCTTTCATCGTCGCGATGCTCTTTTCATTGATCACATGCCGTGTCTCGGCGATCAGGGGCGTGTGGACGGTGATGACATCGGCGACCTTAAAAAGTTCGGCCATGGACATCATCTCAACGCCGAGCTGGGCTGCCCGCTCCTTGGTGATGAAGGGATCATAGGCGACGCATTTCATGTCCATCGCGTTTGCCCGTTTAGCCACTTCACGCCCGATACGCCCAAAGCCGACAATCCCCAGCGTCTTCTCGTTGAGCTCCACGCCCATGAACTTCGAGCGCTTCCACTCCTTCTTTTTGAGGCTCGCGTTTGCCTGTGGGATGTTGCGGGCGAGGGACTGCATCATTGCCATCGTGTGCTCGGTTGCGGCAAGTGTGTTGCCCTCCGGAGCGTTCGCGACGATGATCCCGCGTTGTGTCGCTGCATCCATATTGATATTGTCCACANNCCGGCACGCCCGATGAACTTCAGCTTTTTGCCTGCCTCGATCACCTTCGCATTGACATCGGTGCTGCTCCGCACAAGCAGGGCGTCGTAGTTCCCGATGATCCGCAAGAGCTCGTCTTCCTTGAGGTCGGTTTTGACGTCCACGTCAACTACCGCCCGCAGGATAGCAAGCCCTTCTTCCGCCAGCGGATCGCTGACGAGCACGTTCGCGTTTGCCATAAAAACCCATACAATATCTGCGCAATACCTAATCAGGGTTATTCTTTTCCGTGCCCTCTAGAAATCCTAAATTGAATTACAATAACGCTCCTCGAGGGCTCC
>PNBP01000094.1 GCA_003136075.1 Methanoregula sp. | reverse complement strand
ACCTCAACTACAAGAACATGCCAAGCGACCCCGAGAAGATCGAGAAGGCATTCCAGCGGGCTGCCTGCTTTATCAAGTCCGGAGAAGTTGTCGTTAAGGATGGCGAAGTCGTCGGTCATGGCCACAAGAAGACTGTCTGGGTCAACGTCAAGATGCCCGAGAACCCGCAGGTTATGCGCGACATCACCCAGAGCTTCACGAAAGACTACACGGTCGATATCACCAACTACCCGGTCCGGGACTACCTTGCCCCACACCCGTACGTTATCGATGTCGATGTGGAGGCCTGAGGTGCAATCATGGCAACCGTTACCATAAAACCCACAAAAGTCCCCGAGCTCATGCTCGAGGGCTACAGCATCACTCCTGACGCATTTTCAGGAAAAAACGCGGCACAGATTGCAGTTCTCCCGGCCCATGAAGGCAAGATCCATGTCACTCTCGGGGACTTTTTCGAAGTCTCTGGCAATGGAGGCGAAACAGCCGCAGACACCGACATCGTTATTGCCGGTGACTGCTCCCGCGTCAAGTATATTGGCAGCAAGATGACCGCCGGGACCGTTACCGTCAACGGCAATGCGGACATGTATGTCGGCGGCTGGATGAAAGGCGGTAAGATCCACGTCAAGGGAAACATCGACTCCTTCTGCGGGATCCAGATGGAAGGCGGCGAGATCCTCGTGGAGGGCGATGCCAAGAACCATGTCGGCTGCGCCTACCGTGGTGACTGGAGAGGCATGAGGGGTGGTACTATCAGGATCAAAGGAAGCGCCGGCAACGATATCGGTACCTTCATGCTCGGCGGCACCATCATCATCGAGAAGGACGCCTTCATCCACGTTTCAACCCATGCTGAGGGCGGCACTGTCGTCATTAAGGGAGATGTCGAGGGCCGTGTCGGCGGCCAGATGGTCAAGGGCGNNAACCTGTACCTGAAAGCGGCGGCATGAACCTTTTGTCCATCAAACCCATAAGGCCGGAACAACCGGCACCCTTTTTTCTATTCAATCTTAAAACTGGATTTACGAGGATCGTATTATGAGAAATGTTGGCAAGGATTTCATCAAAGGCACGCAGTACCCGGATTACTCCACGGTGGACCTTGTCCTCCGTGTCCCGGAACCCCCACACGAACTTCCGGTGAATAAAGGGCAGACCATCATCAAGCTCCCCAGCCCGAAGAAGTTCAAGGTCCCGGACTTCCCGGTCAGGAAAGCCATCGAGANNTCATACCTGCTCTGGTGCATGCAGGGGTTCAGAAAGATCGTGGTAGAGACCATCCAGCTCAAAAACGTACCATCAAGCGGTTCCCGCTACCCACTCGAGACCTACTTTGTGGCAAACGATGTCGAAGGGCTCGAGACCGGCCTGTACCGATTCCTTCCGAGATCCCACAGTATCGTGGCAGAAAAAATCGATTCCGGCCTGATACTGGAGATGAGCACGGCGAGCATGAACTTCAAGATCATGACCCGGGCTGCCGTCACCTTCCTCTGGGTAGCAGTCCCGTACCGCTCGGTCTGGGCACTGGGAAACCGGGGCTACCGGAGCGTTCTTATCGAGGCCGGACATACCTGCCAGAACCTGATCATGGCAGCAGCAAACCTCGGGTACGATGTCTTTCCTACGGATATGTTTCATGACGAACTAATGACCACACTTGCAGGCTTGGACCCGGAGACCCAGTGGCCGGTCTATATTGCGGCTGTGGGAAAAGTGGAGAAGAGCGTCACGTTGGCTTGAAATCGCCCCCTTTTTTTTAATGCTGTTCCCCTCACTTTTTTTTATCTCCACGTCGAATGTAATCCAGCAAGGCCCCCAGCACGCCCACAGCAACGATGGAGAAGACCTACGGCGAGGTGAAAAAGTGGGTAATTACGATGGTGATAAGACCGACATACACGATTGTCACGCCAGTCCCTGCACCATAGCTACTGCCCGGCCAGCCCGGCCTTCACTATATCCCTGCTCCCACCTTGCTCCCCTCATCCGTCACGGGTTTTGCCTCTGGTACCTTCTTGAGGATATCTTCCCGGAACTTGTCGAAGTGGATATCGTCCAGCTGTTCGGAGAGGAGCCTGCCGCTCCATGCCCGACGGTATACCCAGTCCACGATCTTCTCGATAACAAATAGCACCTGGTCCTCGGACTCCACCGTGAGCAGGTTGCGCCCGATCTTCGGGTGCCGCCCACGCCTACCCCCGACTGTGATGAGGTAATGATGGTCCTCGACCTTGACCAGATCGAAGTGGCACGACTGGACGCAGACTCCACACTGGACGCACTTGCTTTCGTCCAGCACCGATATGCCGTTTGTTATCTTGATAGCGTTCTCCTTGCAGTAATAGACGCAGTTGCCACAGCCGGTGCAGAGGCGCTCCTTCGTGCGGACCGGCTTGACCCTGCCGATGACACCGATCTCGTTAAGCATGGGGCTCGTGCAGGCATTCGGGCATCCGGAGAGGGCAATCCGCATTTTGACCGGCATCTCCTTGCCAAAGAGTTTTGTGTCGATCTTTTTTGCAAGGCTGATGGTATCGATATTGGCAAACTTGCACCGCTCGGTTCCCGGACAGGCAATGATATTGACGATCTCGTCCTTTTCTGAACCGATGGGTGTGCCGTTCTTCTCCAGGGCTTTTCCAAGTTTCTTGAGGAAATCCCTTTTGATATGCGGTATCTCCAGTGTCTGGCGGGTAGTGCTGTGCACCTCGCAGTTGCCGTATCTCTTTGCAAGAGCGGCAATGGCTCGGATCTGGTCAGTGATAAAGATCCCGGCCGGCGCCCGGAGGCGCACGGTGCAGTAGTCGGCGTCCCGTTCAGTGATGACGCCACCTTTCATATGAATGCCGGTATCGCGTTGCATTGATCAGGGTGGGGGACACCGAGTAATCAATGCTGGGTTTTTACCAGTGAAAATAATGAGGATGCGAACCAGCAGATGGACGGGCTCTTGCAAAAAGAGTTCTCAATATTGTACTAGTAACGCACGATCCTAGAGGGTGAACGGCGGAAAGCTTACCTCAAAGGGCGATGTCGACACCTTTGTTGCAACCGCCATGAATGGCGGCGGGCTCACAATCGAAGCATTCGGGAAAAATGTCGGGAAATCATAGTATGGTATTCCGGTGATGTCGTTTACTTAGGGAATCCCAGCATCAGTGAATCGGGCATTATTTAGCTATATTTCAGTAAGAGATTTTTATTTTTTAATAATGTAAATGTAAAATGTTAAATCATAAGAAATACCAAGATTTTAGATAGGATAATTTACTGCTTTCGACGAGACACAGAAATTTAACTGTGGGATTCCTGGCAGTCGATCTTTTGGTGATCCCGGCATGGTAAAGCGTTATTTATCGCTCTGTTCCCTTGAAGAGGCGTTAAATCTTTTAAAAAATTCATTTGTCGATCCTAGCCGGACTGAACTGGTACCGCTGATCGAATCGCTCGGGCGGATCGTGGCTGCCCCGATCTATGCAAAATACTCAGTACCGGAAGTAAATATCGCGGCAATGGATGGTATCGCAGTAAAAAGCCGGGATACCCTTGACGCCAGCGACCAGTCGCCCGTTACTCTGGAAGAATGTACGCTGGTAAACACCGGAAATATCGTACCGCCATCGTTTGACGCGGTCATTATGATCGAAGATACCTGGCAGGACGGCGAAAAGTACCTTATCCGTAAATCTGCCGCACCCGGGCAGCACATCAGGGCTGCAGGTGAAGACATCTTTGAAAACCGTCTTGTCCTGCCCCGGGGCCATCGTATACGGGCGTTTGATATCGGAGCCCTCGCAACATACGGGATTGTCCGGATCAATGCAAGGATGGTCAATGTCGGGATAATTCCTACCGGTTCCGAACTTGTCCCTCTTGGGGTACGCCCGTCTCCCGGCCAAGTTGTCGAGAGCAACACGATCATGGCACAGGTATTTCTCGAAGCGATGGGAGCACACTGTACCCGCCTGCCTATTGTTCGCGCTGACCCTGATGAGATAAAAAAAGCGATGGTCTCCGCTGTTGAAACCAATGACCTTGTCCTTATATCGGCGGGATCGTCTGCAGGTACACGGGATTATACATCACAGGTCATTTCCTCACTTGGCGAACTTATCTTCCATGGTGTAGCCGTTAAGCCGGGAAAACCGGTAATGCTGGGGAAAATCAACCAGAAGCCGGTTATCGGTCTTCCTGGTTATCCCCTCGCTGCACAAACCGCACTGCGGGAATTTGCGGCACCACTTCTTGAAGCATGGGGTCTTGCACCGGCACCACGGCACCGGGTCCGTGCAAAACTCGCAACACCGCTCAGTACCGATATTGGGTTTGATGAATTTGTCCCGGTGACCGTTGGAAGGATTGGCCCTGCGTACTGGGGTGTACCCAATTCCCGGAGTTCCGGAGTCCAGATGGCTACCATCAAGGCCAACGGGTATTCTCATATTCCTGCTCCAGTGGAAGGGTACTCCGCCGGACATGAACTGGATGTATTTCTGACAACCGACCCGGCAAGTATTGAACGGACGCTCATTTTCTCCGGCACGCTGGATCCCGCGCTCGAAGAACTGGGTATAATTGCCCATGACCAGGGTATGTTCATCCACGCGGTCAATACCGGGAACGCCGGGGCTCTTATCGCGCTCAAACGCCATGCCTGCCATGCAGCACCGATGAACCTGCCCGCTTCATCCCTGCTGGCGGACTGCCCGTTTATTCTCCCGCACCTGTCATCGATGGATCTCGCCTTTGTCCATATAGCCATGATCCAGCAGGGTATCGCCTCGCACGATAGCATAACTCTGGAAGATCTGACGTCATTACGGTATATCAATACCCGTAAAGACTCGTCGACCCGTATGGCATTTGATCAACTCCTGGATTCAAAAGGAATTGATCCGTCACAGATTGACGGGTATCATCACGAGGTTGCGAACCTGAAAATGGTGGCCGCCGCGATACGAAACGGTCACGCCGATGCCGGCATGTGTACATCCGGGATTGCAAAAGCCCACGGTCTAGAGTTTTTGCCGCTCGCACGGGAACAATATGAACTGGCCATGCACCGGGAAATGCTGGCCGATTCCCGTATTTGTACCCTGATATCGCTGATCAACTCACCGGTATACCGGAACCGGCTGGAATATTCAGGCGCCTATGATACCAGCCGGACAGGAAAAATACGGAGCGTATCAGGGGACAAGACAGAATGCGAGATAACCTTTGAAAATAATTCTCTCGTGCTATCCTGACCAAAATCTCCCCGTATCTTTATAGATGTGCTCTGCACAAGAAGAGATCAGGAGATCTGGGGGAATTTTACCATGAACATGTTAATTGGTGGGGAAGAAACTGCGTCGCTGGATGAAACCTGGACAGAGGTAATCAATCCGGCAACCGGAGTTGTGCTTGACCACGTTCCCCGAGGGTCAGCACATGACGTCGATAATGCAGTAGAATCTGCACAGGGAGCATTTGATTCCTGGTCAAAAAAGACGACACGGGAGAGAGGTATGGTCCTCTGCCGTGCAGCAGAACTCATCCGGCAGCAGCACACGGATCTGGCCCGGCTTCTTACCAGGGAACAGGGCAAACCCCTCCGGGAGTCCATTGATGAGGTCAGGGGATGTGCAAATATCCTTGAGTACTATGCCTCAATTGCCGGAAAGCCAGCGGGTGAAGCGATCAATCTTGGCAGCGCGGGAGACTGCATGGTCATGCGGGAACCTCTGGGCGTCTGTGGTGCGATCATTCCCTGGAACATGCCCGTGATCATTATGGGCTGGAAAATCGGTCCGGCATTACTCGCGGGAAATACCCTTGTCCTCAAACCGGCATCTGCGACACCGCTCACAAACCTGAAGATCGCGGGCTGTATGCGTGATGCGGGTCTGCCACCGGGAGTACTCAACGTGGTCACCGGCCCGGGTGAAACCGTGGGGGAAGCAATCGTGAAACACCCCTTGATAAGAAAAATATCATTTACCGGGGATTGTGCGACCGGCTACCGGATACGTGAGATGGCTGCACACCAGTTCAAGGACATTACCCTTGAACTCGGAGGTTCTGATCCGATGATTGTCATGGCTGATGCCGATCTGAACCGGGCTGTCGAAGGAGCGCTTCGCGGACGGTTTTATAATGCCGGGCAGATCTGTACTGCGGTCAAACGCCTGTACCTTGACGAGAAAATATCCACTGGGTTTATTAAAAAATTAAAGGATCTGAGTGAAGGCATGAAAATAGGTAATGGCCTCACTCCGGGAACAGATATCGGACCTCTTGTCAGCAGGGAGCAGGTAGACCGGATGAGCAGCTGCATGAATCGCGTCAGGGAAAAAGACGAGGGCTCGATTCTCACCGGGGGTTGTACGTTAAGCGGCGGGGAATATGACGCAGGTTTCTTCTATAAACCGACCCTGATCACCGATGTCGATCCACAGTCCGGTCTTCTCACCACTGAAATTTTTGGACCGGTCCTGCCCATCATGACGTTTCCGGACCTGGATACCGCCATTGCTGAAGCAAACCGGACACGGTATGGCCTCGGGGCTTCCATCTGGACAAAAGATCTCTCAACCGTAAAACGGGTATACCGTGAAGTAAACGCCGGCATTATATGGGTAAACCGTCATCTCATGATTCCCCCGGAAATTCCCTTTGGCGGGATGAATGAAAGCGGGATCGGCAGGGAGAACGGGTATCATGCACTGGAAAGTTATTCCCGGACAAAAACGTTATTCATGGGCTGGTAAAATTTGTAAATTCCGGTAAAAATACCAGTACCACATAATCGTTCTGGCAAAAAGATCCGGGCATACATAAAAAATATAAAAAATGCCACCTGCACGTCAGGCCGCACTTCTCCGGTCATCAATTCCGGTCGCGAAATTGAGCAGGGAGAGTATAATATTTCGCAGTTCCTAAAATCATTGATTGCGAAGCCGGTGCATGATGCGTCTCTTACATCGGATTTGAGTTCCCCCCGGTTCAACAATTCTGATCTCCGGTCGATGAAAGGACACCCGGCAATGACCTGTCAAATGAAGCATGCATGAATCGGATGAAACTTGAGATGTGATTATGGTCAACAGACATTCACCCTATAACGAGAATGCGGTAACCGGGCTGGGACTCATCCTGATGCTGGCAGCCGCGATACTGGTTATTGGGTATCTCGGGTATGGAGAGTTGTCCCATAGTAAAACACCGGTTTTGGGAGCCCAGCAAAAACAAAAACAGGGGATGATCGCAAACGATATTGTGGGGACGAGCAATCTTATCACGGATCCCGGGGGCATTTTTGGCGATCCTGCGGTTGATGGTGTAATAGACGGTGTTCCGGTCCAGTTCAGATCACAGAATGCACAGGCGCTGGGAGCTTTTGAGCTTACGATCCAGCCCTTCGTCATGACCACGGGTGCAATCGATATGGGTCATGCAACTGTGTTCTGGGCGAGCGGGAATGATCAGGAAAAACTCTCTCTTGTACAGACCCCCCTGTTGGTCTGCCCGAACTGGACAATCACGCAGAAGTCAAATTTTATACCGATGAAAGGTGCTGATCAGGATCTGTTGCTTGAAGGTTCTGAACAGTTCACAATCCTCGTGTGTCCTGCGGGGCATACGGCTTCCTACCAGCAGTTCACCATGACCATCGCGCCGCAGAACGGGGAGATCCTTCCTCTTACCCGAACTGTACCGCCCGGCATTACCTCATTGACAAACCTAGGATAAGCGGGGGTAATCTTTTACCGGGTGATGATCCGGCAGATGTTCCAATTGTGGGTCTTTAACCGGTAGATACAATACGGGACCACAAACGATTCACCGGAAGAGTGCAGACACAAAAATCTATTGTAAAGCTGGCATAATCTCTTTTTTTAAAGAGAGTCCCCTTGGGGGACTTGGTCTCCGGTTCAGACAGCAGGATTTCCCATGATTTTGGATTTTTTTTCGCCCCATTCACAGCAGTTATCACTTACCCGACATTTTCCCGGCAATGACCTTTTTTGTCATCGCCATGATCTCAGCCCTGTTGAGATACAGGTGGACAAAGACCAGCACCCCAAGAAGAACGCTCGACCAGTCGTGCAGATCGGAAATGCCTGCAGATGGGAGAATGATTCTGCCAAGCCCGGTCATTCGAAGGAGCAGCGTGAACTTCAGCATCCCTGTCACAAAAGAGAGCGTGAATGCCACAGCCATTATCACATCCAACGACCACCGGATAAAATTCCTGTCCATCAAAATACCTTCCTTGTGCAGGATTTGGGTGCCGGAGATTATGGAGGTTATGACAGCGGCAGCAGGTTTCCTGCCCGGATCCAAGGCTTGATGAATTCCGGTGCCCATGATGCTTCATGGACAAACGGGTAATTCTTGTTGGACTGTGCGTGTGCCTTATCGTTGTGATCGCCGGGATACTGGTAATCCGGCCCTCACCTGCGGGTTTTGGAACAGGTGCGGGCATGGGAACGACACCTCTTGCACCGGTCGAGGTGCGGTCCTATAACGGCAAGGATCTCTCGTCAGTGAATGATTTCCGGGAAAATTCCATATCCGGGCCTCAGCATATCAACATCACTGATTACCACTTGACCATAACCGGCCTGACGAACCGGACCGTTGTATACACGTATGATGAAGTCCTCAGAAAATATCCTCATTATTCAAAAGTGGTTACCCTCCACTGTGTGGAGGGATGGGATGCAACCATCCTCTGGGAAGGCGTCCTTGTCCGGGATCTAATTGCAGACGCCGGGGCAGACCCCCGCGCCAACACCGTGATTTTTACAGCGTATGACAGGTACACCACCTCGTTCCCGCTTGCGTACTTCACTGATCGTGATATTCTCATGGCATACCGGATGAACAACGTTACCATGCCGGCCGAACGGGGTTATCCGTTCGCACTCGTTGCAGAGGATAAGTGGGGATATAAATGGATCAAGTGGATTTTGAAGATCGAACTCACGGATGATCCTTCGTATCACGGATACTGGGAACAGCGGGGATATTCCAATACGGGCGACCTGAACAGCAGTTACTTTGGCACCTGATTTTTTTTGGATTAGTAGTAATCTGGTGATTCCTTAATAACGACCACCATGACGAATTACCAGGGCAATCAGGACAGCGGCTATACCTGTTGCAACAAAAACCGGTGCCTGCTTTGTTGTAGGAAGAGATGGTGGAACTATCGTTGTCTGCAGGGTTTCAGGAGTTGTAGTTATCACCGTAACTGGTACGATAGTGGGGATTGTCGTCACCGGGCCTTGGATCACGTTGAATGTTGCTGAACCGGTCATATCCACCAGCACCCCGGATACCTGAACAAGGTATTCATCCGGTTTAAAGGTGGATGTGTCCACATCAAAGGACCATTGGTTGTAACCGCCGGAACCCGGAACAACGCTAACGACTCCCGTAGCCCCGGAAAATTCTCCCGACTGCTGTTTTGAAGTGGGGTTAAATGAGGATGAATAAATTTCAACGAGCAGCTTATCATCCACAGCAAGGTTGGTGCTTCCTGAAATCGTGAACCTGTCACCAACCGAATGGGTTCCTATCGGGTTGATAAACGCTGCCGGTTCATTGACAAAAAATGATACCGTCGCAAACGTGTCATCAATATTCTGGCTGCTGATTGCCTGAACAAGCGCAGATGCAGAATTGGGGCTCTGGAGACTGCCGGAACCTGACATCTGGAAGATGGGCGTTCCCCCACCGAGCACGCGGTTGATTACCTGCCCATTTGAGGGATTGTAATATACATCAAACTGCCCGTTCATCATTGGGTGCTGGATCAGGACAAAGTACTGTCCCGATGCCAGATTGAGCGTGTCTGCTTTGGTAAGTTCATATTCATACGTATTATCGGCATTTGTCGAGATGGTGGATACCTTCAGATAATTATTCCCGATAACCCAGACCTGAAGTCCGTTCTGGGGATGGCCGGTTGCGATCCCTTGAATATATACCGGGTCGCCCTTTGCAATCACCGCAGACGAGGATGACGATGAACCGGGCGATAGGGAAACTGCGATGACACCGGCAGAGACAAACCAGAGAATGAAAAGAACAAAAATCACGTAGTGCGGACGAAAATAGTTGCTGTGGGTTACCTTCGTGGCGGCGATCATTTCATGGAAGATTCGGTTTGTTTACTATTAAATAAAACTGGAGATTATCATTTTAAAAATGAATAAAATTTTGGTAGAATTTTATTCACTCTAACGGGAAGAATTGGGTTAAACTGTATGAAAAAAATTATTTTTTAACCGGGTTGAACACGTTCTCGTAGATCA
>PNBP01000108.1 GCA_003136075.1 Methanoregula sp. | reverse complement strand
CCCAGAGGGGGAGGCACCCCAAGGGAAGCATTCCCTAGAACCCACAGTTCAAAAATTAAAAAAAATTGTTTATTCTTCAAATTAAGTGATAAGGAAAACGATTAATTCAGTGCATGTACAGTCACGTGAGCCGCCGCGGGGGCGTCCCTTCGGGGGCGGCGGTGTTCATCGGAGCCGGAGGTATGGGGGCAGTTTGCCCCCATCATAAAAATTCACATAATTTATGCGTTACTCACGATATACCCGTGCAAAACAATTTTTTTTAAGATTCAAGAAAAAAACGGGTTGAAACGTCAAAATTTTTTTCAATAGAATTTTATTTTGAATCAGAAGCCATTTACATCCATTTCGGTAAGAAACGGAAATTCCAAATACATATTCTCAAATCAGAAAAAACCCTGATCAAAAAACATAAAAAAAAGTGATCAATCAAAAAAAATTATTCTTCCGTTTTTGCTTCCGGTTTCTTGAAGGACTCAACGAGAACAATCTCGGAAATTCCCTCGATCTGCTCAAATGCTTCATGGAGGATTCTTCCCCGCCAGAGAAGCCACCTGCGGTCATAGTTGATTCCGGCCGGGAGTGTGACCGTAGCCTTGCCATCGTCAAGAGTCATCTCCATCTCTTTGCCGGCATAGAGCTGGACAATTCCTTTGAGCTGCTCAATCGGGTCAAGGACTGCTTCTTCAATCTTGTAATGATAGGTAAGGGTTTGGCCTGCAAGGGGTGCATTGAAGTCGACAATGACCTTTGAACCAATGACATCGACGACCGTACCCTCGCCCATCTCCTCAAGGTTCACCCGCATGCCGCGTTGCGGTTTATCGTTGAACTTGTTTTTCGGGAAGGACTGGATACGCTTGGGATCGCGTTCACCGAATGCTTTTTCGGGGGCAATCGTCACATCCGCTTCGGTTCCGACGTCCTTGCCGACAAGATCTTCATCAAGACCAAGCACTACGTGCTTCTGGCCGACACAGATCGTGACCGGGCCATAGATGGCTTTGGGGCTGTGGATTCCCGCGTTCTTTGCATCGTCCTCGTTTGTCGTATCAAAGACGGTGCCATTCGCGCTGCCGGTATAACTGAGTTTAACAAAATCTCCTTCGTTAATTGCCATACTTCACCTGACTATATTAAATCGCAACAGGAACAGATAAAAGTGTGGCACAAATATGCTTGAAATTGAATTAAAAGCACGGGTGAATTCGCTCGATCCCGTTCGCCGGGAGTTAATTAAGCGGAATGCAGCATCCCGGGGCAGGCAGCACGAGCACGATATTTATTACAATGCTCCGCACCGGGATTTTGGTAAAACGGATGAAGCGCTCAGGGTGCGATATACCAATAATCATGCGGTGGTTACTTACAAGGGTGCAAAACTCAACATATATGGCCTCAAAGCTCGCGAGGAACTTAACATTGCCGTAGAATCCGGTGAAATTTTCGAGCAGATGCTTGATCGGCTGGGTTTTTGCAAGACTGCTGAAGTGAACAAGTGGCGGGAAAATTTCCAGTTCGACAATGCTGCGATTTCCCTTGATCTTGTCGATGAACTGGGGACATTTGTTGAAATTGAGATCATGACCGAAGCCGATAATGCCACAGCCACCGATCAGATCCAGAACATCGCAAAAGAGATTGGTGTTCTTGGCGAGCCGATCCTCGCCTCATATCTTGAACTTTTACTCTCTAAACGGTCAGAAGTTCAATCTTGATATCCCGTGCCTCGTTTCCAAAGTGGAGCATCGCACAGTAGCCATCCATGGCAGGACCGGGATTCACTATTTTAACACCATCAACATCCATCACGCCACGCTGCTCGTGAATATGAGCGCAGCAGACCAGATCAAACGCTTTCATGTGGCGGCGGATGCTTTGGCTTCCGACATGTTCGCCGTTGATCATATCAAGTGTTTCGAAGGGGGGAGCATGGGTAAGGAGGATGTTATGCACCGTCTTTTCCATCTTTGCCATCGCACCGTGGAGCAGGTCATCGATCTGCTTGTCGGTCATCTCAAACGGGGTTCCAAACGGTGTAGGATTCGATCCACCAACGCCAACGATGGTCATTTTCCCAAGGTTGATCTGGTTGCCATGCAGGCAAACGGTGTCCGAATGTTCAATCGTATCGATGATCTCACGAGGGTCACAATTTCCGGGCACTGCAAAGCAGGGGACGTCGATGCGTGAAAGTACCTCATCAACGGTGTCCACGGGACCCATATTGGTGATATCGCCAGCAATAAATACCGCTTCCGGACTCAAATCCAGAAATGAATCAATTTTACCGAATTGACCATGGAGATCTGCTATCAAAAGCACATCTTTCATGGTATATCATTTGAAGGATGTCTAAAAAACCTTATCTCAGGTTCATTCCATGAACCGGTCAGTTTCCCCGAGAGAGCAAGTCTCCCGCAGCATTTTTCCGTTTCAATAAGGAGCGATCGCGCACGGGTTCCTGCAAGCGGAGTACCGGGGAGTGGTACAAACCGGTGGGCGTGAACCTGCCCGCACCGTGCCACCCATTGCATCGCCGTAACGGTTTCCAGCTGGTCATCATCCGTTTCAAACGGGAAACCAAGGATGAAGTCAACAATCGGGGTAATGCCGTGATCGGTGCAGAGCTCAACAGCACCTGTGGCATCTTCCCAGGTATGTCCCCGGTGCAGGAGTGAAAGGACACGATTGCTACCGGATTGTGCCCCGAAATGGAGTTTTGTGTTCGTGCAATACTTCGTAATGAGATCAAGAGATTGATCGCAGATCCACTCCGGGCGGACTTCGCTGGGGAATGTTCCAAAATAGAGAGAGGTATGTATTTTTTCAAGGAGCCGTTCGACTTTGTCAAACCTGGGGTGAATGCCGTCAGAGCCATAGGCAAACGCATTGGGCGTTACAAACCGTACCTGTTCATGCAGGTGAGCATACCTGACGATCTCGTCAAGAGAGCGATGGCGCATGCAATGCCCGAAAATATGTGGTGTCTGGCAGTACCCGCAGGCAAACGGGCAGCCCCGGGAAATTTCCACGTACCCTTTCACCTCTGAAAACGCCGGATAGGCATCGAGCCGCACACAAGTATCAGATGGGACATAGTAGTTCCGGGTCGCAACCCCGGGTATGTGTCCGTCTCCTCCCTGTTCAAGGTCTTTGAGCAGGCGGGGAAGAGTGAATTCTCCTTCGCCCACAACCACATAATCCGCGTAACCTGCCAGATCCGCATAACACGCTGCAGCGTGTGGTCCGCCGATAATGGTAATACAATCTGCCTGCAAAATTTCCTCCCGGAACAACGGTTCATTTAAGGAATTTAAGGAATAGCAGGTGATATCGTTGGCAGATGCGTTAACCGGATGGAGGGGAAAGCCGCTTGCTTCACATGCGGCAGACAATACTGCAAACGAATTTTGTGCTGTATGGATAGACCGCCAGTTTACCTGCATGATGAAAAAACCGCATATGAAAAAATAATAAGGGAATATTTTGTGTGTTTTGGCTTATTGCCGGGAGCGGTAATTCCGGATAACATCCACTGTTTTATAGGTCTGGCCATTGTTCATCGTTACCCATACCTCAACGCGATCGGGTTGGCCCTCAAGGGATCCCGATCCTCTCGTCCCATCGAGATTAACATAATCCCCCTTGTTGGAGCCTAGTGTAAGGGACTGGGTGGTTCCATCTGTCCGGGTCAATTTGACGTCGATTCTTTTAACATTAACCTGCCCCTGCCCCCCCTGGAACGTGACAGGAATCGTGCCGGTATACTCCTTTTCCGCGACATCCACAACCACGGCAATGTTTGCGGGCATCACATCAGTCGGGCCGGGAGTCAGGCTTGCACCAGATGTGGGGGGTGCAGAGCCACTTGTCCCGGACATACCGGTAGATTGCGTGCCGGAAGAGTTCGTACACCCGGCAAAAGCAGCGATTGCACAGAGACAAATAAGGACAGAGATGATCATGTTTGTCTTCATAATACCAGAACATGAGGGAGAGAGATATTTGATGGTTGCGATCTTTAAATTTCAATGGCTCTTCTTTATTTCATGTGGGTAAGATAAACGATGAATTAATCTTCCATTGTGTTGGTTGAGCCGCCGCGGGGGCGTCCCATCGGGGGCGGCGGAGTCCATCGTACGGGGGTTTGGGGGCATTAGCCCCCATCAACTTGTTTACCGGGATCCGGGTTTACCCACACAGAACAGCGAAGAGCCATTTCAATTACTCATCCTGTTAAAGAGCCATCGTATTCCAGTTCGCCTGTATCGCCGTTCACCGTGACGGGGGTATCGTTTTTCAAGCGGGACAAGGGGATTTCAATCCGGTCAATCATCGGGATAGTACTGATAATTGCACCCGTCGCAATGATAGTTTCGGCCTCGGCATTAATGATGGCTGCCGGTGCATGACCATTCCGGCTCAGTGCATACAGCACATAGGATCCCACCGTTGATCCTTTACCATAGGGAAATGCCAGGACTTTCCCGGCAATGCTGGTACCTTCTAGAGGATGCCCCTTTTCCACAATACAGCCGGTGTCCGGGTCCACACCCGACAAAAACGAGACCGGAGCAGGACTGACGAGTAACATCCCTTTTCCCACCCCTCTTGAAATACCGCGACCTTTGATGAGCATAATCACACCACATAAATGGTTGAAAGTTAAGATATAAGATTAATATGGAAGAGACTGCCGTCAATAACGCCATGCCTCAGACCGAGCTCAAATACCAGTTACAGCTCAATGAGCTCGAGGCAGCGCTCCTTGACCTCAAAGTCAAAACGGAAGATCTCCAGAAGGAGAATTCCCAGCTGAAACGGGAAAACAACCAGCTGAAACGTATGCCGCTGTTTGTTGCCGTCGTTGTGGATACGCTGGAAAATGGCGAGGTCTACCTCCGCCAGCAGGGGAACAACCAGGAGTATCTGACCCACCCGTCCGAAGAACTCCGCCCGCTCTTGAAACCCGGCGTAAAAGTTGCTGTCAATAACGCGCTCTCAATAGTCAAAGTCATCGGCAATGTATACGATTCCCGTGTCCGTGTCATGGAGCTTGAAGAATCCCCGGAAATTTCGTACTCCCAGATTGGCGGTCTCACTGACCAGATCAACGAGGTGAGGGAAGCCGTGGAATACCCGCTGACCAAACCCGAGATCTTCAAACGTGTCGGGGTCGAACCCCCAAAAGGTATCCTGCTCTACGGTTCACCGGGAACCGGTAAAACGCTGATCGCAAAAGCAGTCGCCCACGAAGCCAAGGCAACCTTCATCCGCATGTCCGGCAGCGAACTGGTCCACAAATTTATCGGTGAAGGTGCGGGACTTGTCCGTGAACTTTTTGTCCTTGCCCGTGAACGTGCTCCGGCGATTGTGTTTATCGATGAGATCGATGCCGTTGGCAGCATGCGGACAAATGACGGAACTTCCGGAAGTGCAGAGGTCCAGCGGACACTCATGCAGCTCCTTGCCGAGATGGACGGGTTTGATAACCGTGGCGATATCCGGATCATGGCGGCAACCAACCGCGTGGACATGCTCGACCCGGCGCTGCTGCGNNTGCGGCCCGGCCGGTTTGACCGGTTGATCCAGATCCCGTTACCCGATCAGACTGCACGGCTGGAGATTTTAAAGATCCATTCGAGAATGATGAACTTAAACAACGTGCATCTTGAATCCATCGCTACAAAGACGGAAAACGCAACCGGTGCAGAACTGCAGGCTATCTGCCGTGAAGCAGGGATGAGAGCGGTACGGAAGGATGCAACGGCGATCGAGATGTCCGACTTTCTGGAAGCAATCAGCAAGGTCAAAGCCGAAACCGTTGCCGATACACGTATGTATACCTGAACGGGCACGCTACAGGTGTCCGGATTTCAGGGATTTGGAGATCCCCTATGAATATTCTTTTCATCCAGCGGGAAGGCATCGATCTCCACCATACTCTTTTTACCTCTGAAACAAGCCGGCTTATCCTGCGTTTTTATCACCCGAAAAAACTGCCGTGCGGTGTGTCAATCACGGTTGCGACCCTTGGGAGCGCCTTGTCGCTCGCCTCAGAACTGCGCTGGTATATCCGGCGCTATACCCGCGAAACCCTGTTTGAAATAGAACATGGGATTTTCTGTACGCACCAGCTGGCACAGGAAGTCTACTATGAGCGGGCGGTAATCCTTGAAAAACCCTGGGCTTTCCGCAGGCTCTATGGGTTTAAGGGAGGGGCGCTGGTCAGCCAGGTTGTAATGTCTCCGGGTTCAACGGTTGATGAGTATAACCAGGAGGTAATCGGTGTCGACACCATCATCATCGTCTGGTGCACGGAGGACGAAGTGGAAGATATCGGGGAAATAATTCCCCTTGAAACCGCCGGGGAGCCGGATCAGAATTTCTAAAAAGATCCCTATTTTTTGTTTGTAACAAATTTAACAAAAATTCGGCTTTGTTGAACTCCTCAAATTTCCCGTCATTCACTAAGTTTATACAATAATGAGGAGG
>PNBP01000117.1 GCA_003136075.1 Methanoregula sp. | reverse complement strand
ACAGACCCCGGGGATAGCTTTCACGTTTGAACAGAAACTTGAGATTGCACGTCAGCTCTCTGACATCGGTGTCCATATCATCGAAGCAGGATTCCCTGCATCGTCAAAAGCCGAGAAAGAGACCGTCGCTGCTATTAAAAAACAGAATCTCAAGGCGAATATCTGCGGACTCGCCCGATCCGTAAAGGCGGATGTTGACGCATGTCTTGACTGCAATGTCGACATGGTTCACGTCTTCATCCCCACTTCAGATATCCAGCGGGAGAACACGATTAAAAAGAGTCAAAAAGAAGTGCTTGCGATTACCAGTGATATCATCCGGTATGTCCGCAGCCATGTTGACCTGTGCATGTTCTCACCCATGGATGCAACACGCACCGTCGGGGATTACCTCATCGAGGTATGCCAGGCCGCAGCTGATGCAGGAGCAACGATCATCAACATTCCCGACACTGTGGGTGTCATGTCCCCCTCCGGAATGAAGGCACTGGTAGGCAAAATTGCCCGTAATGTTGACTGCCCGCTCGATGTGCACTGCCACAACGATTTCGGGCTTGCCGTCGCAAACACCATAGCCGCTGTTGAAGCGGGAGCCTCGCAGGTGCAGGTCACCGTCAACGGGCTGGGAGAACGTGCGGGAAATGCTGATCTCGCACAGACCGTGATGATCCTCGAATCGATCTACCAGGTAAAGACCGGGATTGCAAAGGAGCGGCTGGTAGAGACCTCGCGCCTTGTTTCACGGTTCTCGGGCATTGGCATCCCGCCCACGCAACCGGTCGTTGGCGAGAACGTCTTCTCCCACGAAAGCGGCATCCATACACAGGGTGTGCTCCAGTGCTCCGCCACCTTTGAACCGGGCATCATGACACCGGAGATGGTGGGACACCGGCGCAGGCTGACGCTGGGAAAACACGTGGGAAGGCATGCGGTCCAGCAGATGCTCCGCGATGTTCATATCGAACCTGCCAACACCCAGCTGGACACCATCGTCGAGCGGGTAAAAGCGATCGCGAACAAGGGCAAACGGGTGACGGACGCCGATCTCTACGAGATCGCAGAAAGTGTCATGGGCATCGAGCTCAACCACAAGATGCTGGAGATACAGGACATTGCAATCATGACCGGAAACCATGTTATCCCGACAGCAAGTGTTCAGGCAACGGTCAACGGGGATAAACACGTGTTCTCAAGCGTCGGCAACGGTCCGGTGGACGCAGCGCTCAAAGCCATATTTGGCATCATACCGGCACGCATTCAGCTCAAGGAATTCAACATTGAAGCGATCAGCGGCGGTTCCGATGCGATGTGCCACGTGACGATCGCGGTAGAAGACGAACACGGGCATACCTTTGATGCCAGCGGGAGCGGGGATGACATTGTTCTTGCTTCAGTTGACGCACTGGTAAATGCAATCAACCTGACCAGCAGGATATAATCCCGCTATTCTTTCTTTTTTGGTATTTTCCGGATTAGTTTAAGCCCGGAAAGTGCGTCATCATAGCCGAACTTTTCTGCACGCGTCGATAGCCGGGTAATAATATCATCGGTGGATGCAAGATACCGCTTCCTGAACTGGCCGTTCCGGTTTGCCAGGTCCAGCAGGTTATCAATGCGATCACAGATCTTGACAAGCGTTGCTTCAGGAGGGGCAAGAAGGATCCGATCAAGGCTGTCAGAAAGCCGGTCTGACTTTGTTTTCATGGCCTTTTTCTTGGTGAGCGCGTCAACAATAATGCGAATCTCTTTTCTATCCTTTTGAACAAGGGGCAGTTCATTGATCAGATTATAGGTCTGGGAAATCCAGTAATCGTCGCAATCCTCGATGATATCATGCAGCCATGCAGAGATCACACCGACATGCGTACCGCCATAGGTGCCGACAAGGCCTGCCACTTTTGCGGGATGAGTGATGAAAGGTGTTTTACGATCCTTTGCCAGTTGTCGTTTATGTGCACGTGCTGCGTGATCGGCTGCAATCTTGATCGCTAAAAAATAATGAAATGATCCGGCTTCTTCGTTTTTCCGCCCGCTCGCCATACAAAGCAGTTTATCGGAATCCCTAAAGGTTTTTGTTATTGTCCCGCCCGATTACGAACAAATGTGAGGAAAAAAGGTCTTATGATGCATCGGGAGCGCTCTTGCCCTCGATAGCGGATTTAATCTGGGCCTGCAGCTGCTCAAACTTTCCCTGGAGCATCTTTTCCTGTTTTTCAAGGGACTTGATCCGGAGTTCAAGTGTCTCCACTTTCTCGGTAAGTTTTTCGGAGACAACAGCCTTGTTTTTCTGGACCATGATGCTGCCAACACTCATATACATCAGGGAATTTTCAGCGGCGTCCTTGATCTCTTCCTGAGCCCGGTTTGCCTCACGCACGGCCATTTCGTACTGGCTCTTCTGTGAGAGGATCGTCTGGAGCTGTTGCTGGATCTGCTGGAGCATCCCCAGCTGGTTCTGGACTTTTGGTGAAATATTCTGCATAATGCTTCTCCTGATCTATATGGTAGTCCATATCGATTAAATGATTCCGATGGGATGCTCTCCGGCACGGGAATGGAGTATCATATCGGATAAAATCCCCCAGAGAGAACGATGCTACAGAATGTTAAATGCATTTTTTCACGAGCGTGCCGGGCCCGGAACGCAGAGAACCAAAAACAAAAGTAATGGTTACCGGGCAATCTGCTGCATCTCATCGGCCACATTGACCAGACGGAGTGACATGTTGAGCGCCGCACGCAGTGCAGCAATATCCTGTGCTTCCACCCGCATCACAAGCGTATCGGTGCCTTCAAGCCAGCAACGGGTAGTTGAACGGGGGTTCACTTCGTCAGTAAGTTCAGGAGCGAGCGCTGCATAGATCATCGGCGCATGAATGCTCGTAAACCGGAAAAGTGCTTCGTGCTGCGGCACTAAGAATCCCTCTTGTACCTGATGGGAAATAAACTATAAAAACAGGCTCATGGCCGGTTCCCGGTAAAGGGGTTACCGTGCCTTGAGTTCTTTTATTGCGGCGCCACGCTCCTTAAAGAGGATACGGTGACCGCAGTAGGGACATCGGACATTGACATCGATCTCAACCTTTTGCTTACACCGGGCGCATTTGTAGGTACTTGCCATAAATAATCAGGTTATTGGGTGGAGTTCTTGATCTCATCTGCCCGTCGGTCAAATGTCCG
>PNBP01000148.1 GCA_003136075.1 Methanoregula sp. | reverse complement strand
CCGGCAGCGATATACTCTGTCAGGGTCGGGGGGATACCATGTTGCACCATCTCGTCACGCATCTCCTGTAAGGTCTTGAGGGAGACAAAACTCCACTCAAAATCCGCGATCTCCATCGGGCTGTGATAGAACTCGCTCTCCCACGAGGGGTGTTTCCATGGCTGGTAATCCGGCGGGTACTTCTCTGTGTTGCTGGTGTAAAGATAGGGGCGCATCGTCCCTGCCGCTCCCCACAGGAGAATAATATCCGCATCAAGGGGGTAATCCGCGGCCTGCCAGCTGACCCCTCGCCCTTTGAGCAGCCGGTCCGTCTCAACCGTATAGCCGACCTGATCCTTCACGTAGCCCGGAAGGTATGCCCGGACGCCCGCATCGCCAATTGTCTCCACGGCCCCGTAATCGATGCCGGCAGCCAGGGCAACCCGGTAGTATCCGGGTGAGATGTCTGAGGTGTTCAGGAGGTCCAGCAGGACACTGAGCTGGGTGTTGTACGCGGGGACGGGATAGGTAAAACAGGTCTTGTCGGGGACGCCGTACTCATCGATAAGGTAAAGCCCCTTCCTCAGCTCGTAGTCGCTGTCCGCCGCCCTGATGATGGCCTTTAATGCCTCCTTTGCCTTCGGGTCGACCGGGCCTTTCACCGATTCGATTACCTGCATGTCGTCGGTAAGGTAGCCGTACTCCCCGGCGGGAAATGAGGCTTCTGCGGCCCATCCGGCTTCACTGTCGCCAATCCCGTCCATTGCCCATTTTGTGACCAGTATGCGCAAGGGGTCATCTTTTTTCACAACTGCATCCACAAACTTATTTTCCGCATCGGAGATCTTCCGGTCCTCTGCAAAGAGTCCCATGCCGACCGCCCACCGCGCAGCGCCCGGATCTTTTGTATTGAGCGTATCGATAAGTGCCCTGTACCGGGCAGCCGTTGCCGGGTCCATATCCCCGCTCCTGATCTCAGGCAGTTCTGCCAGTCCGGCCCGGTAATCATACAGGCTGTCAGACCGGGCAGGGACGGTGAGACTGAGGGTAGTGTTACTGCCAGTTATATCATTTACACGGGCAGCCTGACCCGCTGACTGGTTTTCGGTGAGATCCCTGGTAGATGTGCAGCCTCCTAAAAGGACCAATGAGATAACGATGAGAGAAAAGAGACAGAAAAGGCTCGCATCCTTTCCTGTGCATAATTTGTGCCACCTGTTCATCCGGTTCCCCTTTTATGGTACCAGTTGGTTGTTATATCCGGTTGTATTATACATTCCCTTTCAGATTTGTGCGTGTATCCGGGTTGCACGTCCTGCCCCTGCATCCATCTCATTTATCCTCATCAGGGCTATAGCGTTATGGGAAACCTGGGCCACCCCCAGCCCCACCGGCCAACAGCTGTACTGCAATACGGGACCCGGCCAGCCCCCGGGCAAAAAAAAAGATCCGGGATTGAGTCTCCTGCATACTCCTTTAACAAAAAAGTTGTTGTTATCTCTTCGTGCATACATAGGTTGCCTGAACACCGTTGCTGTATTCTGCGGAGCTGATATCAAATCCACTCCGTTTGATCAATCCTTCCATAATCCAGTCATAGGTACTGAACTCATTCCTGACATGAATAATGCCTTCTTGTGCCAGCCGGTCATTGGCCATTGTCCCGACAGAATTGATCCACGCATCGATTACCTCTTCTAAGGAATCTGTCCCTGAGGGAAACACAATATCGAATAACATGAGCCGGCCTCCGGGTTTGAGCATGCCAAAACACCGTTTGAGAGCAACCTGTTTCCAGAAGTCCGGAAGATGGTGGAGCACGGCAAAGCAGACAGCGGCATCTGCCGGTTCACCGCTGTGCTCATACGTGAGCAGACCACTGTGGCAATACATAATGTTGCTGATGCCTTTGTGTTCTGCCTGTTTTTTACAGTACTCAAGCATTGCTTCAGAAACGTCAACGGCGTATATGGTGCGACATTTATGTGCAGCGTGAAGGGCAAATGCGCCCGTGCCACACCCGAGATCGATTACCGTGCTGGCAGAATCCAGTGATAAGCGGCGGATGATTGCTTCGCTTGTCCTGGCATAATCGCGAAGCTTCTGGTGCATGGAGTCATATGCAGCCACTTCCTCCACACAGGAAAAATCAACACCGGAGCATTTCATCTCGTCAAAGAGCCAGACAGGTTTTTTTGTCATACACATGTTTCCTTTTTTTTAATTGCGATCTGAATACAACCCGATAGTGCGGCTCAGGGGAATTGCCGGATTGGCTGATCCTGAGAAAATGGAAGCGTGCGGTAATTGTTACCTGTTTTTTTATTGACCGGGATGGTAGCCGCATATGAGATATTCGCGTTTTTTTATAATAATTGGTCTCCTTTGTAGAAATACCATAAAGATGTCATCATCCGGCGGAATAGATCTCCGACAGAGACACGGATTTGCGAAAGGGAAAGTCTCTCAAGGGTCCTGGGCCACAAATAACCGATCTCCAAAATAGCCCTTCTTTTCACATTACCCCTCCTACACCCCCAGCCCCTTCGGGTTTCGCCTCCCAAAAGCGTACATTAGCGTTCTACAGCGCCACGCAAAGTTGTCAGATTGGCGTAAATGGTGCGGAAACTCCGATTTTAGAAAAAGTGTGTAAAAGTGGTGCGGTTTTTTGCAATAATTCCGGAAATAGGGTGTCCGGATAGGTAATCCGGGGCCGTAGAGGGGCCGGATCTGACCCAGGGAATGCAGGTCTCCTCCTTCCCCGGCATATACCCTCCCCTCAAAACACAGACCACTTTACCATTTAAGATTATAGGGAGAAATCCAGAATGCAATGGATACCGCTAACACCACTATTTCAATGATAATTACCGGAAGAACAAGACTTAATGGTAAATTTTCATGCCAATAAAACACGATCAGATTAATAACGGTAAGTTCTATTGCGGCATAGAGGAGTATCCGCGTCGGGAAACTCATGGGAAACGGGGAATTGGGATCTCTCAAAGATTTGTGTTCATCTGCCATGATATCACGAACCAGACTTGCATGGCAACCGCATTAACACTTCTGGAAATCCGGCTCTCAGCGGGATTTACGCATGAAAAATTGTTGGATCGTGAAAAAGTACAATAATCATAAGTTAAAAAATTTCACACCACATTATCCACCTGTGCATCCTGTCGCACGCCTCCCCCATCCCCGTAATCATCCGCCCGAATGGTAGTCGGGTCCGATACTTTGCCAGGTTTTGTTATCATGTTCCTTTAGTGATGGCCACTTAGCCCCGGGCTTTCTTCATCATGTCCCGGGCAAACGCTTCCGCATTCATGAGGTCTTCGGCATCGGGCTTCCCCTTGTTAAGACCCCCGAAATATTTTAATAAACTGTTCGTATTCCATCCCGCACATCCGAATTCACCGATAACCGTGTACCCTTTCGCCTTCAGTTTTTCCCGGATCTGCGAATGGTTATTCTTAACAAAATCCCTGCCAACAAAAGCAGCCGGGGCCCCGTAAGTAGAGAAGAGGAAGACTTTCTTTCCCGCAGCCTGTGGCAGCCGGTCAGCAAGGTCAAGGACGGATGGGTCGAATGTCGCACTGTAGATCCCCGAGCCAAAGCCGACGAGGTCATACCCGGCGACCTCTTCGGGCCTGACCTGCCGGGGCGTTTTTACCTGAGCACCAAGGACCTTTGCACAGGCGTTCGCGATCTTTTCCGTATTGTTGTGGTGGTACGAGAATACGACCACGAGGGATCGTACTGCCTGGGGATTTTTGGTTCCAGTTTCATTCTTTTCCATGTTTTTCACCGTGTTTTCTCAAAAATTTCCTTGCTCGGGAACCACGTCGCCAGATCCGTCAGATTGATGTGTGTGAGGAGGTATGAAGCATTCTTTTCGAATGTGGCCACGGGCATATATCTGTGTTCCGGGTAAATCCGGTATCCCCAGCTTTTATTCGCATTTCGGAAAATGATGTCATAATCATATTCCCCGGATGTCTTGTTGTAATCGAGGATAATTAAGTGAGGTGTCCTGTCGATATTCTGCGTCCCATCGACAATGTCACCAGTGTGGTATCGGGGAGTTATTTCCGGAGAGGTTGTCGGTATCGGAGTATCTTTGGAGGTCGTGACGAAAATCGGAGTTTTCTCCACAACGGAAGAATTTGGTTGCACGCATCCGATAATCAAGAGTGTACACATCAACAATCCCACGATTAAAAAGACAGTCCGCATGAAAATGATATTTCGCAAGTCCGCAAATTAATGTATTGAAATATAAAAATGTTAAAAATTATGGTCCTGGAGAAATGCTTTTTTTTCGAAATGAAAATAAGCAATTCTACGGATGTGAAATTTAATCGATTGATTTAGAATCTGATATAATAATATAATATTACGATGCGAGTATTGGGACGTTTGTTTCTTGCCCTCCTCTTTGTGGCGATAATAATGGTTCCGTTAGTAAGTGCTGACGCGAATGTAACTCACAACACAACTCCGTTCATTACTATTGATCCTATTGGGAACCACGCCATTGGCGAAGTTTTCGTTATTAAAGGCACGACAAATTTGCCCCCAGTGATTGATGCACTTCATATTGTGATTACGCCAACAATTTTTAATCCTGCCGGAGTCGGTTCCAGCTTCCAATCAACCATTCCCATCCAGCGGGGAAAAAAAGACATTAATTTCTGGTCATGTAATGTTCCGACAACCACCGGATGGTTGAATTTCCATGGACCCGGAAAGAATCCAACTCATGATGCACGTCCCGATAGTTATTTTGTGACAGTCGAATTATCAACGGACGGTAATATAAGCCAGTTCCAGGTATTCGATGTATTAACAGCAGGTTCTGACACTAATTCAACAATTTCACCGACTCCAACCCTATTTATCAAAATTGATCCTGTCGGGAACCATACGGTCGGGGACGTGTTCTTCATTAACGGGACAACAAGTTTGCCAGATTCGAATGACTCTCTCACCCTTTTCATCGGATGGGCCGATTTTAACCCTGCAGGATGGGGAGTATCTTTTTACAGGTCAAATATATCCATAAAGGCCGGCGAGAATGGGGTCAATATCTGGTCTGCTGAAATCATACCCTCCCGATGGGAAATGAACAATGAATCCTCTTCAGAATCATCCAATCCAACACCCACGTTCGAAAAAGCAATACCCGGCAAATATGTTGTCTATGTCGGTTCTTTGGTATCTCAGGATCCTGCACCAGTATTTTTTTATGTTAATCAGGAAAGCAAAATTACTCCAAGTCCGACATTCGATGCAACCGCAACGTTTTCCTCCACACCCTCTCCCACTCCCACTCAATCTTCCCCTCTTTCCACACTCTTGCCAATCGTTGTTTTTGTAATTATGCTGGTCCTGGAATTTATTCTAAAAAAAAGGTGATTGCGAGCTGTTTACTATTGCAATGGGAGGTTTTCTCCAGAGCCAGAATTACCCCAATACTTTGTCAGGTCATCCCTGTAATAATCCCCACAACCTGCTGAGCTGTAACCGGGTCCACAACCCGGGCCAGCACCACGAACAGGGTCCAGAACACTCTCTTCACCGGCTCGTTCTTCCCGAACGCTTCGATCGCCGCATCGGTGTCTGCATTCATGGTCTGGTGCATAATTTTAGGTATGAACACAAACAGCGGCAGGAATAGGACTGCAGCACCAATGAAGGCCAGGGTAATTTCTACCCGCCCCGCCAGGAAAATCCCGGGCGGTAGCGCAAACACACCGGCCAGTATCGCAGCCATCCCGACCTCCCCAAATTTTCCGCCGAAAGCCGAAGTAAACGTGAGCAACTCATGCCTCCAAAACACCCCTTTTTACCCTTTCATACCTACTTTAGGTCATCTCAACAGAGATCCGCCCACCAAAAGCCGCTATTAGCGTACATTTCAGAGCCCGAAAAATGTCGAATTCCGCCAAACGGGGCACATTTTGGAGTTTCCTGGAATTCGTGTGCCGAAATTCAGCGAATTTGGCACTAAATTGAGACCAGGGACTCTTCATGAATAAGATGTCTCCGACGGAGAACCGGGTTTGTGGACTGGCAGGTCTCATGAGGTCCCGGGCTGGAATAACCGATCCCCAAAACAGCCCTTTTTTTCTCCCTGACCCTCCTACCCCCCGGCCCCTTCGGGTTTTGCCTCCCAAAAGCGTACATTAGCGTTTTGCAACGCCACAGAAAATGCTCCATTTGCCTAGAATCACGAGGAAATGACATTTTTTGAAAAACTGTGTAAAATTGTACCTGTTTTTGCAAGTGATCCTGGAAAAGTGGTGTCCGGAGGGGTAATCCGGGGCCCTGCAGGGCCAGGATTCGGATCTGATAAAGCAGGTCCTCGGCATCCCCAACTGATACATATTATTAAATATGATTAATCATACAAATATGATAAGTATGAAAAGTACGAAATTCAGTAAAGAAGATCTGGTGAGCGACATGGTTGCACCACGGACAGAGAAGACCAAGCACCTCTTCGGCAGCGTGAAGGTCGGTGAACGCGGACAGGTTGTCATCCCCAAGGAAGCCCGGGAGATCTTCGACATCAAGCCGGGAGATATCCTGCTGGTGCTCGGCGATGTGGAACGCGGTATTGCGCTCGTGAAAGCCGACGCCCTCCAGGAATTTGCACGCCGGATCCTGGACAGCGCAAACAGGCCGGAAGAATAAGGGGAGAAAATCATGAAAATTGTTGTACTGAACGGCAGCCCGAAGGGCGATATCAACGTCACGATGCAGTACGTTGCGTACATCCGGAAAAAATTCCCGGGCCATGAGTATGAAATTCTCAATGTGGCGCAGGAGATTAAAAAAATCGAAAAGGATACAGCAGTCTGGAACAAGATGACTGCGAGTGTCCGGTCTGCAGACCTTGTCTTCTGGGCATTCCCGCTCTATTTCCTGCTCGTCTGCGCCCAGTACAAGCGGTTCATTGAACTTATCGCTGAGCGCGGGGCACAGGATGCATTTTGCGGGAAATATGCCGCATCACTCTCGACCTCCATCCATTTCTTCGACCAGATCGCCCACGCCTACATCCACGCAATCTGCGACGACCTCGACATGAAGTACCTCGGGTTTTATTCCGCGGAAATGAGGGATCTTTTAGTGGAAGAAGAACGCAAACGCCTGGAAAAATTTGCATCCCTTGTCTTATCCGCAGTGGAGGAAAAGATCCCCGTCCAGCGGGAGACCTCTCCTCTCGTCCGGTCTACCTTTGCCTATATCACGGGAAAGGATCAAAAAACCGTTCAGGCCGGAACAAAAAAAGTGGTCATTCTCACGGACGATAACGGCAATTCGCCCAACCTTACGGCAATGACCAGCCGGATCCGCACCGGTTTTTCCGGCCCGGTTGAAATGATCAATCTCCATGAACTCGACATCAGGGGAGGCTGTCTCGGGTGCTGCCAGTGCGGTTATGACAATACCTGCATCTATACCGACGGTTATGTTGACTTTTTCAAGAACAAACTGGTGCCGGCGGATATCATTATTATTGCAGGTTCGGTGCACGACCGGTACCTCTCGTCAGCATGGAAGCAGTTTTTCGACCGGAGTTTTTTCAAGGGGCATACCCCGGGTCTTGAGGGCAAACAGATTGGTTTTGTTATCGCAGGTCCCTTGGGACAGATCCCTTCCCTCAGGGAAGCACTCGCCGCTTGGGTGGACAATGGCAACTGTCATGCGCAATTTGTAACTGATGAAGTTCAGGAGTCCGGGGACCTCGATGCCCTGCTCGACAGCATGGCAACCCGTCTCGTGCGGGCTGCTGAAGCAGAGTACATCCCCCCGCATACGTTCTACGCAGTCGGCGGCCACAAGATATTCCGTGATAACATCTGCGCGGGGCTGAGGTTCGTGTTCCAGGCAGACTACCGGTACTATTGCGAACATGGCTTGTTTGATTTCCCGCAGGCTGACCTGAAGACCCGGCTCCTGAATGCCGTTTTCGTACCGTTGACACGGATTCCCGGGTTCCGGAAAAAAATGTTTGCCGACATGAAACATCATATGATCAAGCCCTTTAAGCCCGTGCTCGGGGATACCTGAGGTTTTCCGGTGGATACGATGAAAAACGCGGGGATTCTGCTGGGATTCGTTCCCCTGATCGTTTATGGCGTACTCACAGGAACTTTTGCAGCGAGCGTTATTATTGCACTCGGTGCTGTTCTGGTTGTCACCATCATTACCGGGTTCTCAGATCTCAGAAAAGGCATGATCCTGAGCTGGGCAACTCTCGTGATGTTCGGTTCCCTGTTCATCTCTGTCGGCCTGCTAAACATGACCTGGATACTCCCGGGTATGGGAATGCTCATTTATGCAGCGCTCGCTCTGGTCACTTTCGGATCCATTCTTTCAAAAACCCCCTTCACCCTGCAGTATGCACGGGAGATGGTGGACCAGAAACTCTGGGAAAACCCGGTTTTTATCCAGGTAAACGTCCTGATGACGGGTGTCTGGGGGGGAATCTTTGTGATCAATCTCATCCTGAGTTATCTCACCTTCGCGTCCCCGCAGGCTGTCGGATGGATTGCTTCGCCCCTGACGTACCTTGTTCTTGTTGCCGGTATCGTCTTCACGATCTGGTACCCCCGGCATCTACTGAAACATCGTTCTCCGGCATCAGAGTGAAGGGGTACGTAACACTGGCAGGGGCCAGGATCCCCCGTCATCCTGCCACCGCCCTGCCATGACCCCCCTCACCGGCCCGGGGGTGCTCCACCCTCACCATCCGGCACGTGCGTCACATTGACCTCT
>PNBP01000090.1 GCA_003136075.1 Methanoregula sp. | reverse complement strand
GTTTCTGCTTCCCGATACAAGTTCACCTGTCATCTGGCGCGGGCCGATGAAGATGGTGGCTATCCAGCAGTTCCTTGAAGAAGTGAACTGGGGATCTCTCGACTACCTCGTTGTCGATCTTCCGCCCGGCACCGGAGATGAAGCGCTCTCGATTATCCAGCTCGCGCCCCATGTGCGGGGTGCAGTCATCGTCACCACGCCACAGGATGTCGCCGTCCTTGATGCAGTAAAGGCGATCAAGTTTGTGGAAAAACTGGACCTCCCGGTTATCGGGATTATTGAGAATATGAGCGGCATGGTCTGCCCCCACTGCGGCGAGACCATCAACCTGTTCTCGGTCGGTGGCGGCGAGAAAGCAGCAAAGGATTTCAATGTTCCGTACCTGGGAAAAATCCCCCTTGACCCCGAGATGGTCAAAGCCGGCGATTCCGGCAGACCCTATATCCTCCGCCATGCCGACTCCCCGACATGGAAAGCCGTCGATACCGTTATGGAAAACCTGACAAAAATTGTTGAAGGATAATTCCTTTTTTTCTTTTTTATTTCATAATACCCTGTTTGCAGAGGACCTTATGCAGCCAACCAGACGCCCAGCGTTCTCTGGTACGAAGAGGGTGCGGATGCGCCATAAGGAGATATTCCCGGAGAGGGCCGGTTTGCGGGAAACTTTGGGAGGGGTGACAGGAAATAGAACCGGTTGGCTGTTTGTGTCAGCGCACAGAATGCCCGATCTGCCGTAGGAGAATAGAGGATCACCAGCGCATCCCGCGAGCATTCGTCGATTGCTCCGGCAATGGGGGCAATCATCCCCCATGCCTGATCATACAGCGTTGGATCATGCTCGATAAGGATTACCGTATGTGCCGATTCGGTAAGGATCGTGAAGAGCTGGTGTGCGGTGAATGCCCGCTGGACTTCAAACCGGGTTACGGTCCGGTGAATGCCGGGCAGGATGCGCGAGGAGGTGCCCCCCACAAAAAGAGAGAGATACCTCTGCAGGTCAGGGTTGGTGTTCACAAGATTGATGATCGTCTTTTCAGGGGCAACCACTGCAGTGAACGTGCCCGGCTGGAGCACCATCTTGTTCTGCAGTTCGATACGCATGGCACCGGATCACTGGCATAACATAAGGGAAAAGGATCAGGATGGCGGGGGGTGAAAGTATGTAACAGCCGCCGGTTTGTGAACGGGAACGGGATCAAACAACCAGGAAGAGAGTTTTCCTGGTCCTTTTAACGGTCATGCACACATGGATGCCGTAGAAGAGACAGAGAAGATTTTCTTCACCGCTGTCGCCCTCCATAGGAATGGGTGTGCTTCCATGACCGGTGGATAGCATCAAATGCCGGATTTTCCTCATCATACATTGACATATCCGTGCGGTTGAACAGTACCCGGTCATTTCCTACCGGGCAGACTTTGATGCATAACCCGCAGGGAGATATAAAACGCTTATACAACGCCTCTGATCGTATGGCACATGCTTTTTTGTCGGTCAGTCCCGAAGGATAATTTTCTGACGGGATTGCGTGGACCGGGCAGGCATCTGCACATTTCATACACCGGGTGCACAGTGGTTTTTCCTTAATTGGGTCAGGAGGCAAATCTGCCGATGTGAGTATTGAGGTGAAACGGACCCGTGGGCCGTACTCCGGTGTCAGGATAGCGTTANNCTCATGATAGTGAATTGACGGTGCAGAATCAATTACTGGCAGGCTCACCGGGATCCCGATAACGATGACTGTTTTAGTTTCCAAAAAGAGTTCCAGAGGCCGGAATTCCGGGGGCACCCACGGTTCAAACAATGGGGCATCCCACCGGTCAGCAGGAGCAAACCCCACGAGAGGAATATCCAGTGCCGCACATTTCCTGATGATCCGGCGCTTCAGTGCCATGCTCATGCATCAACAATTGTCAGATTTGTATTAAATGAGTTTTGCATCAGGAAGCGAACAGGTTTTTACCGGAATAGTACAACGATGGGCTTACCGTTTTATAAAAACGTGAAGTTTTATTATCTGCCATAACGACAGGGATACTGGTGACAAAAAAATGTTACTGGTTCCAGATCCGGTTGTGATTATTAATCTCATTCTGTGTATTCTGATTTTCATTCTTGGATATATGGTGTACCGTAAAAGCAATGATGTCAATGCACTTCTGATCGGTATTGCATTTGGCATGTTCGGGCTTTCGCACCTCAATACACTGCTTGGATTATCCCTTTTTCCTGATATTACATTCGTGCTGCTCAGGCTCTGCGGGTATATCCTCGTTGCGGCAGCACTCTACGGCTATGTTAAAAAATAACCGGGCACATGGGGCTTTTCCGGCAATTTCGGGTCTTTTCCGCGGTGCCCGGTTCCATGAATACCGGGGCATACCGGAGAATAGTGTTAAAAAACCCGGGTCAGTCTTTTTCCCCCATAACCGTACATATCACGCTGCGTTCACGCCCCGCATTCACGTCAAGTTCCAGCACAACAACCTGCTGCCATGTCCCGCAGGTAATGTCGCCGCCTTCAATGGGGAGCGTGAGCGAAGGGCCGACCAGTGCGGCTTTGACATGGGAACGGCCGTTGCCATCACCCCACCGGGTATTATGGGCATAAAAGATATCGTCAGGTGCAAGGACAGAGAGGGCACGTTTCAGGTCAGAAAGTACCCCGGGCTCAAATTCAATGGTCGTCAGCGCCGCGGTCGAATGCTGCACAAAGAGATGGACAATACCCACACTGATGCCGCTTTGACGGACGACATTTTTGATCTCATCGGTAATGTTGATAATATCGCCTTCGCGCTGTGAGGTTACCGTAAATGTTTTCCGGAACATACATTCACCAGTAAACGATCTTACGCCCGGTACAAAAATGCTTTTTTGCCCGGGAAACGGGTTTTCATAATTTTTATGAGAGTGTCGGTGGTTAAAAGACGGTACTCTGATTTTTATGGTGTCACGTTTACCCCCGCGTCAGGGTCTTTAAGGGCAGGGAAGTTTTAATTTTCAACGAGAGTTAACGATGTTCATTTTGGAGAATATACTTCTCTTTAGATCCCCCGCGGGGGAGCCCCGTCAGGTATGGCGGAGATCCACAAAAAGGGGTATGAAGACATTCTCCCCCATCTTCATTATCCATCCAATACCTGCATTCCCTGCAGCATAAAAATAAAAAAACAGTTTATATGAAAATTTTTTGCTAGTACACCATGCTCATGAAAAAAAGAAGATTATTCCTGGTCGTCAGGAATATCATGATCATCTTGTGTTTTGGGTTCCGGTAATTCCGGAGTGCCATTCTCCACAGCTGGTGCGGGTTCCCCGTTTTCGATCAATTCCGGCTGGACAATCGCAACCCCGACAACCCGGTCTTTGTCATCGAGCCGCATGACCCGGACTCCTTTGGTTCCACGCCCGATAATCCGTATCTGGCTGACCTGCGTCCGCATGACAACGCCTTCAGCGCTCATGACCAGGATCTCATCGTTGTCGAGAACAGCTCGTGATTCAATGACGACTGCATCCCGTTCAAGCTGCATATTCCTGACGCCCATAGTACCCCGTCCATGCCCGCGGAAATCGTCAAATTCTGTCCGCTTGCCAAACCCGACATCAGATATGGTGAGGAGATGATCTTTCTCAACGAGTGTCAGTGCAACAATCGTATCCTCGCCCCGGAGTTTCATCCCCTTGACTCCGGACGCATTTCTGCCAACCGTGCGCACCGTCTCTTCATGGAACCGGAGACTGTACCCGAACCGGGTGGAGAGCACGATCTCTTTGGATCCATCTGTTGCAATCACATCGACAAGCTGGTCAGTTTCCCGGAGCCGTATCGCATTGGTGCCGACCGACCGGGGGTTTGAAAATTCGATCTGCGGGATCTTGATGACCTGCCCAAACTTTGTCGCGAACAGGAGGTACCGGTCTTCACGGAATTCCCGGATGGGGATAACTTTCGTCACGATCTCTTCTTTTAGGTTGAGGAGGTTGACAATCGGTTTTCCTTTCGCAACACGGGAGCTTTCTGGGATCTGGTACACCTTCAGCCAGTAGATACGCCCGAGGTTGGTGAAGCAGAGCAGGTAATCTTTCATACTGGCACTAAATACTGAATCAACGACGTCATCCTCTTTGGTGGTCATGCCGGTGATGCCATGCCCTCCCCGGCGCTGCTGCCGGTACGTATCAAGATCCGTACGCTTGATGTAATTGGCGGTCGTGATCGAGACAAGGACCGTCTTGTCTTCAATGAGGTCCTCGGTTGAGAGATCGCTGGTGTCAAGGGCAATCTGGGTCCTTCGTGCGTCACCGAATTTTTGGGCGATCGCATTTGTTTCCTGCCGGATTACATCCTTGATGTTTGCTTCGTCAGAAAGAATTGTCGTAAGGTGGTTGATCTCTGTTTCAAGCCCTTTCTTCTCGTCGCTGATCTTCTGTTGTTCAAGTGCGGCGAGGCGGCGCAGCTGCATCTGGAGGATCGCATTTGCCTGCGGTTCGTCAAGCCCGAATCCTGTTACCAGCGCCATGCGGGCATTATCAACGGTATCGGATCCTCGGATGGCAGCGATGATCTTGTCAATAGCCCCGAGTGCGATTAACAGGCCATTTAAGATATGGACTTTTTCCTGTGCTTTTTTCAGGTCGAATTCAGACCGGCGCCGGATCACTTCGATGCGGTGGTGGACAAAGTTGGACAGAAGCCCGTGCAGGTTGAGAATTTTTGGCTGGTTATCGACAATCGCAAGGTTGATTACCGAGAAGCTGGATTCAAGAGCCGTGTGCTTATAGAGCGTGTTGAGGATCACCGGGGACATCGTGCCTTTACGGAGTTCAAAGACAACACGGATGCCATCCTTATCGGATTCATCCCGGAGATCGCTGATGCCATCGATTTTTTTATCCTTGACCATCTCCGCGATCCCGGTGATCCACTGGGCCTTGTTGACCTGGTACGGGAGTTCGGTAACAATGATGCGGTCACCTTTGTTGCCACCCTCGGATTCTTCAATCGTGGCAACACCACGGACAACAAGCCTGCCCTGCCCGGTGGCGTAGGCATTTTTCACACCCTCGACACCCATCAGGACACCACCTGTAGGGAAATCAGGGCCGGGCATGAGCCGCAGGAGGTCTTCGATAGAGATATCCGGGTTGTCGAGATACCCGACAACCGCAGAACAGACTTCCCGCAGGTTGTGCGGCGGCATCTTGGTTGCCATACCAACAGCGATACCATCCGTTCCGTTCACGAGAAGGTTGGGGATCTTTGCCGGGAGGACAGTTGGCTCTTTTAACGACTCATCATAATTAGGAATGAACGAGACCGTCTCTTTCTCGAGATCGTCAAGAAGCGCTTCTGCGTACGGGAAGAGCCGGACTTCGGTATACCTGCTCGCTGCTGCTGCATCGCCATCAACCGATCCGAAGTTTCCCTGCCCCTGCACGAGCATGTGCCGGTACGAAAAGGGCTGGGCCATTTTCACAATCGTATCATAGATGGATGCGTCGCCGTGAGGATGGAACTTACCCATCACTTCACCGACAACACGTGCGCTCTTTTTCGTGGGCTTGTCACTGGTGTTGCCCATCTCCCACATCGCATAGAGCGACCGCCGGTGAACCGGTTTGAGCCCGTCGCGGACATCCGGGATCGCACGGCCGATGATGACACTCATCGCGTAGTTGATGTAGGAGGTCTTCATCTCGTGCTCGATGCTGACCGGCTCGACCCGGTGGGTTATGGGTGCCCTGGTAGTGTCCGGCGTATCAGATGTCAAGGTTGGTCACCTCCTTTGCATGACGGGTGATGAAATTTTTGCGTATCTCCACATCCTTTCCCATCAGGGTCTTGAAGATCTCGTTTGCTTCGAGGGCATCTTCGATAGTGACCTGTTTGAAGACCCGGTGTTCGGGGCTCATGGTCGTATCCCAGAGCTGCTGGGCGTTCATTTCACCAAGACCCTTGTACCGCTGGACATTCACACCCTTCTCACCCATGGCGGCAGAAACGGTTTGCATCTCCTCTTCTTTGTACACGTAAACCTCCTCCTTTCCTTTTGAGATGCGGAAGAGGGGCGGCTGTGCGATATACACATAGCCGGCTTCAATGAGCTTGAGCATATACCGGTAAAAGAACGTGAGGAGCAGGGTGCGGAT
>PNBP01000056.1 GCA_003136075.1 Methanoregula sp. | reverse complement strand
AGGGCGTGATGATGGCAGGCTTGATCTTCGTCACGAACCTGATCGTCATGATCTCGTACTTCCGCAGGTGAACCAGAGGCGTTTTACCGGGCCCGGATAATCCGCAGGACAATGAGTTCCTCATCCTCAACAATCTCCCGAACAGCAATTGCTGAAGAAAAGCCCTGTTGTGAAAAAAAATCCCGGACCTCATCCGGGTCCGTTAACGATGAGACCAGAAGGAGGATTCTCCCGCAGGGAGAGAGTATACGGTTTACTTCCGCCGCGAACCGTTCGATGACAACGCGCCCGCTTTCGCCCCCGTCAAGTGCATACTCGAGCCAGTCATCGATCTTCTCTTCAGGCAGCGTCGGGAGATAGGGGGGGTTGAAGAGGATGACATCGAACATACCGCAGATCCCCGCGAAAAGATCGGTCCGAATCACTTCGACCCCACAGTTCCGGGCGCTCACAGCCGCGTGCGGGTTGATATCAGTCGCCACGACCGGAACAATTTTAGCGATCTCGCAGGCAATGAGACCAGAGCCGGTCCCAACTTCCAGAACACGGTCGCCCGGTTTCACTTCCGCGAGCGCTGCTTCCAGGAGGAGACAGGTATCGGCCTCGGGCCGGTAAACCTGCGAGGGATCGTAGATCATGGATGGGAAATAGGTTGGACGAAGCGGGTGAAAAGGGATTCTCCGGCCAGCACTCCTTAGGATCAGATCTCATCGGGGAATCACGTGAGATTGTTCGGAAATTTAGCGAGCAGCCTCATTCGTTTCGCATGGCGTGCGGGTAAACCAATAGACACTCAGGATAATCAATAGCGCTCCCAAGACCGCACACCCGATCGCGATTATTTCTGAATTCGGNNTTCCAGCATATCATCGTGATCGTGCGCTATCGTATTTTCTCACAGATGGTACTTTCGGATAACCAACTATATTTGTTTACTTTCGGAAGAAGTGACAACATTTTGAAATAAACTCACCGGCAGTATAAAGACCGAAAGTCAGGAACCTTATCCTTTAAAAACTCACATTGATGGTAAACCGTCGCAACACGGGAGGAACATGCAAACTCAGGCAGAACTGGCACTGAAAGGAACAATCACACCGCAAATGCGGGCAGTAGCCCGGAAAGAAGGAATAGATCCTGAAGCACTCCGCGAAAGGATAGCGGCGGGGAGCGCGGTGATCATGCAGCGCGGGGGGCGATATACCGGCATAGGAAAAGGCCTGTCAACCAAAGTCAACGTCAATCTCGGCACATCGTCTTCCAGGGTCTGCCTTGATGATGAGATACAAAAAGCCGTCATTGCAGAAACATTCGGTGCTGATACCATCNNTCTGTCCATGGGCGGGGAGATCAATGCCATACGAAAAGAGATCTTTTCCCATACCACCCTTCCCGTGACCACCGTTCCCATCTACCAAGCCGTAGTAGAAAACGGACTGAAACAGATGACTGCCGACGACATCATGGAAACACTCCGTATGCAGGCTGGACTGGGCATCAGCTCGGTTGTCATCCACGGCGTCAGCCATCAGATGCTTGGAGAGCTTCGCAGGAGAAAGAGGCTTCTTGGCATGGTGTCAAAAGGCGGCTCGATAACCAGTGCGTTCATGCTCATGAACCAATGCGAGAATCCGTTTATCGATCATTTCGATGAAGTACTCTCCATCTGCAGGAAGCACGATATCGTACTCTCGCTCGGCAATACCGCCCGGAGCGGGTGCATCCACGATAGAAAGGATCCCATGCAGCTTNNGCGATCGGATCGCACCGTTGGTAAAGGTTTATAAGAAAAAATCCGCATACCCGCTTTTTGTCGCCGGCCCGCTACCCACCGATATTGCGGTCGGGTACGATCATATTGCAGGAGCTGCGGGTGCCAGTATTGCCAGTGCTGCCGGGGCCGACTACCTGTGCTACATCACTCCCGCCGAGCATCTCGGGCTTCCCAGTCCCGCAGCGGTAAAAGAGGGACTGATTGCGTTCAGGATTGCCGCACACATCGGGGATACCGTGAAGTATGGCAGGGAAGCGGAGGATACAAAGATAGCGCAGCTGAGANNTTCTGACGGTGATGCCGAGTGTACAATGTGCGGCGAGTTCTGCGCGATTAAGATCATGAAGGAGTTTATAAAATAGGATTTCAAAGAGCCAATAGCAGTAACCTGTGGAACCAGAAACCCTACCCGATATTCGCAATCGTTGCAAAATCCTCTAAGTACAATTCCTCGGGCCGGCTCTTCAGGATCTCTTCCGGCAAGGCAACTATAACCCTGTCAACCCATTCCCTCTCAAGCATGCTGCCGACCGACCCCCTCAGGCAATTCCGCACGGTCTNNGGAAGAGCGCCCGGACAACATCGGCATACAGCCTGCGGTCATTGACCGGGAAGATTGGCGGGCGGGGGACGATCTTTACCACCATCGAATGGACCTGAGGCTGGGGCGAGAAACATTCGGGGGGGAGTTTGAAGCACTTCTGCACGGTCGCATAGGTCTGGACCATAATGGAGAGCCGGCCGCAGTCCCGTGTGCCCGCGGGGTTGACC
>PNBP01000012.1 GCA_003136075.1 Methanoregula sp. | reverse complement strand
ATAATGGGCATCATTACCCTCGCCCTGATGCTGACAGGCAATGCCAAGATGGGAGAGAACGGCGCAGCGGCGACGGTATTCCCGCTCGGGTACGCCGTGCTCGGGATTCTTGCTATCGCCCTTGCCGTGATCTGCTATTCCTACCCAATGAAATATATTGTCGGGGCAGGTTTTGCTGAGATGTTTTACATCACCTTCTCCTGGCTGTTCAATGGGAAGAGCGGGTTTGCAAGCTGGGTTCCCGTGACACCAGCCATCCCGCCGCTTCTTACATTCGCACTTGTCTTCGGTTCCGTCATGGCATTACTCGCTTATTGTGTGTACCTGCTCTTCCAGACGTACCAGGGAGAAGGCCCCCTTGCCCGACTGAACAAATAAACCCCCGATTGATCATTCAGGAACCATTGACAGGTTACTATCACATGACAGATGCCAGGTAAAAATCCACCAGTTATTTTTCTTTCAGGGAACTCGGGATCATTGCCCTGCTCTCAGTGCTGGCGGTTCTCTCGGGAACGTACGGGCCTCAATACCTTCTGCCAGGTGGAACTATTTCCGGTCTTGTCCATGGGGTCCTGAATCTCCCGGGACCCGGTACGGGGGTAATGGTGTTCGGAGGCATTCTCTGTTTCTGGCTCGTTCTTGGGCTGCTCCTGGTAAAAAAGCCCGGCACCGCAGTCGTTATGTCGCTGCTGGTTATCGCAATAGATCTTCTCACCGCTGGTGAGACCGCGACTGTCCAGACTCTCGATGTGCTGTTATTCGTAGCCATCATTATCGAAGTAATTTCTCTCCTTCCTGTCGAGAAATCTCCTTTGAAAAATGTGATGCCGGTGCTTCTGGCGGTTCTCGGCGCCATCATCCTGTTCCTGCTCGTAACCGGCGCTGCCAAGGTTGGCGAAAACGGCTCAGCCGCAACAGAGTTCCCGCTCGGTTACGCGGTGATCGGCATACTGGCACTCTGTTATGCGTTCGTTTGTTACCGGTACCCGGTAAAATATCTTGCAGCCTGTGCGATCGCAAATATGTATTATATGCTGCATTTCTGGCTGTTCTGGGGAGTAACGTTCGCGGATAGGCTTCCCGTATCGCCGGACATCGTCCCCGTCCTTCTTTGTGTTGCTGCGACAGGGGGAGTTCTTTTTGCAACTGCCGCGTACGGGATAGTCCTGCTCACGAACCTGTATGGCGGGAAAAATATTTCCGGTTTTCGTGGAGAACAATGAGAAATGTTTATCTTTCTTGAAATGTTTACTATATATAATCAACTTTCGGGGGGTGAAATCATATGTGTGCACCAATAGTTCTACCTGATGCGGCGATCGGCCTCGCAGCGGCCCACCTTATAGGCGTTGGAATGATAATGGGGTTCGTCGTTTTCAATTCCAATGGTGTGAGAAAAGGCATGAGTGCTCTCATTGGAATCGGTGAGGGATCTGGCTCGGCATTCGACCGTGTCATATCCCTGATGTCACGGTAACCAGAAATGTCCGTGCAGAATTATGCGATACCTCCGATCCTGCAGCTGGAACCAACGACTGCCTGCAATCTTGACTGTCCGTTCTGCCTGCGCAGGTCGCTGAACCGGTCGGAGGAGTACATCTCTTTTGACGATTTCCAGCACATCATCAATAAATCCAGAAGCCGGTACCTGACCCTGCACGGGTGGGGCGAACCCCTCCTTCACCCGGATCTCCCTGCGATGATCCGGTATGCAACGGAAAGGAAATTTTCAGTGAATTTTACTACGAATGCAACGCTGCTCCCCGGGAAAACGAAAGCCCTCCTGGACTCTGGCCTCGACGCGATCGCGTTCAGTTTTCCCGAAGCTCAACAATTCACGCCGGTAATTACCGGGAATGTTGCCGGGTTTATCCAGGAAAGAGCCGCGAGGAAACAAAAATTGCCGAAGACGTACATCAACATCGCGCTCATGGAGGGGAATCCCGATTGCATCGAGAAGGGACTCGATCTGGCAATGACAAGCGGTGTCGATGTAGTGAATTTCGAACGCTCTTTTCCGTGGACGGAGACTCAGGCTAAAACCGAAAAACATCTGTTTTCCCGGATTAAAACCGCCGCAAGAAAGACCGGGTGTACGGTCACGCTGCCTCCCTCCCACACAAATCCCTGTCCGCTCTTACGGCTGACCCTTTTTGTCCGGACGAACGGCGATGTAGCTCCCTGCTGTTACCGGGCAGATACCTGTCTCGGAAACATCGTCCGCGATGGCCTTCCGCAGATTATCCGGAACCGGGCGCAGTTCATGAAAACGATAAGAAGTGATCCTGTATGCCGGACTTGTCATGTGTAGTACAGGGATGGACAGGCGCCTGTGGATCCGGGACGAAAAAGGCCTCGTTTGCATCCTGCAGCAGGTGGAACCAGTCTGGTGATAACCAATACATTCGAGATACGGTGAGATAAATGAGCGATTACGAGATCTTATTCAAGAAAGCAAAAGACTTCCACGGCCATGTCTGTGGCGGAATTGTTCTCGGGACGCGGCTGACTATTGCGGGATTGCGGGAACTGGGGATGAATCCCCATGTCGAGAACCGCAACCTCATCGTCTACATGGAGATCGACCGGTGCGGGGCAGATGCAGTGCAGGCAATCACCGGGTGTTCCCTTGGCCACCGGAATCTCAAGTTCCGGGACTATGGTAAGTTTGCCGCCACCTTTGTCGATACAGCGACGGGAAATGCAGTACGGGTTGCAGTCGATGAAAAAGACCGAGCGACTCATGACAAGCTGGAACAAAAGGAGATGCTCAAGCTTCTGGGTGAGATTCCTGAACCGGAGATTCTGAAGATAGAACGGGTCAGGATCTCAATCCCAAAAGACGATATACCGGGATTTCCCCATACCAAGGAGAAGTGCAGTTCGTGCGGGGAATTTATCATGGATAACCGTCAGGTTGTTGTCGACGGGAAAGTTTTGTGCAAAAACTGCGGTACTGGATCGTATTATACTGTCATTACCCCTTAAAGAATTC
>PNBP01000145.1 GCA_003136075.1 Methanoregula sp. | reverse complement strand
AAAGATCCAGAACAGGGCAAGGTTGTCCGAGAAGAATGCAAGGATGATCACCAGTTGGAGCAGGCACCATGCGCCATAGAACAACCGGAGGCTCCCTTTTTCCAGTTCTCCGCTTGACAGCAGGTTCTCGACATATCCTCCGGCGTAAATGGCGGAACAGGTAAAGATTACTGTTGTGATAATGACTTCATACAACCCGAGATGGTCGATGATGAAAAATCCGTTGCCGACAAGGAATGCGTTGACCGGTACCTGCTGCCAGAGCAGAACAAAGAGAGAAATCCCCGCATAGATGACTGCCTGTGCGATACTGACCCAATTCATCTGCCGGTGTGTACTGCTGAACGCGATGAGGATAAGGGCAAGGAATGCGACAAGGATAAACGTCACCAGTATCATGGCGCATCTCCTTTCTCATCCCAGAGATAGAACCGGTGGAGCCGGTTATGATATTGCTCAAGCGTTGAATCGATGCCTACCGTGAGAATAGTGGTCAGGAGCACAAGGATGATCAGATCGATTATAATCAAAAATTCGATGATAAACGGCAGTTCTGTTGCAAACAGTCCAAAGAGCAGGACGCCGTTTTCCATGGAAAGGTAGCCAAGCACCTTTGTTAAGGCTTTTTTGCGGCTGAACGTGACCATCATACCCATCAGCATGAGAGAAATGCCGATGACCGCACCAAAGAAAAAGAGGTTGCCCTTAACGGGAATCTCCACCAGAATGCGGGAAAGCACGATATAGATCACGAGCATCAGGCCTAGTGAAATAAAGAGCGAACTCGTGGGGCTCAGGAAGTGGAAGTCAATATCCCGTTTGATGCGGATCTTTTCCTGGATAGTCGCGATGAAATACGGGATGATGAGCACTTTTGAGATGAATGTAACAAGGGCGATGCCTAACAATACCAAAGAACCCTCGAGTCCATAGAGTGCCAATGCAATCCCGACAAGCGCCAGCGACTGGAGTGCATACACGCGTATGAGGGAGATGAGATTCCGGGTGGTGATGATGTACGCGGCGGTAATAATTACACCGACAAACAGGATCTTGATTGCCGCTTCGAGATATGCCGTGTCGGTCATGCAAACACCTCTATAATAATTACAAGTGTTGAAAAGAAAAATCCCATAATAAACAGGCTGGGCAAGCGGAAGAACCGTGTCTTTGCCATCGATGATTCAAAGAGCCCGATGACACCAGCAAGTACTGTGCCCTTGATCACAAACACACATAGTGCGATGCCCAGTGCGACAAGTGAGAGGCTCGTGGCAAGTCCAAAGGGAATAATGAGGTTAATGATAAGTGCCATAAGGAGCGTCTGTTTGATCGCAGCGGACAATTCCATGAGCGCGAGGTTGCGGCCGGACTGTTCAAGGATCATTCCCTCATGGATCATCGTCAGTTCAAGGTGCGTCTCCGGGTTGTCCACCGGGAGACGGGATGTTTCGACAATCAGGATGATGAAAAGGGAGATGCCGATCAGGATCAGGGTCGGGGTCACCGGTGTCCCGGTAGCAGATGATACCAGCACCATGTCAAAAATGTTGAGCGATTTAAAGACAAATGCAAGTGCTGCAAAAACAATAATGGTTGTCGGTTCGATAATTGCCGAGATGCTCATCTCCCGTGAACTTCCCATGCCGCCAAATGAACAACCTGCGTCAAGACCAGCAAGCGCCATAAAAAACCGGGCGAGCACGAGCAGGTACAGGAACAGGATGATATTGCCGATACCGCCAACAGAGTCCGTTACGTAGATCAACGGTACAAACAATGATGCAGTAAGTATCGCCGCAATGTTCACATACGGTGTCACCCGCATGATCCACGAAGCGTTCCGGGAATAGATTACTTCCTTGCTGAGCAGTTTTGCGAGTGTATAATACGTCTGGAAAACCGATGGGCCCTGCCTACCCTGTGTCCATGCCTTCACTTTTTTAATCAGGCTGACAAAAAGCGGCGAGATGATGATCACCGCGAGAGTATTAAGCATGCAGTATAACGCAAAATCCGGTATCATGCGTATGCCCCCAAAAAGAGGATCAGCGCGACAACGGTGACAAAGACATAGAGGATGTAACTATCCAGACAGCCGTTTTGCATCCGTACAACAATCGCCGCAGCGCGTGTGGATACCTGTGCAATAGGGAGGTACAGGTATTCTTCAAAGAATTTAATCAGCCGTATATCTGCAGTTCCTTCTTTAATGAGGCAGTTGTTCTGGTCGTAATAGGTCAGGCTGCTGGTTTTTTTTGTACGGTATATGGCAGAGAAGAATGTGACAATCGGTTCAGAAAAACCGTGACCAGTATATTCGGTTATCGACGGCAAAGATNNTGCGAGGCGGTAAAATAGAGGATCACATATGCCAATGCGGCCATTACGAGGAGCAGGATGCTTATCATGAACATATCCGGTATGGGAAGCGTATACCCTGCAAATGCGAGGATCTGGAATGCCCCGATACCAAGAATACCACATGCTCCGGCAAGAACTGCAGGCCCGGTAATCATGGGCCAGCTCACTTCACAGGCTTCAGCACTTTCATCAGACCGGGGCAATGCGAGGAATATTGAACCAAATGCTTTGACAAAACAGGCAGCGGAGAGGGCGCTTGTCAGGGCAAAGAGCGCAAGGCAGATGAACAGGAGTACCTTTACGAGGGGATCGACAACTGCGACAGACTGGAAAAATGCAATAAAGATCAGGAGTTCACTTGCAAACCCGTTTAATGGCGGCAAGGCGGCAATCGAGATGGCACCAACAAAAAACAATACTGATGTGTAGGGCATGCGATACGCAAGTCCGCCCATCTTCTCAATGTCCCGGGTATGGGTGGCATGCACAACCGACCCTGCAGTCATAAAGAGCAGGCTTTTGAAAAGTGCATGGTTGAGCGAGTGGAAGAGTGCACCAAGCAGGCTGATGGTGGCAAGGAGCGGAAAGTTAAGAGCGACGAAAATGACATACAGCCCGATGCCGACAAAGATAATGCCGATATTTTCGATACTTGAATAGGCGAGCATCCCTTTCACATCGTGCTCCTTTAAAGCGTACATTATGCCGAGCACCGCTGATGCGATACCGGCGATAAGGATGAGTACTCCCCATGCAAGATCAAGGGTAAAAACTGAAAGAATGAAACGGACAAGACCATATACGGCAACTTTGAGCATCACACCGGACATGAGTGCCGAAACCGGGGAGGGGCTTGCGGGATGAGCATAGGGCAGCCATTTATGGAAAGGGATGATGCCGGCTTTAATGGAGAAACCGATAAAAAGTGAGAGAAACGCGACGGTGATGAGCGCGGTATCTGCCGAATGCAGGGGGGCAATAGCAAAAGAACCTGACGCTGCATAAAGGGCGATGAACCCAAACATCACAAAGAGCGTCGAAAGGTGGGTCATCACGAAATAAAAAATCCCGGCTTTTTTAGTTTCTGTTTCAGTATATTCATACATGACGAGGAAAAAGGAACTGGCTGCCATCAGTTCCCAGAAGATTAAAAATGAGATCGTGTTTGCCGATGTAACAACTAGTGTCATTGCCAGTACAAAGAGATTAATGCAGCCGCAGAGCAGGTTGCGGCGACTACCTCCTTTGAGATGTTCGATATATCCGGTCGAGTAGAGCGCGACACAGGCAGCAACTATACCAATGATGAGGAGGAAAAATGCTGCGAGACGATCAAGCGAAAAACTCATCGAAAAGGCAGCAAATGGCTGGTATACGGTAAATGCAGTCGGAATATTCGTAATAAGTATGAACAGCGAGAGTCCTGCGAGAATCACGGATGCCGCGATCGTACAGCCAAGCGATACGGTGCGCTTGAGCCGGTGATCCCGCAGCGCACCGGCAAACGGTACAAAAGTACCGACCAGGTAAATAAGAACAGCAATAGTAAAGACAAGGCTGATCATTCTGCACCCACTACACCCGCATGGGGGTCAGTCCGGATTGCTGACGGTTCGCGTTTCATAGGGCAGACATCGATTCCCTTAAGATCGCCAAGACAGAAACTGAACCGGTCCCGGATGGTCTTTGGGAGATCCGGCTCTGGGATGGGGAAAAATCCCATGCCCCCATAGAAGTCCATCAGTTCTATCTTCGCATGCATGTAGAGAGTCTCCTGTCTCCCGCATTCTTCGATCAATTGTATCATGATCGAACGAGCAAAACCTTTACGGCGATATTCATCAAGAACATACACGCCATCAACCTCCAGACCGTCCGGGTGACGGGAGCATCGCGCAACGCCAATCAGGCGATTCCCGGCAAATGCGGCAAAGAGCCGGTCTGTTGTCAGGTCGGTTTTCTGCTGGTGGTAATGAACCCAGAGTTCGTTCTCTGCGCGGACCATCTCGTTTGCTGATAATTCCCGCACAAGAACAGAGTCCGTAACCGGTAGCGTGATTGAAGTTATGACCGGGAAAAAAACCTTTTTTTGTACCAGATGAAACAAATGCGGTCGGAATGTGACAAAACTACCGCTCTCTTCTCCAGCAAGCGCGTATAATGTTAGGAGCGTAGTGTCTTCGCTGAACTGCTCATGATCAGCATATGTGGATATAGCTGGCGTAACCCGCCCCCTGGATAGTATGGTAGAGGTATATCATGACAAACCCGTAAAGAGTTCCAAAGATAATCAGAAGGAATTTAATCTAAATCTATTACCTTTTTTTCCTGTATATAGCCCTGTGGTAATTTGACCTATATTTTACCTGGACTCGAACAAATTTTAAAGATCTTCGAAAATATAGTTACCAGGCGCGAATAAGAAAGGAGAATTTGGGTTATTTTTCCCAAATGGCGATAATTTTTCAGAATAATTATATATGCGCGTTTTCCTCCGACTTTTTTTGTTCAGTATATATTCCAAAATTCCGGCTTAAATCTCAAATTCAACCGCATTTTATTACCCGATTACCCTGAAGTTGAAATACGAGAATTTATTATATTTCCCGCACGAGGGAAAACTGTGGTATACCGGTAAAAGATGAGCCCGGTGCCAATGGACATGATGCATTATGATTGACAACCTGCTATTAGGGAATTACAAGTTCCGGGAGACTGATTTCAGTCCGAATATTGATTATTACCGCGAACTGGCGCAGAGCCAGCATCCATCTGTTCTCTGGATTGGGTGTTCGGATTCCCGGTTACAGACCGGACATATTACACAGGCTAAAGCAGGAGAACTTTTTATCCAGCGCAATATCGGAAACATTGTGCCAATCCATGACTGGAACTTTGCAACGGTGCTTGAATATGCTCTTGCCCACCTCCATGTGAGTGATGTTGTGATCTGCGGCCATTCAAACTGCGGGGCGATACGGGCACTCGATAAGGAGAGCACGGATTCCTATATTCCCCTCTGGCTGAACAATGCCCGTGAAGCAAAAGATCGGGTGGACAAAAAAATTTCCCCGCCATTAACCGTTCTTGAAAAAGAAGAGCGTTACCGGCTGATTGAACATGAGAATGTCCGACTCCAGATCGAGCACCTGCATACATACCCTATCCTTAAAAAAGCGGTGAATGACAAAAAGGTGGAGGTTCACGGGCTATATTATGATCTCGGCACCGGTGCTCTGACCCGGGTTATCTGAAATCAGGAACAGGCATCAATCTCTTTTTTAATCCGGTCAAGTGAGATCCTTCCGATACGGGTGAGTTTGTTGTTCACCAGCACCATCGGTATTGGGGGGAGATCTGTTTCAAGAATAGTGCGTATATGATCCGGAACCCCAGTGTCGATCAAGGTCAGTTTTACTTCAACGTTCTTCCCATACGCGGCTTCCAGTGCGTTTTTGAGAGCAGCATACGCATTGGTGAGGGTTCCTGACGGGTGACATTCCGAAAGACCACAGGTGCGGTCTGCGTCGCAGGGGAACGGCGAGCATTCAGAGTTTTTGAGGCCGATTATTTCGACAAGTACCGGGCCGGTCATGTCATGTACGTTGGTTTTGGCAATATTTGAGTATTCGCGAGGTAACCGGTGATGTGAATCAGGGAGTTTGTCCGAAAAAATATACCCGATGAAGGATCAGATGAACCGTTCGAACCGGTCTTTTGTGACTTTGCAGATCGGGCAGATGCCGGGCGGTGACGGGCGTGCACAGAGATATCCGCACACGGTACAGCGCCAGACCGGCAAGGGAAAAACCAGGCTTGATGTTGTGCTGACCGTGTGCATGGTTTTCAGGTTGCCCCGCTCTGATCGGGTAGGGCGTCGTTCCGGTACCGGCCCGGTCTTTTGTTTCCCGGCGGAAATTGCGGCATTGACATAGAGTGCACAGTAGCAGGCATTGAATTCTTCAACATCCTGGTCCCGGTACGTGCAGGGACAGATAATATCGAGGTCCTCCCCTTTTTTTCCTGATGCCAGACGGCAGGGGCATGCCTGGTACCCGTAACGCCGCTCATTTTTAATTAATCCCTGTATAAGTGACCGGACAAAATCATTATCCGGGTTTAGAAAATACCCGTGCTCATCACAATCTGCCTTGAGCTTTTTGTATAACACGTCGATATCCGATTCGGTTACTTCAATAAAACTCATGCGTCAAACGCCTTCCGAATTTCCTCTTCACGGAATCCGATGATGCAGGATTTATTATTGATAACAAGGGTCGGGAACGATCCTTGAGGGTTCCATTTCTCCAGTTCATTCATTGCTGTGTCCTGTTCTTTTCCTTCAAGCAAATCCACGTACTGGTAATTGAATGCAATTCCCATTTCCTTCAAAAGATCTTTTGTTTTTTTGCACCACTGGCAGGTGGAAAGTGCATACAACATGACCTGCCCATGATCTTTACCCGGTACTTGTTCGATAACCATACACCATCTCCGTTTCTCGTATGGGAGAGATTGACGTAAGATAGTATATAAAAATGGGTATTCGGTACGTAGTGCTTTCCCTCAGGGGGGGTAAAAAAGCCGGTTTATTAAATCATAATGAAGCTCTGTTGAAATCCTGGAGAGAAACATGCAATCGCTTGTTAGGCTCTTTGGCACATCGTGCTTCTGCCCCCGCCGCGTGGGCTTCCCCAAATATTTTTTAGTAACTATCAGGAGATTGATGAAAAACGCAAACAAAATTGGGGTCGGGGAGGTGCTCCCCTTGGGGTACCTCCCCCTCTCTCGGGAGAGAGGGGGTCACCCTCATCACTACCATAGAGAATAAACGAATGCCAGGAAAAAGAGGATTTCAACAGAGCTGGTAAGGGAAAAACCCCGTGCTAACTCACCATAAGCGGGGAATTCCACTAGTCCGATTTTTAAAAAAAAGTCAGCGTTTTTTCAACATCACATTGATGTCTTCAAGAATCGCCTGGAGATCTTCTTCGTGTTCGACTTCCATCTGGAGGATGCCAAGAACAATATTATAAGTGATTGGATCCGTATCTCTGGTCTTTTTCAGGAGGCTGTTGTAGGACTTAATCGCACACTGCTCGCCTTTGATGTTCTGTTCAAGCACTTTAAAGACAGACGGATCATCCGGCGCATCATACCCGCAGTTCGTGAATTTAAACCAGTCCTTGGGGTTTGTCACCGGTGTCCCGCCAAGCTGGATAATGCGGGTGGTGAGCAGGAGGGCATGCCCGAGTTCTTCGGTGGCATGGAGTGTCAGTTCAGCAATGACTGCTTCCTTGTTTGGCCCCCGTACTACCTTTGACCCGATCCAATACTGGTAATATGCGAGCCATTCGTCGGAATATGCCTTGTTGAGAAGCTTGACGAGTTCATCAACATCGGTATCAACAATTTTTCTGCCTTGAGTTCCCATATTTTCTCACTCCATTCTATAGATAATACCAGATATCCATCGTTAACCTTTTTATGTATATCCAATCGGCTTAATACAAGACGAAAAACGAGTGTACCTGACATTATCGTTAATAACTCATCAGGCACATATAATATAGAAATCATGAAGGCAGTTCTGGGTCTGGAGGATGGTGAATTTGTTATCGGGGATGGTTTTGGCGTTGAAGGAGAACGAGCCGGTGAGCTCGTGTTCAATACCCAGATGACCGGGTATATGGAATCCTTAACCGATCCCAGCTATTTCGGCCAGATCCTGATGTTTACGTTCCCTCTCATCGGGAACTATGGCGTCGATAAACAAAACTTCCAGAATCCGAAAGTCTGTGCACTCGGTTGTATCGCAAAAGAGATCTGCGAGAAACCTGCAGCCCTGCCATCAATACGCTCCTTTTTTGAGGACCAGGGTTTGCAGGGCATGCAGGGCGTCGATACCCGGGCGCTGACCATCCGTACCCGGGTTCACGGTACGATGCGTGCGGCGCTCGTTGTCGGCAGCGATGACGGTGAGTATGCAGTCAGTCTTGCCCGACGAACTCCGACAATCTGTGATATCTCCCCCATCCCGGAAGTTTCCTGCAAGGAAGCGTACCATGTGCCGGGCAGCGGCAGGCGCATTGCCATTATCGATCTCGGAATAAAGAAAAATATCCTCGTCAGTCTTTCCAAACGCCAAGGGGATTTGTACGTGTTTCCGCACGATGTTACTTCTGACCAGATCCTTGCCTGCAAACCCGATGCCCTGTTTATCACCAACGGGCCCGGCGATCCAAAGCAGGCACATCAGGCAATCAAATGCCTCCAGGATCTTCTCGGGCAGCTCCCGATATTTGGCATCTGCATGGGCAACCAGGTTTCCGCACTGGCGCTTGGAGGGGATACCTACAAGATGAAATTCGGCCACCGCGGAGCCAACCAGCCGGTCCGTCATTTTGACGGGCGTATTTTTATCACGACCCAGAATCATGGATTCGCGGTCGATGGTAACACGCTCCCCGATGGATGTTCCATTACCTATGAAAATGTGAATGACGGGACGGTTGAAGGATTTGAGAACAAAGACCTGATGCTTACAACGGTTCAGTTCCATCCTGAAGCGCATGGCGGCCCACGTGATACGGAATCCCATTTCTTTGATTCACTGTTCCGGAGGCTTGACTGATGCCAAAACGAACCGACATCAAAAAAGTTCTGCTCATCGGATCCGGCCCCATCCAGATNNGAAGATCATTGAGAAGGAAAAACCGGATGGAATCCTTTCAGGAATGGGGGGACAGACCGCGCTGAACCTTACTGCCGAGCTTGCTGAGATGGGCGCACTCAAAGACGTAGAGATTCTTGGCACACCCTTAAAAGCGATCTACCAGGGAGAGGACCGGGAGAAGTTTCGCGACTTAATGAAGGAGATTGGCGAACCGGTTCCCCATAGCATTATCCTGAATACAGTCAGTCAGATCGATGATGCAATAAAAGAGATTGGTCTGCCCGCAGTTGTGCGCCCCGCATATACGCTTGGAGGGGCAGGAGGAGGCATTGCCCAGTCACGCGAGGAGCTGATCCGGATTATTGAACTTGGTCTTTCCCGCTCCCGCATCCACCAGGTGCTTATTGAAGAGAGTGTAATGGGCTGGAAAGAGATCGAATTTGAAGTGATGCGTGACGCATCTGATACCTGTGTGATCATTTGCGGTATGGAAAATGTCGATCCCATGGGCATTCACACTGGTGAAAGTGTGGTCGTTGCACCTATCCTGACCCTCCGTGATGACGAGTTCCAGATGATGCGGACTGCCGCTATCCACATCATCCGCGCCCTCAATGTTCAGGGTGGCTGTAACGTCCAGTTCGCGTTCCTGAACGGGGATTACCGGGNNCCCACGATTGATTATGTCGTTGTGAAAGTCCTGCGGTGGCCATTTGATAAGTTCAAAGGTGCCGACCGCACGCTGACCACGTCCATGAAAAGTACCGGCGAAGTGATGGCAATCGGGAGGACGCTTGAGGAGGCATTCATGAAGGCCAAGCGATCCATTGATACGGATGTCCGTTCCCACACGAGCCAGAGTGAAATCCGCATGATCCTGTCGCGCCCGACGGATGAGCGGTTCCACTGTCTTTTCGATGCATTCCGTCAGGGATTTTCACTCGAAGATATCGTGCAGCTCACATCAATTACACCGTTTTTCCTTGAAAAAATAAAAAATATAGTCGATATGGAAAAACAACTGGCGATCCGGTGCGAGGATGCTGATATCCTTGCGGCAAAAAAATTCGGGTTTACCAATGCGGAGATTGCTGAAATTTCCGGGACGCCATTGGATGCTATCGCACGAATCGCCGGTGAACCGTCCTATAAAATGGTTGATACATGTGCAGCAGAATTCCCGGCAATTACACCATATTTCTATTCGACACGTGAATCCCATTGCGAGATCGAACGAAGCGACCGGCAGAAAGTGCTTATCCTTGGTTCAGGTCCCATCCGTATTGGACAGGGAATTGAGTTTGATTATTGTACGGTTCATGCGGTTCAGGCACTGCGGGAAGAGGGCGTGGAAGTTCATATTGTCAACAACAATCCTGAAACGGTATCCACGGATTTTGACACCTCTGACCGCCTCTTCTTTGAACCGATGCTCCTTGAAGATGTGGCAAATATCCTCAAAAAGGATACCTATTACGGGGTCATGGTGCAGTTTGGCGGCCAGAATGCAGTAAACCTTGCCGTCCCGGTTGAAACGGAGATCAAACGACTCGGGCTTTCAACCAAGGTGTTGGGAACCAGTCCTGACGCGATGGATATCGCTGAAGACCGTGACCGGTTCAGCGTACTGCTCGACAACCTGCATATCCCCAGCCCGAAAAACAGTTCTGCGTATTCTGAATCCGAAGCCAAAGAAAAAGCGGAACGAATCGGGTATCCGGTCATTGTCCGGCCATCTTATGTCCTTGGGGGGCGGGCAATGGAGATTGTTCACGATACCATCGAACTGGAAACCTACATGAAAGAGGCCGTCCGAGTCAGCCGGCACCATCCTGTCCTGATCGATTCCTATCTCCAGAATGCTGTCGAACTTGATGTTGATGCCGTATGTGATGGCGAGGACGTGCTCATCGGCGGCATCATGGAGCATATTGAACAGGCTGGCATCCATTCCGGGGATTCAGCCTGTGTAATACCCACCCAGTCGCTCTCACCAACGATTATTAGCACGGTCAGGGATTACACCAAAAAGATTGCACTCGGTCTTGGTGTAGTCGGCCTTGTTAATCTCCAGCTGGCAGTCAAAGAAAATGTCGTGTATGTCCTTGAAGCAAATCCGCGCGCAAGCCGAACGGTACCTTTTGTATCCAAGGCTACCGGGCTGCCCATTGCAAAGATTGCTGCAAAAGTGATGATTGGAAAGAAACTGCGCGATATGGGCTATCATGAACGCAATTTTAAGCATGTTGCGGTAAAAGAAGTCCTTCTCCCCTTCAACAAATTATCCGGCGTGGATACGATGCTGGGCCCGGAGATGAAAAGCACCGGGGAGGTTATGGGTATCGATTACGATTTCGGACTTGCGTTTTACAAAGCCTGTATCTCCGCAGATAATGAACTCCCCTTAAAAGGCAATATCTTTATTTCCGTCAATATGGAGCAGAAAGAAGATGTGATCCCCATCGCACGGCACCTGCGTGATCTGGGACTTACCCTCTATGGGACGGAAGGAACGGTGGACTACCTCAGCGAGGCTGGCGTGGAGGCACACCTGGTACGAAAAGTGCAGGAGGGTTCTCCAAACGTGCTTGATATGATGCGGCACGGGGAGATCCGTCTCATCATCAACACCCCGCAGGACAAGCAGTCCCGCCAGGATCATTACCAGATTATGCATGCGGCAGTAGACTTTCAAATCCCATACATTACCACGCTTCAGGCAGCGCGGGCAGCAGCGCTTGCAATTGATGCAATCAAACGTGAAAAGATGACGCTTGAACCCATCAGCCACTATCTGAAGTAATTTCCGTCTGACTATATGAATTTTTCAAATTTTCTCCTTTTTTTCTGGTTTACATAAGTCGTATCATTCAGACAGTACATTCATAATAATAGAATATGCTTATATACCGAGATAACAAAAAAACATGCATGAAGAAATTTTTTGTTGTTCTTGCAGTCCTGTTTATCGGGATTCTGTTTGCGGGATGCACATCCCAGCCGGCAGCTCCTGTAGCTACCCCGACACCAACCGCAGTTCCGACCGCTATGCCAACCGCAGTTCCGACCGCAGTTGCTACAACCGCTGTGCCAACAACCATTGCCACGCCGATTGTAACTGCAACCCCCACTCCAACACCTACGCCAGTACCGACCTACACTATAACATTCACTCAAACTATGCAGGTTCTTAATGGGCCAACCGCTTACGTTAAAGCAGGCACAATGGTAATCTGGGCAAATCAGGATTCCTTAAAACCCCATGGTATACAGGCGATTGGTACTACGACTGGAAAATATTTCGGTACATCTGATATTAAGTCAATTCCGTATGGAAAAACGTTCAGTGTTACTTTTGACAAGGCAGGTGCCTACGATTATCAGACCGTATTCCAGCCAGCGGTTATTGGAAAGATTGTAGTAACGTAAATCAAACAGATACATCGTTCAGAATTACCAACCTGAACACTTTTTTTGTTCTTTAAAAAATTTTCTTATGTTTTTCTTTTTTTAGGGTATCCCCGAAAAATATATGGTGGAACCTCTTACGTATACACAGACTACGTTGTACCAGGAAGTATTTGTCATGGGAAAAGGAACCATTGTGCTTGCATATTCCGGGGGACTTGATACCTCCATCTGCATCCCCCTGTTAAAAGAGCGATATGATTATGATCGTGTTGTTACCGTTGCAGTCCATGTCGGGCAGCGGGATGAAGAAATTGACATGGCAACAAAAAAGGGAAAAAAATTTGCCGATCGCCACTACACACTTGACCTGCGGGAAAAGTTTGTCAGCGACCATATTTTCCCCGCCATCAAGGCAAACGGCTCCTACGAGGGATACCCGATGGGGACGTCTCTTGCCCGCCCGCTTATCGCACAGGAGGTTGTTAAAATTGCCAAAAAAGAGGGCGCAACTGCTGTCGGGCATGGATGTACCGGCAAAGGAAACGACCAGCTGCGGTTTGATTTTATTATCCGCAGCGCCGGGCTTGATGTTGTTGCTCCCATCCGTGAGCTCAATCTTACCCGTGAATGGGAGATCGGGTATGCAAAAGACCATAATATCCCTGTTCCGGTGAAAAAAGACAAACCCTGGAGCATTGACGAGAACTGCTGGAGCCGGAGTATTGAGGGTGGCAAACTCGAAGATCCTGCATATCATCCCCCGGAAGAGATCTATCTCTGGACGGTCTCGCCCGACAAATCTCCTGATACACCAGCGAAAGTGACGATCGAATTCCAAAAAGGTGTCCCTGTAACCCTGAATAAGAAGAAAATGGCCGGATATGACCTTATCCAGAAACTCAACCTGCTGGCAGGAAAACACGGGATTGGCAGGAACGATATGGTTGAAGACCGGATTCTTGGTCTCAAAGCACGGGAGAATTATGAACACCCGGCAGCGACGGTAATTCTTGCGGCGCACCGGGATTTGGAAAGCCTCGTTCTGACCCGTCAGGAACTGGCATTCAAGCGGATGGTGGATGACAAATGGTCTGAGCTTGCGTACAAAGGTCTCGTCTATGAACCGCTTTACGCCGCATTGAACGCATTCATCAACACAACCCAGGAACGGGTGAACGGAAATGTCGATCTGGAGTTCTTCAAAGGCAGTGTCCGGGTACTCGGGCGAATGTCCCCCAACGCCATTTACTCATCAGATCTGGTCTCCTTTGACAGTGCATCTATCGACCAGTGCCACGCGATTGGTGTCTCCCAGTACTTTGGTCTGCAGGCACGCCTTGTTCATGGGCTGACAACCGCAAAAAAGAAAATGAAGTAATGTTTGATTATTCTTTCTTTTTTCCGTGATCTGCAGCCGGTGTGCAATCAAAAATATGCCTTATTCCAGAATTATTTATGCTGTTTTGCAATAATCATGAATGCGCCCTCTTAAAAAAAGTCCGGAATAATTTTTAGACCGGTTCATGGGAGCAACATCATTTACAGGGTGAATAC
>PNBP01000015.1 GCA_003136075.1 Methanoregula sp. | reverse complement strand
GCCATGGCACGATGCCTCGATAGCAGCCCGGACCCCCGATCCGCCACTCCCTATTACCAGCGTGTGGCAATCCACCACCTCATCTGCAAGCATCTTATTATTTTGTGGATCGCATAGGTACATAAATAGTGACAATTTCGTTCCCTGAGTGAGACAAAATGAGATTTTTAATGAAATTTGGCGGGACTTCAGTCGCCGATGCGCAGTGTATCCGGCGTGTTGTTGACAANNGTGGGGTGACCGATGTGCTCATCGAGGTTGCGTCTGCACTGCCGACTGCAAAGGACTCTTCCGCTATCGGGCCGATGATCCAGTCGCTCTCCATCCGGCACATGACCACACTCGAGGGTGCGGCCCCTGACTATATCGCCGAGACCGGTGCGATTATCGAAGAGCGCCTCATCAACCTGCAGAACATCCTCTTTGCAGTCTATAACCTGCGGGAACTCACTCCCCGCTCGAAGGACTATATCATCTCGTTCGGCGAACGCCTTCTCGCTCCGATTGTCGGTGCCGCTCTCCGCCAGCGGGGGATCCCGACAACGGTTCTTGACGGGTGCGAGGCTGGCATTCTTACCACGCCCCAGCACGGGGAATCCACGTCGCTTCCCGAAAGTGATGCACGGATCAAGAGCCGGATCGGACCATTGCTTGGAAAACAGGTCCCGGTTATCATGGGCTTCATGGGGTGCACGAAAGACGGCATCCTCACGACGCTCGGAAGGAGCGGGTCAGACTATTCCGCATNNCAGATGAGATCTGGATCTGGACCGACGTCGACGGGATCATGACCTGCGATCCCCGGGTAATAAAGGACGCACGGGTGATGCACTCCCTCTCGTATCTCGAAGTAATGGAGCTCTCGTACTTCGGTGCCAAAGTTATGCACCCCCGCTCCATCGAGCCTGCGATGAGGAAGAATATCGTCGTCCGCGTCAAGAACACCTTCAACCCGTCCCATCCCGGTACCATCATTGTGAGAAACGGGCAGCGGGACCACCGGGTCGTCAAGGCTCTCACGTACATCGACAAAGTCGCAGCCATCAATATCAANNTGGCGAAGGCGATCTTCACGATCCTTGCCGATCACGAAGTGAACGTGATGATGATCTCCCAGGGTTCGTCCGAGGCGAACATCTCCCTGATCGTAGACGAAGCACATCTCGATGCGGCGGTAAAAGCGCTTTCCATCCTGACGAAGCAGGGGATCGTCAGGGAAGTCTCACACAACCACGAAGTATGTGCTGTTGCTGTTGTCGGGGCCGGTATGGCAGGTGCCCCGGGAACCGGTGGAAGGATATTTACGGCTCTCGGGAAAGCCGAGGTGAACGTGATGATGATCTCCCAGGGGTCGTCTGAGGCAAACATATCGTTTGTCGTGAGCCAGTGCGACGGTCCGCGTGCAGTGCGGATCCTCCACGATGAGTTCCAGCTTTCGGAGGAGTGCAATGAGTAACAACGCGTACCGTGAAGCAGGCGTGGACATCGATCTCGAGGCCACCGCGATAAAGTCCCTGATAAAGAACCTTACGTACCGGCGGAAAGGAGCCGGCACGATGATGGGCTCGGTCGGCCATTTCGCCGGCCTGATCGATTTTGGCGAGATGGCACTAGCATTGACCACCGACGGGGTCGGCACCAAGATGCTCGTTGCTGACCAGATGAAGGACTGGAGCACCGTCGGTATCGACTGCATCGCGATGAACGTGAATGACCTCTACGTTATGAACGTCGAGCCGATAGCGTTCGTCGATTACATCGCGACCGACAAGCTCTCGGTCGAAAAAATGGCCCAGATCGGGATCGGCCTGAACGAGGGTGCAAAACTCGCAAACANNACCAAGATCATCTCCGGCGCTACGATCCGGCCCGGTGACAAGATTGTCGGTATTCCCTCAACCGGAGTGCACAGCAACGGACTCTCACTCGCGAGGGCGGTCGTGGAAAAGTACGCAGGATATGATGAGAAGCTCAAAGGCGGTAAAACCCTTGGGGAAGAACTTCTCACCCCGACCCGCATCTACCATGAAAGCCTGAAGGTCAGTGCATCTTGCACGGTGAACGGCATGTGTCACGTAACCGGCGGCGGGCTCCTGAACTTCAAGCGGCTCAGCGAGTACGGGTTCCGGTTCGATACCCCGATCACGCCTCCGGCAATCTTCTCATGGATCCAGAAAATCGGGGACATAACTCCTGAAGAAATGTACCGCACGTTCAACATGGGCATGGGATACGCGTATGTCGTACCGGAGAAGAGTGTTGCGTGCATCCAGAAGTTGGTGAAAGGCGCAAAGGTTGTCGGGGATGTCGTGGAAGAACCCGGAGCATGGCTGAAGGATATCGAAATCACGTAAAAAACGGAAATCCAAAAATTTACTCTTCCGGTCCGCATTCCGGTTCCGGAACAAAAGTTTCTTTTTTTGCCTTATCGGAAATGATGACGCTGGTTCCTGTAGGATCTTCAAGGATCAGCGTGATGGGGAACGACCCGCACTTCACTGCTGCAATCTTTTCGATCAGGGCCCGGGCATTCTCCTGTTCCTCTTCATTCCCCCAGCTGAAAGCTCCTTTCACGACGTTTTCGATCCGGTCGAGGACTCCCTCGACGTTCGATACGAAGCCCTC
>PNBP01000022.1 GCA_003136075.1 Methanoregula sp. | reverse complement strand
CTCATGAGTACTTTTTTTCAACACATTCGGTGTAGAGCCGGGATGTACATCCGGCTATTAACCCGGCAACCGCATCATCCATAAACGGTCCGAGTTTTGCAAGGATACCCGGTTTTTTCTGGTCACACCGGGTGAATTCGAACCGTGCATAGGTACCCCCGATACATTCTGCTATCGCCATACCGATGATCTCGTCGCTCAACAGCGAGATCGGGTCATCGGCAATCTCTGAATTTTCCCGTTTATTGTAGAGCTCATCTTCAAGAAGGATTGCCCCAAGGAGAAGTGATGCGACATTGGGATCGGTTAACGCTTTCTGGATTTTACGCATGATCTCTTTGGCAGCGTCCTCCTCCGGCATACCGTGGGATACATAGAGTCCCATGGCAGCATCGACAATATCTTCGAGCGTGATGCCGTTATCGCGCAACCGCTGCTCAATTTCAAACATAGGAATAGGTGTTGTGCCGAACGGACTATTATATCGTTGTAAATTTTTTCCGGTATAAACACGATGAAGGTAGAGAAATATCCTGGATCTCCGCGTCGGTGAATGGTGTCAGAAAATTCTGTACCAATGGTGAAAAGTCAACCCGGTATCGTAACCTTCAATTATCATCGCACACCACACTATCGTATCGGCGATGAAGTCCGCCAGAAACGCCACGGTCGGCTGATGACTTCTACCTAACGATAAGGTAGATGATGCCGATGATCCCTGAACAGGAAACAACTATCCGGTATATCCGGGAGCGGCGGTGCGCATCCGGCGGGTACTGTTTTTACCGGCTCGATGAGCCGAATGCAGGTGATACATTCCATGCCCTCGCCTCGCTTGCAATGTTAGGTGCATTCCCCAATGATGACGATGCCNNTCCAACGTGAATGTGGGATACGCAGTGATGAGAAGCCTGAATCTTCTCGGTGAGCAACCGCATATCGATCCGGCAGGCTGGATTCTCTCTTCCCTGCTGCCCCCCGTTGACAGCACCCGCCCGGTCGAATCCTCCTCCCTCTTTGAACACCTGTACCTCCTCACCGGTCTCTGCATGCTCCTCGGCGTTGCAATCCCCGCTGACAAAAAAGCCGCAATCACGAGCGCCGTGCTCCGTTACCAGCACCCGGACACCGGCTTTGGCTCCCCTCACTCCACAATCATCGAGACCGCCCATGCACTCGCCATCCTTGGAGTGCTGGGCCATCCGGTCTCATCAACCGGTTCGAGGGCATTTTTGAAACAGTGCGAAGACCTGGCCTATGGTTTTCTCGCGGTCCCGGGTACAAAACCTGCGTATCTCGAACACGTCCATGCCGGCGTGCTCGCCTGCTCGGTGCTCGGTTACTATTCGCCCGTGCTTATGCAGTGTGCAGAATTTGTCGGGAAATGCTGCCGTGAGAATGGCGGGTATATCCGGTCGGTCTTCGGTGGATCGGCAACGCTCGAAAACACGTATCTCGCGCTGGATACTCTCGACATGATTGGAAAGATGAGCAAACCCCGGCATGCCGCCAGGATGCACCAGAATCCCCTGCGGTGCTGCGATTGAGGTATGGGCATGAGTACGACATTCTTCTGCCCGTTCTGCGGGAAACAGGGCCCGGAGGATGAGCGGATCTGTTCGCGGTGTGGAAAATCCANNGGCACCACCCGCTCCTGGAGCACCGGATGATGGCAATCCAGATCCTCGGCCAGCGGAAATATGAACGGGCTGTGCCGGTCTTTGCCGAAATGATTGCCGAAGGTGAGGACGTATATACCCTGCGGGAGATCGTGTTTGCCCTGTCACGGATAAAAACCGATGACAGCTGCCGGTTGATCGCACAGCTCCGGGATCATCCATCGCCGGTTGTTCGAACAGCATGTGATGAAGCATTGGTTGCATTACAGAAAGGAGAATCACGATGAAATCTCCCGTCAAGCCCCGGCTCATGCGCATCCTGCTCGATGGCGAACCGCACAGCGAGATTGATCTTGCCACCGGTGTCGGTTTCACGAAAGTGGCTACGATACGGAAATGGCTGGATTCGTTCCAGAATGCAGGATTTATTGAACGGTCCAGAAATGAATTGTCTGCCGGAAATGTGTGCCGGATTGTCACGACACGAGAAACCGTGCTGAAGATCTACCATCACCCGGAATTCCGTGCACTGCGCCCGGAGATCCGCTCGGCACCGTGGTTCTGCCCGGTCTTCACCCAGCAGTTCGCTGCCCTGCCGGAGAACCTTCCCCTGCTCATCGACGAGATGGTCCGGGCATCGCACACGTTCTTTGAAACGATATGCATGTATGACACTCCCGAGAAAATCCGGGAAACCTACCAGCCCGCCCTTGTCGTGAACCGGCTTTACGGGGGATCTGACCCGGTGTTCGATGATCTCTGCATCTGCTACCAGATCTTCCTGCACGCGGTGATACGGGATATCCGGTACGGTGGATTGGGTGAAGGCTTTGCCCAGCTCCTGAACAGGACACAGGAAACACTGGAACGCCGGCATGCAGATTGCATTGCCCCGGTGAAGAAAAAGACCGGTCCAGCACGAGCAGGTCATCCATGAACCAGTGTTATACAGTTACCGGACTCGTAACGGGAATGATATGTCAGGGGGATAATATCACCGCCCGGCTTCTCAATGCGCTTGAAAAAACCGGCGGCGATCCGTTCAGGGATGGCGATATTCTGGTGCTTGCCGAGTCCATGGTCGCAACGGCCGAGGGGCGCATCGTTTCCCTGGATACCATTACCCCGTCCCACCGGGCGTGTGAACTCGCCGCGAAGTACAGCATGGATCCGCGTGAGGCCGAGATCGTGCTGCGGGAGAGTGATGAAATTATCGGAGGAATACCCGGTTTCCTCCTCTGCATGAAAGGGGGCACGCTGCTCCCGAATGCCGGTGTGGATAATTCAAATGCCCCGGAGGGCTGTGTGGTACCGCTGCCGGCAGACCCTGATGCAAGTGCAGAAAGGATACGGATGGAAATCCGGGTATGGAGCGGGGCGGATGTTGGCGTTATTATCGCCGACAGCCGCGTTCATCCGATGCGATCCGGTTGTTGCGGGATTGCGATTGGCTGTGCAGGTATTCCCGCAGTTCTGGATACACATCGAAGAAATGATTCTTCCGGCAACCACGGGTTCAAAGAGCGACTTGCAGTTGCAGACTGCATCGCGTCTGCCGCTGAGCTGGTTATGGGTNNACAGCAATCGTACCGGTGTACCCGTTGTGAAAATTTGCGACTGTATCTTTATGCAGGCATTCCCTGATCAATGCCAGAACCATGAGCGGGAAAATAAAATAAGGTGAAATAGTGAGGGGTCTGTTCACCCGTTCCGCAACACCGCCCCTTTGTCCGCCTGCCCGACAAGGGCTGCATACC
>PNBP01000150.1 GCA_003136075.1 Methanoregula sp. | reverse complement strand
GAGGATCGCCTCGCAGGAGATGCCGTCCGCATCGATGTGGGAGATGATGGTAATTTCTTCAGCCGCTGCGATCTGTTCTGCGGCTGCTTTTATATCATCACAAAAACCCATTGCCTATTATTTAGGAAGTTCAAACAGATGAAATGTGCTGGGTAGGACCGGATATGGCTGACAGGTTCATCGAGACGGGAATAATATCCCCCGCGAGGATGCAGGCGGTGGATGCCAATGCGATGGCGCTCGGGGTAACGGAGCTCCAGCTGATGGAGAGCGCAGTAAAGTCTCTTGCCGCATGTGCGATGAGGCAAAATCCGCGGCGGGTGCTTGTGCTCTGCGGGAACGGGAATAACGGCGGTGACGGTATGGTTGCTGCCCGGTATCTCCAGACCGGTGTGGACACAGCGGTCTGTTATGCTGATGCCGGCACCAGGAGCCCGTCATGTGCCCATAATCTTGCTGCCCTGAAACATTCGCGGGTTTCCCTTTACCCGTTTACGTGCGCTGATGATCTCAAAGGCTTTGCCGCGCAGTTCGATGCGGCAGATATTATTATCGATGCGCTGCTTGGAACCGGGGCATTCGGGGCTCCCAGAGAACCCCTCCTGACGTCTGTCGCGATGGCAAATGCATCCCGGGCAACGATCATTGCGGCAGATATCCCTACTCCCGGGATGCGTGCAGATATTATCTGCGCGTTTCACCGGGCAAAGATCGAAGGTTCATGTATTGTGGATATTGGTATTCCGGTTGAAGCAGAATGTTGTGTCGGGCCCGGGGAGCTCACGCTTATTCCTGCCCGGAAAAAGAAGAGTCATAAGGGTGTGGGTGGTGAGGTGCTTGTCATCGGTGGCGGGCCATACCAGGGAGCACCGTACCTTGCCGGGCTTGGCGCACTCAGGGCAGGAGCTGATATTGTCCGTATAGCGTCGCCAGTCTTTGAGCCGATTCCTGACCTGATTTATGAACGGCTGGAAGGGAACCGGATTGGGGAAGAACATACCCGGCGGCTCATTGGTCTTGCAAAAAAGGCGGACGCCGTGGTCTGCGGTAACGGTATCGGCACTGAGAGCCATGCCGTCGTCCGTGCCGTCGCACCCTATTGTAAAAAAGCAGTATTTGATGCCGATGCCCTCCGTCTCCCGCTCCCTGTCGCCGCGACCGAAACCATCTATACCCCGCATGCCGGGGAATTTGCCCGCATGACCGGCAAAGAACTCCCCGAAGATACGATTGGACGGGCACGCATGGCACAGGACGCAGGCATTTCCGGGACAATCCTGCTCAAAGGGCATATTGATATTATTACGGATGGAACGAGGATCCGGTTTAACCGGACCGGCGATCCTGCAATGAGTGTTGGAGGGACCGGGGATGTGCTTGCCGGTGTTGCCGGTGCACTCCTCTGCCACCTCCCGGCGTTTGAATCTGCATGTATCGCAGCCTATGTAACCGGCTGCGCCGGGGAGCGGGTTGCAGCGGAACGGGGCGAAGGGATGCTGGCGTCTGATCTTGTGGATCGGATCCCCGCAGAATTGTACAGGAGATGAACGTGAATGGTGGAGTTTACTCATATTGCAGACGACCGGGCGCAGATGGTGGATATCAGCGGCAAGAGTGATGTGGTGCGCGAGGCTGTGGCGGCAGGAAAAATATTTTTACGGTCGGAGACCCTGAAAGCAATCCGTGAAGGAGCGGTTGTGAAAGGAAATGTTCTGTCGACTGCCCGGGTAGCGGCTACCCTTGCGATTAAGGACACACCACGTCTTATCCCGATGTGTCATATGATCTCCATCAGTGCGATAACGGTGGATTTTAATGAGGGGGACGGGTACCTGGAATCGGTGGTGCGGGTGAAATCTACCGGAAAGACCGGCGTTGAAATGGAAGCGCTGACCGGGGTTTCTGTTGCACTCCTAACCATCTGGGACATGGTAAAATCCGCTGAGAAAGATGCACGTGGCCAGTATCCGGTTACGCGGATTGAAGAAATTCACGTGGTGGAGAAGAAAAAGGGTGTCTGATTGTACACCAAATCCAGTGAAACTGCCGGTGTACTTTAATACCCCTCCAGTCCAAGTTTATGGGCACACGGGATTAGTCCCGTTGAAAGGAATGTAGCCTGCAAATGGGCCGAACCTTGAGGTGAAACAAGATGGTTAAATCAATGTATGCCTATGTCAGAGACGCATGGGCTAGACCTGAGAAGAGCGAAGTAAAAGCCCTTCTCTGGAACAGGATGCAGGAATGGCGTAAGGAAGGAAGCGTTACGCGTATCGAACGCCCGACCCGTATCGACCGCGCACGCTCACTTGGATACAAGGCAAAACAGGGTATTGCCGTTGTCCGTGTCCACGTACGCCGTGGTGGCCGCCGTGCCTCACGGTATGTCCGCGCACGCCGTTCTGCCCGCATGGGTAAGAACTCGCTTACTGCAGGAAAGAGTATCCAGCGGATTGCCGAGGAACGTGCCTCAAACAAGTACCCGAACATGGAAGTGCTCAACTCCTACTGGGTCGGACAGGACGGGAAACTGAAATACTACGAAGTCATCCTCGTTGACGGTCATCACCCGGTCATAAAGAGCGACCCGGTACTTGCATGGATTGGTGACAATGTTCACCGTGGCCGTGCCGAGCGCGGCAAGACTGCAGCAGGACGCCGCGGGCGCGGTATGGGGACCCGGGGCAGAGGGACTGAAAAGACCCGCCCGAGCATCCGTTCCCACGCGAACCAGGGTAAATAACCTTATCTTTTTTTCCAGCCATGGTATCTTCATGAATAGTACCGACGCCTGCGTTTGTCCGTACCCGAACGGGGATTCATCTGTGCACAGGCTCGCGCTCGCAGCACAATCGCTTGGCTATGACAGCATTGTGGCGGCAGACGTGCCGGCTTGTGAGTATCATGGGGTAATGGTGCTCAGCGGCCTGATGATTGCCGGTAAACCATTAAAAGACGTCATGACTCTTGTCAAGCGGAGCACGGGGTCGGGATCGATCGTATCGGTACAGGCTGGTGACAACAGGTTCAACCGGGCAATTCTTGGCATAAAAGGTGTCCATATCCTGCGGGGAATCCATGCGGCAGACAAGCGGGCATTTGATCATGTTGCTGCAAAGATTGCCGCAGATAATTGCAAAGCACTTGATATCGATCTCGCCCCGCTTATTTCCTGCCGGGGCCATGCACGGCAGAAAGCGATCCACCGGTACCTTGACCTGATGGTGCTGCAAAAGCGATATGAATTTCCGCTCACCATCTCCTCATGCTCCCGGTCAGTTCTGTCGATGCGTTCGGTGCGGGAAGTGACCGGGCTCTGCTCTCTTATCGGTATGGATATGGTTGATGTGCAACAGGCATTCGCCGGTGTCAGCAGAGTCACTGAACCGGGGGATGCAGCTGTCAGGGTGATATCGTGAGCGTCCGCCCGCCAACCCTCCGTGAGAAGAGGCGCTATCTTCTCGCTTGGGTTGAACCCTGCGATCTGGTGGTAGATGGAAAAGATCTCTATTACGTGATCTATGATGCGGCAAGTTCGCTCTGGGGCGATGTGGTGACTGCCGCCATGCGCCCGGCCGTGATATCCATTGAAAACGGGTATGTGATCCTCCGGTGCCGGAGGGGTATGGAGCGGGAGTTTTCAATCGCGCTTTCAACGGTAACCCTTTACCGGGAAACCCCGATTGTCCTGCGGGTATGTGCAACTTCCGGGACAATCGACAGCCTGCGTGACCGGATAAAACAGGGAATAAAACCGGTAGCTGATAAACCGGTTCCCGACGAACGAGAATGCNNGCCTGACGGACGATTGTACCAGGTTGAATACGCCCGTGAAGCAGTCAAACGCGGGACAACTGCGGTGGGGATCAAGGCCAAAAACGGTATTGTACTCATTGTCGATAAGCGGGTGAGCTCAAAACTGCTTGAAGCAGCGTCGATCGAAAAAATTTTCAAGATCGATGATCACATCGGCGTGGCGTCGTCCGGGCTTGTCGGCGATGCACGGGCTCTTGTTGACCGGGCCCGGGTCGAATGCCAGATAAACCGGGTTTCCTACGATGAGCAGATCGAAGTTGAAGCGCTCGCAAAGAAACTCTGCGACCATATGCAGACCCNNTCCGTCCCTACGGCACCGCACTGCTCATCGCCGGAGTCAGCGATGGCGAGTGCCGGCTCTTTGAAACCGATCCCTCGGGGACGCTCCTTGAGTACAAGGCGACCGGCATCGGGATCGGCAGACCGGCAGCGATGAAACTCTTTGAAGAGGAATACAACCCGGATGCAGAGATTAAGGATGCAATTCTCCTTGGTTTAAAGGCGCTTCACTCGGCAACTGAAGGAAAATTCGATGTCGATACCGTTGAGATTGGTTTGATCGAATGCGCCAACCCGACCTTCCGCAAGATGTCCAAAGACGAAGTCGCATCCTATGTTGAACAGTTCAAACAGTGACCTGCCATGATATCCCTCGAGAACGCCGTTGTAGCCCGGCTTGAAAGTTACGGGGAAAAATTTGAAATCCTGGTTGATCCCGTTCTGGCTGCACGTGTACGGCAGGGAGAAAATCTCAATATCGAAGATGTGGTGGCGGCCCTGAACGTTTTCGGCAATGCATCGCGCGGGACACGGGCCTCAGAAGAGTCACTCGAAAAAGTATTCCATACAACGGACTTCGCAACTATTGCAAAGAAAATCATCGAGAAAGGTGAGATTCACTTAACTGCCGAGCAACGGCACCAGATGATTGAGGATAAACGCCGGCAGGTCATTACGTTTATTGCGCGGAACGCGGTCAACCCCCAGACGGGTCATCCGCATCCCCCCAACCGGATTGAACGGGCAATGGAAGAGGCACGGGTGAATATCGATCCGTTCAAGCATATCGATGAACTCGTAAAAGAGACCGTCAAAGCACTGCGCCCGATCCTCCCGATCCGGTTTGAGGAACTC
>PNBP01000156.1 GCA_003136075.1 Methanoregula sp. | reverse complement strand
TGACCGGGCATGGTGCCGCCGTGACGGTATGTATTCGGCAGATGTGATCCTTGTCCCGCTTGAGGACGGGGACCGGGCTGAAGCGCTGGTATCGATGAGAAAAAAAGTGATCGCCATCGATCTGAACCCGCTCTCCCGCACCGCACGAACCGCTACGCTGACGATTGTTGATGAGATCACCCGGGCGCTACCCGAAATTACCCGTGCCTGTTCTGAACTGACCAGTACCGAGAGAAAAACTCTCTTGGGAGCACTGGACAACCATTATCTTTTGTCAGAAGCAATACGTGAGATGATACGGAGGCTGTCTGATGTTGTGGACTGAAAAATACCGGCCGACCAGCCTCGACGAAATCATCGGACAGGGGCCCGTGACAGCGCATCTGGCATCCTTTGCCGCATCTGGCAACGTGCCTCATCTCATGCTCACCGGCCCACACGGAACCGGAAAAAGCGCCGCCATAGAATGTTTCGCAAAAAAACTCTATGGTATCAACTGGGAGGCAAACACATCGGTTTTCCAGACCGCCGACCTGTTTTCCCAAGGCAAAAAAATGCTTGAGGAAGACGACCGGTATGCCCATCTGTACCAGAAAAGCCAGAGCCTGATTGTCAATTTCAAATATATCCTGAAATGGTATGCGTCGATGCGCCCGCTGGATGCTGCCTTCAAACTGATGGTGTTTGAGGACGCTCATACACTTACCCGCGACGCCCAGCAGGGACTCCGCCGGATTATGGAACGGTACAGCAGCACCTGCCGGTTTGTTTTTTCAACCATCAACCAGAGTGCGATCATTCCGGCGATCTCCTCGCGTTGTCTCCCGCTTTTTTTTGCGCCGATACGTGCTGATCAACTGACGGGGTATCTCGAACGGATACGGCAAAAAGAGGAGGGTTCCACCTATACCTGTACTGACGATGAACTTGAGTTAATCGCACAGGCTTCCGAGGGCGATCTCCGCAGGGCAACTCTGTTGCTCCAGGTGGCACTCCAGTCAGGACAATGCAAAAACCTTTTTGAGATCGCCCGGTCTGAAACNNGTCGCTGATGATCAATTACGGGTTGACCGGGCCCGAGGTCCTGTCCGAAGTCCGGTCAATTGTCCACCGGGAATACAACGATCCCCGGCTCGCGGTTGCTCTTGCCGACGCTGATTACCGCACCGGGCATGGCAACAGTGAATATATCCAGATCGGTTCGTTTGCAACACAGATCCGGTGGTGTTTTACATGAGCACGGCAAAACAGAAGAAGATCCGGGCACATTATGATGCAATTGCCGATGTCTATGATATCCATTATGATCTCCCCCGGGGCAGGTGTTATCATAACCATCTCAGCCAGCATGTGATGCAGGCGCTCCCAAAAAACGCCTGCCTGCTGGATATCGGGTGCGGGACCGGTCTCTTTGTGGAGAAGTACCTGGAGAACGGAGGATCGGCAGTCGGCCTTGATATCAGTGACAGGATGATTTGCCGGGCGCGACGCCGGTGCAACGGGTCGGATTTTACTGTGGCAACCGGGGAATGTATCCCGTTTTCGGATCAGTCGTTTGATGCAATTTCAAGCCTGCTTGTTTTCAGCTATGTCAAAGATCCACATGCAATGCTCTCAGNNGTGTACTCAGACCCGGTGGTGCCCTTTCAATTGGAACACTGGGGAAAAAACTGCTCACTAAAGGCCTCCCGGCAATCTACAAAATCAGTGAGAAGATCAACGTCACCCATTATGTGATGGGAGATTTTGGTGAACGGTACTATAACGAGCGAGAGATGTTTGATCTCTTTTCTTCGGCAGGATTTGTGGATATCAAGGTAAGCTGGTGTTCGTTCGCCCATATCGATATGATCGATCCACTGTTCCGTTTTGCCCGGAAAGTGGAGCCTTTTGTTGAACAGCGCATTCCCCAGCTTGCCTACAATATCTGCGTAAGCGGGAAACGGCCAGAAGAATAACATCCTTGTCAAAGTTTAAAAAAACTGGTATGGAACGTTCTGGTTTCACAACCAAGAAAAAAATCACATTTCCGATAAAAATTTTCTTTGAGCATCATCATTTCCTGTGAATCAGATCTGTTATTGATCTCCATGTATAATGGAGCCCACCCTTTATGGGGTCGCTCGGCCGCCTCGTCNNCCGCCGCGGGGGCGTCCCTTCGGGGGCGGCGGAATTCATCACATTCGGGGGTATGGGGGAATCAGCCCTCATCATGTAATCCTCGTAATACATGAGTTACTTATAAGAAAATTAAAAAAAACTATATTTTCTTTTGTAAGATTCTCGCTGGCAAAAGTAACAAATTTCCTATGAAAATGTCGCCATCATTTTCATTTTGTATGTTTGTGGTACGCGAGCATCATGTCAATTTTCATGACAAAAAAGATTAGTTCGGGTATTTTTGCGGCATCAGCCGGTGTAATACGCGCTGCTTTTTTGCAATTGCTGCATCCGATGCATGCAGGATCCCTTTTTTCATCTCGTCAAAATCCCGTACATAGGTATCAACCACTTTTTTTACCGGGGTATATGCCGACTCGCGGAACCGTGGCAGAAAATCCTGTTCTTTACCATCAACCATGAGCACCGATTCTGGTTTTCCTTTCTCCACGTACCCCACTTCGTGGCATTCTATACCCGTCGCCCGTACAACCCGGCAGATCTCTCCCGCTGCTGTCTGCGGCGCGACAATGAGCAGTGAATCAAGCGAGACACCAAGATAATCGATCTTGAGTGCTTCAAGCATATCCCGGACATGAGGTTCGACAAGCGTCCGGGCTTCCTCTTCACAGATGACGATCCGGCAGTTTGCCGTTTCTGCCATCTCGTACGCATCGCCACGCAAACCCCCGTTGGTCACATCGGTCATTGCATGTATGGCAGAAAAAACCGGGTCCTGAATCAGTTTTTCGCAGGTTATCAGGAAGTTCAGATTGATCGTCTGCTCCACAACTTCCGGGAACCCGGAATAGATAGCAGCGGTAGCGATAGTCCCGCCACCGGCACCCTGTGTCATGAGCAGGACATCACCGGGCTGGGTGGATTTGCGTGCCGTTAAGTGATTTGTTACACCAACACAGCCAACACAGCCGGTCATCCGGCTCCCGAGCACCATATCGCCACCGATCCTCAGCGTGGATCCGGTCACGAGCGGGACGTCCATTGCCTCTCCGACGGTCGTAATACCGGCGGTATAATCAAAGATTTTTGCCACATCCCCGTCATCAGCGACATGGATATCGGAAAACAGCATTACGGGTTTTGCCCCCATCACGTAGAGGTCCCGCAGTGTGGCACGGGTAACATGGAACCCGGCAAGGAACGGGAAATCCGACAGCCGTGAGTGCATGCCATCAACCGTGCAGACAATATAATCGCCACCTGCCTGCACTGCGCCGGCATCATCCATCTCATCCACACCAACAAATGCAGAGGTTTTCCCGATAATCCGCGCGATCTCGCGGTGGGCAAAAAAATCACCTTTCCCGCGTGAACCCACCCCGAACTCTCCCATCGTAACACCGGAAGGTTCACAGGTAAAAAAATCCCCACGCAGCCCCTGCGTGTTTTTCACTTCTTCAATAACCGCACGGGAAAATGCTGAAAGGTATGAGGGGCTGGCAGATTTGATGGTTGACAGGTGCCCGGTGAGGTGCGTGTGTATCGATTCCTCGCTCTCATCCTCCGCCAGCCGCCTGCGGACAAACTCCTCAACATCCATAGAATCCTATTCGAGCGGGAACCATAAAAAACGAGGGGATTTTTTACCCTGAACAAATTGCTATCACGGTTATAGTTGTTCCTGCATATGACCGGGTAGGACTGATCGTTAATATAAAAAACGCGTTTTGCACAGGGGGAACTTATCGGAGCAGGATACCCAGCACTTCAGAAAAACTGCGGACGGCATCATCAAACTTTCCTGTTTTTAACAATGACAACCCCTTGACAACGCCGGATCGGACATCCTTGACATCGATATAATACGCCTGGTCAAATGCCCGGGCAGATTCTTCCAGTTTTCCCAGTGAAAAACACGAATTGCTCAGTACAACCCATGCATCCGCGATCGAAGGATCCTGTGCAAGCGCTTTTTCAAGGCACGGTATAGCTTCTTCGTGGCGGGAGAGCAGGGAGAGTGCAAGTCCCTTCCGGTAAAGGGCTTTTGCATGATCAGGAACAATCTCCAGGGCACGGTCAAGTATCTCGATCGCCTCCCGGTACCGCTTCAGGTTGGATAGAGCTATGGCTTTGTTGATCAGCGCGGACAGGTAATACGGGTAAATTTTTAGTGCCCGGTTATAACATGCAATCTCTTCGTCATATCGTCTGAGTTTTCCGAGTGCATATCCTTTATTCACCCACGCAGAAAGGTACCGCCCCCGCAGGGCAATGGCCTGATCACAGCATGTTATCTCCGCATCGAACTTCCCGAGCATGCCAAACGCAACACCTTTGTTGTTCCATGCAAGGGCATTTTCAGGATCGATCTCAATTGCCTTGTTGCAGCATTCCAGTTTTTCATAAAAACGGTCGAGTTTTCCCAGAGCAAATGCTTTGTTGTTCCATGCAGCGATGCACCGGGGATCGATCTCAATTGCCTTGTTGCAGCAGTCAATCTCTTCTTCGAACAGACCCTGTTTGCCAAGTGCAAATCCCCTGCCCACCCAAGCAAGCGCAAGCTGTGAATCGACTGCAAGCGCACGGGAAAATAATACCAGTGCTTCGTCGTGTTTTCCCTCCCGCCCAAGCGCCAGTCCTTCAAGATACAACGCCCAACCGGATGGACAGGACTCGTGTTCGCGCGTGGATGACGGTGTTGCCTGCATTGCACTTGACCTCCCCATGAGGGGATGAAACAATAGTTTCTGATGGAATTGTTAGCAGGAGTGATATTTATACCCGGCGAGGGATATATGGAACAATGTGTCATCCGTCATAAAAACAACACTTTTTTTTCCGGTTTCTACGGGCAGAATGTATTCATAGCAAACAAGCAGATGGGAGTAAAAGGCCCTAAATAAACCCACACCGCTAGTGCAACTATTTTTAAAAGGGACGTTGCCATGTGGATTTAATAGATGCCAGTCACCAGTCAGACTATCCAGGTTCATGGCAAACTCAAATTCGGAAAATTAATATGTAGTGTTTAAAAAATTATCACAAATATTGTTTTCACCTGTCACCGGGTCTGATGCACACTCCTCTCCACTGGGTGTGATAATCGCAGTATCAATCACCATCATTCTTGCCGCAATGGTGCTGCTCCTGATGGTTCAGCTGCCATCAATATATGATGATTCAGTTCCGGCAATCTTTAAGATCACAAACATCCGGCATGTTGATGATCATGGAACCCTGAACTATGACAGCTACCTCGTCATGGTCAATGCTGGATCATCCGGGTACCTGAACAAAAACCTGAACGTCAAAACGTATGTTAATGACGACCCGGTAAACGCCCGGATCGTTACCCTGAACGCGCATGCATTCTGCAGTACGATTCATTCAGGTGTCGAGACAATCGGGGGAACCGGGTCGACAGGATCAGAGTTATCATCACTCTCAAAATGGTACCCCGGTCAGCACATCGCGATTGACTACAGCCACGATACGTTCCACCCGGGGGATATGGTAAAAATAGAGGTGTATGACACACCGACACAACAGATTATTTCACGACACACGTATCGCGCATAAAACTGGACAAAAAAATTTAATCATCAAGGCGCTTGAACACGCCTTTCTTTGCTTTGAGGATATTGCACTCGGGACAGCGCCACGAATCAGGAATATCTTCAAATGCCATGCCGGGAGGTATCCCGCCTTTTTTATCTCCTTTTGCCGGATCATAGATGTAATGGCATTCGAGACACACCCACCGGCATTGTTTTGTTACCTGTGACATACGATTTCCTCTCTTGTATACCATCTTGAATGTTGTTGTAAAAAATATGAATGCTTGTATGTCTGCAAAAAATTGGTGCGGGTAGTTATGGGATTATGGATTCACTGCAAAAATGATGCGCAGCCCGGGCACAGAGACGGGCAACCCGGAGGGGTTCCGGTATTTTTCCTGAACAAGTAAATGCGGCAACGAGCATTCCGGCATCCCTGATATCAATTCCCCAACTTCTCAGGTAGATCGTCAGTCCCCCGTTCAGGGAAAATTGCGTGCGGGAACCCAGTTTCCGGTATGCCGCCAGACGCTCATTATCTGTTGGAAAATGATTGCAGATATCTGCGTCAAGACCTTCCGATTCCTCATACGTCACACAGATGACCGGAATCCCGGTCTTTGTAAAAACCGCGTCCGGATCGATCACGTTGAACCACGAGATTACCGACCCAGAGAGCATGATCACGTTGATGTCCTGCCGGTTTAAGTCCTGAATAATCGTGTGGATCGCTTCAGTTGCATCCATCCCGCCAACGGTGGCAGTTGCAAAAGCACATCCATCAAGCTGGAGATCTTTTCGCATGACAACCCCGCAGAGTGTCGAATTGGTGCGTCCGGTATAACTTTCAGCAATGCCCAGTGACCGCAGTCCCTTTTTCGGGATATGCATAGAAGCACTTATGACAACCGATTAAAAATACTATACCAATGAAATTCAACAAAGAAGAGGTCTGCATCCTCATTCCCACCCTCAATGAAGGCCTTACCATTGGTAATATTATCATGGAGTTCAAGGCACTGGGATACAACCACATTCTTGTAATTGATGGCAAGAGCACGGATACTACCGTCAAGGTTGCACGGGAGAGCGGTGCCGTGGTCCGGACACAGTCCGGCAAGGGTAAAGGCAACGCGATCATTGAAGCGTTTGAAGTGATCGAGCAGCCCTATATCCTCATGCTCGACGGGGATGGCACCTATTCATCAAAGGATGCCGAGAAACTACTGACACCGCTCTTTTTGGGATTTGATCAGGTAATTGGTGACCGGCTCATCAATGCTGAAGAAGGATCGTTCTCCCGGCTCAACCTCTTTGGCAACCATATGCTCAACCTGCTCTTTAAGGTGGCACACAGCAGGGATTTGCATGATATACTGTCCGGGTACCGCGCATTCACCCGGCTTGGCATCCAGCAGATGCATCTCAAGGAAACAGGATTTGAGATTGAGACCGAGATCTCTGTTGAAGCGGTGCGCAACGGGCAGCGGATCATGGTG
>PNBP01000176.1 GCA_003136075.1 Methanoregula sp. | reverse complement strand
ATCCCGCGAAGGATGGTAAGCTCTGCAGTCCATTGTCCGATTCCCCGGATTTTTACCAGTTCGCGGATAATCTGCCCCGTATCTGATATGGTCTTCAACCCTTCGCAATCAAAGAATCCGTCCACGATCTGACGAGAAATTTCCCGGATATACTCGCCTTTTCGCACGGTCATGCCAAGGAACCGGAATAGTTCAACCGGTGTATCTGCCAGCCGGGCCGGTGTCGGGTAGCAAAAGTATACCGAATCACGAGAAGAAACGGATTGCCCGCGGTTTTTGATCATCCTGTTCTGGAGTGTGTGCGCAACCGGAAGGGAGATCTGCTGTTCGATAACTGAATCGATGAGCGCTTCAAAAACGGTCGGTGTGGCAGGACTTTTCAGGCCATACAGAGTCGGCAGAAGACCGGTCAATAGGGGGTCATGTTCTATTTTCTGGTAAAACGGTATCAGGTCCTCGTATATATTGAACATCGCGGCAATATGATCCCCGGCTGAACTCCGGACGCTTTTTGGGACAGTTCTTTCAGATTCAACAGAACAGACCAGTTCCGGAGCATTGGTTGTACCGGGAGAGTGGACACGAACGAGAACCGGCATCCCGTCAACCTCAAGCGCCTGCCAGAAGATGCCGTCTTTGAAGCACCGGATCGCAGGATCGCCATGCGAAAATATGAAGGCACTGGCAGAAAAATCATACGGGGGTTTGGGAAAAAGATGAACAGAAGTCCCGGTGGGCATGCGATCGTTTCCCTTGTTTTGTGCTGATCCCTTCATTTCATCCGGCACCACTCATTTCCGGGAAAAAAGAGGGTGGATTTCCCCTGCTTTCTGGTCGGTGATAAAGAAGATGAGCGTATCCCCCGCGACAAGCTGTGTCGTATCCTCTGCATGAGTGAAGCGTGAATCCCCCCGCCGCAGACCAAATTCGATAATGCCATACCGGTTTTTAAGGTCCAGTTCTGCGAGCGTTTTGCCCTCGGCAATTGAACCGGGTTCAACATGGAGGGTGTGAACATGCGTCGCTTTGAAAAGGTTCTCAACATCCCGCGCCGGTATACGGGGGGTCTCTTTGTTTCTCGAAAACATCACGTACCCCATCTTTTTTGACCGCTCGATAATCCGGGCAATTTCCGTATCAGGGATCTGGTACCTCTTTAAAGCACGGGTGAAAATCTCAAGGGCCGCCTCGAACTCCTCGGATATGACTTCGTCAGCGCCAAGGTCTAACAGGTATTGTGTATTCCTGATATGCNNTGGATATCCGGGGCCATCTTCCGTGCCGTATGAATAATCCGGGGAATTGCTTCTTCTTCAGACACAACAACTACCAGCGTCCGGGCACGCCGGATACCTGCATGTTCGAGCACTTCCTCCTTCACGGCATCCCCGAACATAAAATTGGGCCGGTACAGGGACCGTTCATTTTTAATGATCTCCGGGTTGAGTTCAATGACCATGTACGGTATCCCGGCAATGGTTGCAGCCTGTGCTACGCTTTTCCCCGTGATCCCGTAGCCGGCAATAACAATGTGATCGGTCAGCTCTGCTTGTGGTTCGGGTTCCTCTGCCGGCACATATTTTCTATGAGTGAACCGCCGGGGAACTATCCGGTACAGCAGATCGACAGCATGGGGAGCGGCATTCATGGAAAACGACGTCATTGCCATCGTGATGATTGCACCGGCAAGGAAGACCTGGTAGACTCCGACCGGTATGAGTGCAGAATCAAGACCATTTTTTGCCAGCACAAAAGAGAATTCCCCGATCTGGCAGAGGGCAAACCCGGTAAAGACGCAGACTCTTGTCGGCATGCCAAGCATACGGGCTGCAAGTCCACCGGTCAGGATCTTGACAATAATGATGATAATGACGATCAGGGTCACGTACTCGTAATTTTTTAAGACCGTACCTGTATTCAGCAGCATTCCGATGGACAAAAAAAAGATCGCGGCAAAGACATCCCGGAACGGGATGATATGGCCAAGGGCATCGATATTGTAATCAGATTCCCCGATAATGAGACCTCCGATAAACGCACCGAGGGTAAACGAGAGCCCGGCTTCACTGGTCAGCCACGCGATAATAATACAGATCCCGGCGATGGTAAACAGGAAGAGTTCACGGCTCCGTTCCCGTGCGACCCGGAAGAGAAAGGCTGGGATGATCCAGTGCGCCAGAACAACGATGACCAGAATAATCAGGGCAATCTTTCCGATCTGGAACGGCAGTGTTGTAAGATCAAGACCCCGGTTCCCGCCAAGCAGCGGCAGGACGAGCATCATGGGGATGATAGCAAGGTCCTGAAAGATCAAAATCCCCAGAAGCGTCCGGCCCTGAAGTGTATCGACCTCTCCTTTTTCCTGCAGGATTTTCATGACGATGGCCGTGCTGGAAAGCGATACAATAAACCCAAAGATGAGGGCTTCGTTAAACTGCATCTGGAAAAGACGGGTGATAAACGTGATTGCGACAATGGTCGTGCACACCTGCACAACGCCGCCGATAATTACCGTCCGCCATGAACGGAGAAGTTTCTGAAACGAGAATTCAAGACCGATGGTAAAGAGCAGCAGGATGATCCCAATCTCTCCAACCGTATCAATGACCGTCTGGTCCCTGATAAGGGCAAACCCAAATGGCCCGACAAGCATCCCGATCACAAGGAAACTGACAATACTGGGGAGTTTGAAATGCTGGCCCACATACAGGAGTATGACCGTAAGGATTACAACACATACGCCGGCAAGTATAATGTCCATGTTCAGAGCGCCCCGAAAGAAAACCAGAGTCTGGTATACAACGTACGAAAGACCGTGATATTATAGGTTCCCGTGCTTCTCCCGCCAGACGTATGCAGAGCGGTTGTTAAATCAAGTGGTTTGTAGCAACAGGAAGAAACGAGGCAAAAAGCAGTTAAAAAATTTAATTTCAACGCTGATATCACACTTTCTTTGATACATCACCCATCATCACATATTTCACGAGCATAAACACCACAAGCGCAATGATAACGAAATCGATNNCACCTGCCATAAAATTGATCGGTCCGATCGGAAGGATGGCAGTTTGCCAGTTTCCGCCGGGGACAACTGCACCAACAATCGGCATGATAATATCTTTTACCAGTGCAGTGACCATCGCTGATGCTGCCGTCCCGATGACAAACGCGACCGCAAGACCAATGACCTGATATTTTTTTAAGAATTCCATGAATTCTTCCTCGAACCCCATTGCACCTTTGCCAATTTTCATGACGTCCGCTTTGAGTTCTTTCTCTGCATCTTCGGTCTTTTTTATGTCCATGGAACACCCTTTGCGAGATGCGAACATCCCTGCAGTTCGTTGATTGTTTTTCTCTCCCATTATTGTTTCTGCGGTCCTTTTTTAAAAACAGGGATTTCTGAAATACCAGCAAAAAGATATATTAAATGCCTGATTTACGGGAGGAAAATCCCCGCCGAAATGGGGGAGCTACTACACATGAACGTAAAAGACCTGACGGTCATCATTTTTTTGGATTTTGATCAAAAGGAAGAATGCAGGCAGATTATACCTGAAACCGATATGAAACCAGAAAATTGTGTCCGAATGCCCCAGGCCTGATTTGAACAGGCGACAACTAGATCTTCAGTCTAGCGCTCTCCCAAGCTGAGCTACTAGGGCAGGAATACAAATGTTAGCCTTCGTGATTAATAAATGATCTGTTCTCCGCTTTGGGGATGTGGCAGTGACCGCTCTTTTTTATGTCCCGCGATGTCAGTATTAACCAATGCCGCTCGCGGGTACTACTACCGGGAGTGCGTCGGGGCTTGCAAGTGCAATCGCTTCACGCACCTCCAATGTCGTCCACCTCACGCACAACGATCTGGATGCCGTTGGAGCGGATGCGATCCACCGGATGAAATACGGGACAGATGGCGTGTTTACCATCTGGAGTTCGGTCGGGAAATTTGATTCGCTGTTTGCAACGGTCGCCTCCTGCGATGGCAAAGGAGACCTGCTTTCGATTTCTGACCTTGGTTACCACCGGGATAATGAAGGACTTGCCGCAAAAGCCCGGGCAAAGGGGTGGGTCGTGGAATGGCGGGACCATCACCGGTGGCGGGACGAGGAGATCGTAAAAACTGAAAAGACCGTGTCACTGCTCCACATCGATACCTCGGTCTGTGCAACCGGCATTGTCGCACGTGATCTCCAGCCGGAAAACCCGGTCGCAACGGAAGTCGGGCGCGTCGTGTGTGATTACGACCTCTGGAAACATGCCGATCCCCGCTCTGCCATACTCGGGCAGGTACTCCAGCGCAAGAAGAACCGGGATCATGTCCGCGACTGCCTCATCAACGGGGTGTTCACGGACGAGCTGATCGCATCAGAATATGCAGAAATTACGGCCGAGATGGGGACGATGATGCACCGGAGCTTAAAGCAGGTTACCCTCCTTGGCACCACGTACCGTATCGCGTTTGCGCCCCTCTACGGGTACCCCAGCGAGACGGCGCATTTCATCCGGGACAACCTGCATACGGATATCGAGGTGATCATTGGNNAACCTGATCGCCCGAGAGTTTGGCGGCGGGGGTCACCCGAACGCAGCGGGCGGGAATTTCAACTTTTCCGTGGTTGAACGGTTTACCTGGTGGCTGTTTAAGAAGAGCAGGCATTTTGCCGAGTTTGTCAGGGTCGCAGAAAAACAGTGACGGTCAGGCATACAAAAATGGTGTATCAGGTGCTTCTGGTTTACCTGATCATGAAAGATCTAAACCGGCAATGACAATCTGAGTGAGACCAGACATGAAGAAGTTCTATCTTATCGTTGCGTGCCTCTGCATTTTTGCATTCGCCGTTCTACCTGCACAGGCATTTACTGCCAATTCTCTCACGATTACGTTAGGAGCGAATGGCGATGCACAAGGCCGATATGCAGTACTCCCTTTCATTCATTGAACAGGCAGCAGTTTTTGTCCACATTGCAAACCCGTCTGCCGAACTTGAACATGCACTCAATAAAAACTTCAACAAACCGTTGACGGTCGTACATGCGGATAACTCTTCAGCTGACACGGTCATCCCCTCCTTTGCCACAATCTCGACATCCCAGGGCCAGACAACGATGGCAACACCGTCACTCTCCTTTGCACGGGCACAGGAAGTAATGAGACATTACTGGTTTGCACCGCTTATTTCAGCGGATTTCGCGCCTTCGGTAACAACGATCGTGTACCCGGACAGGTACCATGTGACCTATAATGATCTCCTGACAATCCCGTCAACTTCCCACCAGATTGCATAAAGCTACATCCTACATCGGGTACCGGGTTGTGCCAGACAGAAATAAAACAGTTTTTTTTATTTTTATGGGGGAGTAGTTACCGGAAGAGTTGGTGATGATGGTTGCATTTTTTCCGGATGCTCAACACGGTAAAAGGGCACCATTGTTCACGGCGAGAGTTCCTTATTTGGTATAATACGCAGAATCCACCAATCTCTTCCAGTACTCATTGCACCCATCGGTGCAATATCCCCCGACCATGACCTGATCGGGATCGAGATGTGAAAGTGCATTTCTTATCGATCCCTCGTCCGGATCCATCACAATCAGCTGGTGGAGTTCGTACTCGTTTGCCAGATCAAAAACAATATTCAACTGCTCTTTTCCCACCGCAATCCGGTGCTGGCACTCCATTACGGTTTCAAGACTCTTCCGGTCCGGCGTTGGCTGAAAGAAAAAAACCGTATGCGAAGCCAGTGATGAGACCTCATAATCATCCATCCTCTCGCTGATAAGCACATGCCCCTCAATACCGGTGTCCCGCTGCGCCCGCATCAGATCGGTGTATGCACAGTAAATTGCGTCATACCACTCATCCTTGTCGTTATAGTAACAATCCGTAATCCCAAGAGCATCCGGTGCCGGGATCGCACACCAGACATGCTTTTTCTGTGCCACGAGCCGATGAGCGTCGTCGATGAGCGGTTTGGGTTCAATATACATATCATCGACCACTCTCGTATCCTTGATCCCTTTCAGGCACTCAAGGACCCGGTCTTTTGTAAACATGCCCCCGCCGCATGGTACCGTTATACCAGCGGCACATTGTGGCGAAAGGGATTGTTCGAGGAGATATGCGTGCAGGTCGGCAGTTTTCCCGCGGTGTTTTGCCACCCAGTCAGCGAGCGCGGTAACGTCCGGCACGCCGGGCTCTGCGCCAAACGCCCGGGTGAACAGATTGACCCTCTTTACCATGGTATATGAATTATTACGTATCAGCATCTAAAAAGTACCACAATGAAAACGCCACCGCTGCTGGTTACCTGCGGGCTCCCGTACACAAACGGCCCCTGCCATCTTGGGCATCTGCGAACGTACGTCCCTGCCGACTGTTACGTCCGCTACATGCGGCGGACGGGTGAAGAAGTCGTCTTTGTCTGCGGTTCGGACAACCACGGGACGCCGATTGTTGTATCAGCCGAGGAGCAGGGTACCACCCCCCGTGAACTCTCCGAGCGGTACCACCGACATTTCGATGAGACATTCAAACGCATGGAAGTCATGTTCGATCATTTCGGCATGACCGACGACCCGACCAATCATCACAGGACAAAAGCGATTGTGCAAAAGCTCGAAGATAACGGCCATATCTACAAGCAGGTGGTGCACCAAGCATACTGCACGAAATGCAAACGGTTCCTTCCGGACCGGTACGTTGAAGGTATTTGCCCCCACTGCGGGAAACCCGCACGCGGCGATGAATGTGACCAGGGCTGTGGTAAACATCTCGAACCCGGCGAGATCAAAGATCCGGTCTGCAAGGTCTGCGGTACCCGGGCGGAGTTCCGCGACCAGGAGCATTATTTCTTCCGGCTCTCGGTGTTCAAAGACTTCCTTCTCCCGTACCTTGATACTCTGAAGGGAACCGGCACCGCAAAGAATTATGCGATTGGCTGGATCAAGGAGGAACTTCATGACTGGTGTATCACCCGCACGCTTGACTGGGGCGTGAAATTCCCGGGCCGGAGCGATCTGGTCGTCTATGTCTGGGTGGATGCCCCTATCGGCTACATCGCGTTTACCGAGGAATGGGCACAGAAAACCGGTAAAGACTNNATGGTGCGGCGAAAACCGTGTTACGCATTTCATCGGAGGCGACATTATCTACCACCACTGTATCTTCTGGCCGGCGGTTTTAAAAGGGGCGGGATATGGCGTACCGCATGCCGTCGTTGCAAGCGGGATGGTCAAGGTTGACGACCATAAATTCTCAAAGTCCCGGGGATACGTGGTCTGGACAAACGACGATTATCTTGATAAGGGGCTCTCTCCGGAGTATCTGCGGTACTACCTGCTCGCGTACACCAACCATACAAAGGAACTCAACTTTTCGTGGAAAGTGTTTCAGGAGCGGATCAATAACGAGGTCGTCAATATCTTTGGTAACTTTGTCTACCGCACGCTCTTTTTTGCCCACAAGGAATTCGAAGGCGTGCCTGAGGGCAAGGCAGATGCCGCAACCATGGCCGAGATCCAGAAATGTCTTGATGCAGTCGACACGGCAATGAAAAATTATGAGTTCAAGATCGCCGTGGATGCGGTCATGAGCCTTGCCGCGTTTGGCAACACCTATATCCAGGCCAATGCGCCGTGGAAACTGATCAAGACCGACCGGGCGGCGGCAACGAAGGTGATACGAAACTGCGTGCAGGTCGTAAAAGCGCTTGCCCTCCTGATCCAGCCGGTGATGCCGGAGAAAGCGCAGGAATGTTGGGCGATGCTGGGCTACTATGATCCGGTGGCAAACCACCCGGTANNAGCCCAATGTCTGCCTGAAACCACCCCACCCGCTCTTTGTGAAGATGGAAGATACGCAGGTGGCAGAGCTGGACGCACTGCTTCAGAAACGTGTCGCGGAGGCGAACAAAAAGATGGAGAAAACACCCCCCCTTACCATAGAGGATTTCGGAAAAGTCGAGATGAAAACCGGCAAAATTCTTGCCGCCGAATCGATCCCCAAATCGAGCAAACTGCTGAAATTGCAGGTCGATATCGGGGGAGAAACACGCCAGATCGTGAGTGGTATCGCCCCGTTCTACAAACCCGAAGAACTGGTGGGCAAGGATGTGATCGTGCTGACCAACCTTGCCCCGGCAAAGATCTTCGGAGTCGAGAGCAACGGGATGATCCTTGCCGCGGGCGATGCGGCATCGCTGCTCACCTCGCTCAAACCCGTAGAGCCGGGAACAAAAATCCGGTAACTTTTTTTTTTAATACGCTCATTCGCTATCAAGGCGGGAGTATGTTCATAATCGGAAGTTCTCCCTCCACTTCCCAGTGATGGGTATCCAATTGTAAGAAAAGATATATTGCGATGATTTCATCTACTGGTTAACTAAAACGGGAAAACGGGATACAGATAAAATTGAGCAAACTCCTGGGAGAAAATTTGAGGATGCTCCGGGTATAATTCCCAAACTCGTGGCAGTTCTGTGAGCAATGAGATGGAGCGATCATGACTGAAACTGATTTCAAGGAAATCGGGGCCCGGCTGAAATCTGCATTCAGGCTTTCAACACGCCCTCTGGCGGTATATGGATCAGAAGTCCTGCCTTCGGGCATTCCCCCGATGAACGGGGTGAACCGGTGCTTTGCTGTTTCCCTGTACCGGATGGCGGCAGGAGCGGAGATATCGGAGATCTATGTCAGTGTGGACACCAGTGAAGGCTGCTGTCCTGGCGGGCTCTACCATGTGGGATATTTGCCGGTGCCCGATGAGATCAAATATTTTGTTTCGACCGGCAAAAAAGATGTCCGCGGAGGGGCTGCGGAATACCTGAAGGCCAGCCCGGAACTCGTTGAACGCTGTACACGGGCAGCGGGACCGATCCACCCCCCGGGAAAATACCTTGTCGTGCAGGCGTGCGAGGCATTGCCGGATGCCGTTCCTGCCGTCAGGTCACTCTGCTTCTTTGGCAACGGCGAGCAGATCCGGAACATGGCAGCACTCATTCATTTCGATCGTGACGACCCATTCTCACCTGTTGTCGTTCCCTGGGGGTCTTCCTGTTCGACCTTTATCACGTTCCCGGCGGGTCTTGCCAAAAACACGCCGCACGATACCGCGTTCATGGGCCCGCAGGACCCGACACAGAACCATTCCCTCCCCCCGGAGATGATGGCACTGGGAATCCCCGCAGAAATGGCCGTACGGATGGTAAAAAACCTGGATGCCTCGTTTATTACCCGAAGACCACACATCGCCTTTCCCAACCACGAGAGAAAATTACACCGGTAGGATGCCGGAACTGGCGGGAACAGTACAATAAAAAAACCTTTTTACTGGATTTTGGTGAGCCCGAACCAGAGGAAGAAGGGGACATAGATGTATACAGCCACACCGTAGGGGATGTTCAGTGATGTTTCTCCAGATCATGCTGCTGCAGGGCATCTGGCTGCCGCTTAACAGGTACAACTACGAGTCGACACCGTTCTGGGCTGGCGTGTTCATACTGCCGCTCACGTTACTTTTTCGTATACTTCTTTCCGGCCGAGAACGCTTTTTCGACCTGTTTGCCGACATCAAAATAGGCAGATTGGGCGTATACGATCGGATGGATTTTAGTGATATCCGGTTTTTGGTCAGTTACGCACACCTTGTCAGCATGGATCTCGACAATTTCTCCGATATACAACACGTGGCTCCCGCAGTCGACGGCTTTGAAAACGGTACATTCAATATTGACCGGGCATTCTTCTGCCAGAGGTGCAGTCTTCAGTTTGCCGTAGAAGGATGTGTAGACCTTTGACTTGTCTTCCTGTGCACCGGAGATAATCCCGCAATGGTCGGCTTCAACTACGTGTTTGTCAGATGGCACGTTCAGGCTGAATGTCTTGTTCTCCTCGATTCCCTTCACCGNNCACAGAGTTCCTGTTCTCCCCGATCACCTTCGCGGTATACCGCGCCTTGTTGATCGCAACGCAGACCATCGGCGGCGCCATGCAGGCAACTGTTGCCCATGCAGCGGTCATATAGTTAGGCTTTCCCTTTACCTGTGCGCCAACGAGCACGACAGGCATAACACTCATGTACGGCATCGGGCCGAGTGTAATTTTATCCATGGTTTTTCTCCGTTCATCATGTTTGTATACGATGAGTTTAATGGTATCTTTCCCGGAGTTCTGATGCGCATGCGGGACCGGGGAATACCTACCATTGAAGTGTTCTGGGGAGATCAATTCCGTCACGTCCCATTCCAGCAACAGAACCTTTTTTTACCCCGGCGGGAATAGTGATAGTTTGAGGGTTTCCCTATGGTAATCAGAGTTGCATTTTACTCGTGGAAAGGACACACCGAGAAGATTGCGGTCACCCTTGCGAAGCTGCTGGATGCGGAACTAATCCGGATAGAACCCGTCCGCGATTGTGGTATGGCGGGAAAAGCGATCAAGGCATTGTTTACGATGAAATCACCCATCAGACCGACAAAAACCGATCTCACCGGCGTGGACACTCTTGTCATCGCAAGCCCGGTCTGGGCAGGGAAAGTTCCAGCGTATGTCAATACCTATCTCGATTCGGTCACAGGAGGCAGCGGAAAACCGTTCCATGTAATTGTCGGGATGGGTGGCCGTGGCGACCAGTCTGCCATTGCGGTCGTGAAAAAAGCGCTTGAGCAGAAGGGAATGAAGTTTGTCTCGTCTGCCTCAACTATCGAAAAGGACGTTGACAGCGGATCGTTTTCTAGGACGGTGGAAATGTTTGCAGCGGGGATTTCCGGCAGGTAACCGTTCCACATAAAATGCCCCTTCCTTTATCTGACGCATGCTCTTTTTTATAGTGGCAGTGAACGGGTGCCGGAAAGTATTCACTCACCCGCAAACCTGAACCGTCCTTTTGGAATCCGGATTTCAAACCGGGCACCCTTACCCGGCTCGCCGGTTTCAGTGATAGTAATCCCGGTAAAGCCGAGAAGTTCCCGGATCATGAACAGTCCGATTCCACTGATCTGACTGGACGCAAACTCAAAGATTTTTTCCTTCTCATCCACCGGGATACCCGCTCCATTATCCTTGTAGTCTATGATCAGTGAATCCCCGTCACGCCGGGTTGAGATATGGATCGTGGCAAGCTTTGGCCCGCCAACGTTCAGGGAATAGGTCATAAGACCAGCCAAACACCGGGTGAACAGAGGATCGACAAATACCTCCAGAGTACCGACATCGGACTGGATATCAACCGTGTGATCCGGGAGCATGAGGACTGCTTCAGATATGGAAGATCCAACCGGCTGCCATTTCGGCGCTGTTCCCCCAAGGTTCTGGAATGCCCGTACAAAAGCGATCTGGTTTTTTATTGACTTCACCGACTGGATCGTCTTATCAAAGAACTGTTGGATCGACTCATGCGTTGACTTGAGCTGGGCACGCTCAAGATGCGTCATGATGATACCGAGATGGTCAAGGATATCACTCCGTGAAAGGCTGGACACCAGATCTTTCTTGAGATTGTCAGTCTCATCAGTGATATCTTCTGCGATACCGAGCATATATCGCACAGACTGCCGTGAGTCATAGATCGGGACGATGTATAAGTGGATTATCCGTATGCCAAGATTTTTTGTCGTAATTCTCTTGTACTTGATCTCTACCCGTTTCAGCAGGGCTTCATGGTTCTCCTGTTCGAATTCGGCAACAACAGGAGCCGGGAACAATTCGCGATCCGTTTTGCCGATCACCTCGCTTGCAGAAAACCCGAACAATAGTTCACTGGTCCGGTTCCAGTAGGCGTAGATGCCGGTATCCTGTTCCTTTAAGAAGACAGCAACCGGCAGTTGATTGATCAGATTGTCCTTAAAAATATCATCGTCTTTGACCGTCTGGAATGCCGCATTGAGCGAATCCACCATCGTATTGATCCCATCTTCCAGTACTGCAAATTCACGCGTATCTGTGGTACCGACCCGGTGGTTGAGATCCCCTTGTGCGATAACATCGACATCTGAGGCGATTGATGCTATCGGGCGCATCAGGCTGCGGGAGAACAAAATCGCGATAAGACAGCCAAAGATGATGGCAATAATGGCAATAATGATATGCAGGAGGATAAGGGCGGTTAAGGCATCATGGATCATGTCGGTATTATAGATAAGTTCGATAATCCTGCTGGGATCAGATCCAGTATCATTGCGCTTTAAGTCAACGAAAAGATAGCGAGTGGTTATGTCATTGTTTTTATCTGTGACCTCCAGATCCGATCGTGTCGCAATAACTTTTGTGAGAGACGCCTGCACGGACGCTTCCGGCAGTGCATTGGTGTCTACCTGGCGCTCCATTGTGTTGAAAATCCGGTACCGGACCAGATAGGGATTCACCGCTACAATACTCCCGATATTTTTCTGGTCGTCCAGTTTGGCATTGATCGTATCAAGAAATTCTCCGGTATACCCGATTTCAAGAATATACCGGTGATCCGGCGTTGGCATATAGGCGAATTTTCTTAGTTCTCCTGTGCCGAGCTGCGCACGGACAATCCGGTCAGGATAAAAGCCGGAAGTCTGCCGGATGGTTGTCAGGTATTGATAAAAGTACGGCACGGTTTTAAAATCGATACCCAGTTCAGCAGGGGACGTTGACTCCACAATGACACCGGTATCGTTGATGATATACAGGTCGTACCCGGCACCAAGATTTTTTTTCAGGGTAGCAAGATCCATGCGGGATAGATCCCCATTGGCACGTTCATATTCCTGCATGAATGGGACAAATCCCGCTTCAATTTGATTATTTAACGTATCATCAAGAATATCCCACGCCTGTTCCGAGAGAGTCAGCGCTTGCCGGATGTTTTGTTCTGACTGGATTTGGAGAGTATCTGACTGTGATTCAAACGAATTTTTCANNGCGTACTCGTAATGGCTTACCGAAAGAAAGCCCACGAGAAATATGATGAGCACTATCATTGAGAGAAGAAGCTCCCGGGAAAATGACAGTTTTTTCGGGTTTTTGGGATCCTTGGTGCTCATACGATTTTCTCACGAGTCATATAGTCTTTTTTTGCCTGCTTGATCTCACGTAAGGGAAAATGGTTATCATTTTTCCCAAAAGATGATAAAGGATATACTTTTTGTTTTTGCCGGACTAAAAAACGCGATGCGGGTGTGAGTACCTGCAGGAAAACACGCGTTCCAGGGATTCAAACGCCCCCATTGGTATGAGTTCATTTACACGGATTTCTTTTTAAAAAAAGTGCAATGTTGATGTAATGTAACTTGAATCTGGAGTTTGTTCACAAATGCCAGATCTATTGCAAATTGGGGATGCCATAGCGGCAGGGTGGATGCATTGAAAAAGCCTGCTGGAGCGTCAAAACCATTGATCCTGTTTCTATTCTCAAAAAGATACTATGGTAAAAACCAGGAATTAAACAACATTTTACCCGTTTCTCCTATCAAGCCGAAACAATTTTTCCGGGATTACATCGTCATAGTACCAAAATCTTAAAAAAATTAATGCCGGAAGTATCGTATTCCGGTAAAGACCATGGCCATATTCCGGGCGTTGGCTGCTTCAATCACGTCTTTATCCCGGATAGAGCCCCCCGGCTGGACAAGTAGNNTGTCCGGGAATGGCAGGAATGCATCCGATGCAACCGCCGATCCTTTCAGGGAGGCACAGGCTTTCTCAATCGCAATCTTTGCTGAATCAACCCGGCTCATCTGGCCTGCTCCAATACCGAGCGTCCGGTGCGGGTCTGCAAAAATGATTGTGTTGCTTTTTGTATGTTTGCAGACTTTCCATGCAATCTGCAACGCCTTCATCTCGTCAGCCGTCGGATCCCGGTCAGTGATCACTTCCCAGTTTTCCTGGTAGGCAGGGGTCTTCTGGACAAGAATTCCCCCATCAATCGTCCGGATCTCTTCAGTTGTAACTTTCGTCGGAAGCACCAGGACCCGCATATTCTCCTTCTTTTTCATAATTGTCAAAGCTTCTTCGGTGAACGATGGCGCGACAATCACCTCCACAAATGTCGAGTCGATCTCTTTGGCAAGTTTTGTATCAACTTCCCGGTTGAGCGAAACTACCGACCCATACGCGGAAACGGGATCAACCTCCCGAGCCGAAAGATAGGCGGAAAGGATATTCGGACCGGTCGAAACNNACCGCAGGGATTGTTGTGTTTGACAATGACCGCAGTTGGCTCTTCAAATTCACGGAGAAGACCCGTGCCTGCATTCACATCAAGATAATTATTGTATGACATCTGCTTTCCCTGGAGCGGTTCTGTGCCGGCAATACCGGCAGTCCCGTACACGGCTGCCTGCTGGTGAGGATTTTCGCCATACCGGAGCGTCCGTCCGTTTACATACTGGAATGTGAAAACCGGAGGGAATGCCGTATCCATACGGTACAGGAAATTACTGATTACTGCATCATAGGCTGCAGTCCGGGCAAATGCTTTCTTTGCGAGCGTTAGTCGTTGATCCGCTGAGATCCCCTCTCCACTGACGGCGTGTGCAACAGACGGATAATCGGTTGGATCAACAACGACTGCAACATCCTTGTAATTTTTGGCAGCAGCCCGGATCATTGCCGGACCACCAATGTCGATGTATTCAATCAGTTTTTCTAAGGGCATATCCTTTGCTGACATCGTTTCAAACGGGTAAAGATTTACGACAAGAAGATCGATACGGTTGATCCCGTATTTAGTCATCACCGCGTCATCCACCTGTCGTCTGCCAAGCAGTCCCCCATGAACTTTGGGATGGAGTGTCTTTACCCGCCCATCCATCATCTCAGGAAAACCGGTATAACTTGAAACCTCGGTAAACGGTATCGCATGCTCCGCGAGGACTTTTCCCGTTCCGCCCGAGCTCATAATGCTGTAGTTGTGCTGAACAAGTGCCTGTGCCAGATCCACAATGCCGGTTTTATCCCAGACTGAGAGCAACGCCCACTTCATGCTCTACTATGTGGCAAAGAAGGGCAAAAAAGGTATGCTGATTGAACCCTGCATTCGGGCGGGATCATTATTTTCCACATGATAAGATACCGGGAAACGCATTACGACAACTCTTTGAAATGTATACCTGGTATTTGCCGTTTTCTTTTGGGTCCCTGCTGTTTCATCCGGCTATGACAGTGGATTGACAATTTGTTTTTGATGCCCCTGCCATATACCCCCGTCAAGGCATGGAAGAGTAAGATGGTTAAACACGCCAGAGGTGGGTGCCATTTTCTCTCTAACCCTGAGGTGCCGGTATACTTCTCATTCCGATGGCATGTGGTCTCTCGAGCGTTCCGGCATCAGGACCGTTGGTATCTTTGGAATACTACCGGATGTAATGGGTGATTCCCGGGTAAAAACGATATGTTTCGCAGGTACCTGCGCCAGATTTCTCTTTAAAACCTCCCGTAAGTGAAAAACAGGTAATTATCTGTCCGTATCCATAAATGCCCCCATTTTTTATTCAAATAGCAAAACGGGGCCTCATTTGACCTGACCGGGTCGTGCGAACTGTAATAACATTTATATAGAACCACAATGCTATAGATATTGGAACATCGATTGGGATGTACTATGGAAACCAATGATTATCACGCCGAACCGGCTGAAAAATCCGGCCAGTCCGAAAACCCGGAATCGGGGAAAACTCCGCAGATCTCCGAACCGGACGTTCAGCAACAGCGGTATGACGAACTCAATGACCGGTTCCTCAGGCTCGCTGCTGACTTTGACAATTTCCGGAAACGTTCTGCACGGGAGCGTGAAATCTACACGCTTTTTGCAAACGAACGGTTTGCGGTAGACATTCTTGAAGTGGCTGACAACCTGGAACGAGCCCTCAAGGCAGACGATGCTCACCTTCGGGAAGGTGTCGACAGGATTCACCAGCTGCTTGCAGACATTATGGCGCGTCATGGTGTAACACTCATAGATGCATTAAAAAAACAGTTTAATCCCGCTGAACACGAAGCAATTGTTCATGTGAATGCCCCGGATGCTGCCGGGACCGTGATTGATGAGGTGTCCCGCGGGTACCGTATGAACGACCGAGTAATCCGCTACGCAAAAGTTGCGGTATCAAAAGGAAACAATCAACAAAAATCGGAGGAGTAAATTATGGCAAAAGAGAAGGTTTTAGGCATTGATCTGGGAACGACGTTTTCCTGTATGTCTATCATGGAAGCGGGAAAACCCATTGTTATCCCGAACTCGGAAGGGGCACGTACAACCGCATCCATTGTCGCATTCACCAAAGAAGGCGAACGCCTTGTCGGAAGTCTTGCAAAACGCCAGGCGGTTACCAATCCCCAAAGGACGATCCAGTCCATCAAACGAAAGATGGGGACCCAGGAAAAAATAAAAATTGACGATAAGTCATATACCCCCCAGGAAATCTCCGCGATGATTCTTCAGAAACTCAAGATCGACGCGGAGGCATATCTTGGCGAGAAGATCACAAAGGCTGTCGTCACGGTCCCGGCGTACTTCAACGACGCCCAGCGCACCGCGACCAATGAGGCGGGACAGATCGCCGGTCTGGAAGTACTGCGCATCGTGAACGAGCCCACCGCGGCCGCGTTGGCCTACGGACTCGACAAGGGCCCCCAGGAGCAGACCGTCTTGGTCTTTGACCTCGGTGGCGGCACCTTTGACGTGTCGGTCTTGGAGATCGCCGACGGCGTCTTTGAGGTGAAGTCCACCCACGGTGACACCCACCTCGGTGGTGACGACTGGGACG
>PNBP01000011.1 GCA_003136075.1 Methanoregula sp. | reverse complement strand
AGAGTTCCGGATCCGCAGGGCGGATGGTGAGTACGTCGACGCGGAGTCGACCGGGATGAACCTCATCGGGGTAAGCGGGGTCGATGGGATCGTTATAACGACCCGGATAATCACCGGGCGAAAGCGGGCTGAGCGTGCCCTGAAGGAGAGCGAGGAGAAGTACCGCGACTTGTATGACAACGCCCCGAATGCATATTACTCCGTCGGCACGGACGGTCGCATCACCCGGTGCAACACCCGGGCGGGCATGCTCCTCGGCATTCCCTGTGAACGTCTCCTCGGGAAAAAGATCTCGGGCTTTTATGCAGATACTAAAGAGGGAAAAGAGAAGGCCCGCCGGCTGTTTGTGGCTTTCAGGACCGGCAGTGAGATCGTGGATGAAGAGCTCCAGATGGTACGGGCCGACAGCACAATGATCTGGATCAATCTCACCGTAAATGCGCTGCGGGATCCTGAAGGGACAATTACCGGGAGCCGCACCATCATTACCGATATCACGCGGCGCAAGGTCACCGAGGACGAACTCCGGAAGAAGAGCGAGGACCTCGGCGCCGCGTTCGAGGAACTGACCGCTATCGAAGAGGAACTCCGCCAGAACACCGAGAACCTGATCGATAACCAGAAGTTCCTCCGGGAGAGCGAGGAAGGGTACCGGTCGCTTGCGGAAAATATTCCGGGGATCGTCTATCGTCTCTTCGCACAAGAAGGATACCGGATACAGTTCTTCAACGATATGCTGACAGCGAGCACCGGCTACCGGCCCGGTGATCTGGAAACGGGATCTGTCTCCCCGATCCTTTCCCTGATCCACCCCGAAGACCGGGAACGGGCAATCCGGGTCGTTGAAGAGGCCGTTACGAAGAATGCACCGTTTGCCGTGGAGTACCGGATGAGGTCAAAGAGCGGGGAAGTCCGTCACTTCAGCGAAATGGGCCGGCCGGTCAATGATTCGCGGGGCCGGTTGGAGTTCATCGACAGTGTCGTCAACGATGTCTCGGAACGGAAACAGGCCGAACACGACCTTGCCGAGAGCAGGCGTACGCTCGATACCCTGATAGAGAACCTTCCGGGTATAGTGTACCGGTGCCGGAACGATCCCGACTGGACGATGGAATTTGTGAGCGAAGGGTGCCGATCGCTGACCGGATACGATGCCGGTCAGCTGGTCGGAAACAGGGACCTTTCGTACGGATCGCTTATCGCGAAGGAAGACCGGCANNGGATCCGCTGGGTATGGGAACAGGGACGGGGGATCTATTCCCCTTCCGGGGAGCTGATCGCCCTTGAAGGATACATTGCAGATGTCAGCGGGCACAAGCATGTCGAAGACGCTCTCCGCATGGCGAACCGGAAGCTCCCTCTCCTCTCCGGCATTACCCGCCACGATATAACGAACCAGGTACTGACCCTTCGGGGGGCTCTCAATCTTATGGACCACGACGGTGTTGACCCCGAGACGCAGAAACTCCTCGAGCTCTCTCAAAAAACCGCTGCGACAATCCAGGGGCAGATCGAGTTCACGAAAGAGTACGAACACCTCGGCATGGACGAGCCCCGCTGGCAGGGACTCCGCGAAGTTGGCCGGCGTGCGGCGCTCAGGTTCCTGATGCCCGGCATCTCTCTTGAACTCCCGGCAGACGGGTACGAGATCTTTGCCGACCCACTGTTCGAAAAGGTGTTCTACAACCTCTTCGACAACACACTCAGGCACGGCGGCGACGTGACCCGGATCGCCCTGTCCTGCCGCGAGCGTGAGAACGGCCTTACTATTGTCATGCTTGACAACGGCATGGGCGTGCCGGAAGAGAACAAACTCGCCATTTTCAGGAAAGGTTTTGGCAAAAATACCGGCCTTGGTCTCTTTCTNNAGGGAGCCCGGTTCGAGATCGCCGTCCCAAAAGGAGGGTACCGGGTCGCGCCCGGCGAGTCACCGGATGCCCAGGAAAAATAAAATAAAACACATTGACTGCAAAACCTGTACTAGTAGACTATCAGAGTCAAAACGGGAGCAGGACTACGAAAACAAGGCCCCCTTCGCAGTCAGTTCCTGTTTTACGCACAGTGCATGTCACAACCTCCATCTCTTAATATCTTCGGATTCAAAATTCCTGTGTGACCCAACCTTCAGGGNNATCCTGGCACGGCAGGGATACCGGGTCCTTGAACCGGTACCGACCGGGGAAGAGGCGGTTGTCCGGTGCGGGTCCCTTCCGCGCCCGGACCTCGTCCTGATGGATGTGCACCTTGCCGGCAGGATCGATGGCATCGAGGCTGCCCGGAGGATCCGGGAGCAGAACCCGATCCCGGTGATCATTCTTACTGCCTGCGATGACGGTATGACCGGGACACGGATGAAAGATCTTGCACCCGATGGGCACCTTGTCAAACCGTCAACCCCCGAAGAACTTCTCGCCGCGATTTCCCTGGTAATCGGGTCTCACGCCCGGAAAATGTCCGGGAAGACCGGTGAAGGACTTTACGGGGACAAACGGAAAAATAATGCCGAAGAATCTGTGTGAAAGCAGTCAGGTAAAATCCAATGCCTCTCTTACGTCCTGGTGCTCTTTTTTCTCAGTTCAGTTGTTCAACCCCTGATCATTCATAGAAGATAGTCGGGCCGGTGCAATCAGGAGTTTACCCCTGGAATCCTGCACCGCCGGTGAAATTCCTGTTGATGATCGGATAAAATAAATCCCCCCGGGCAGCTCCGACGCAACCGCCGGTCGGAATATTAATCCGCACTACGGGAGTAATCGTTGTATACTGGCGGAGACCCGATGAATAGTTCCCTCTACCACAACCTGCGCAAAAATCCACAGTTTCTCACCGTACTTATAACGGCTATCACCGCACTGATCCTGGTACTGAACGGCTACGGGCTCATGATCANNCCCCGCCGTGGAATCCTGTTTTCGGTAGTTGTCTCTGCGATGTACAGCGGCCTGACCTATCTTTACAGTCCCTCGATCCCGGATGTCCTGCTATCGGCCGGCGGACGGGTCGCGATCTTCATCATTATCGGGGTCGTAGTCTCGTTCCTGACCCTCCGGTTACAGGAGAGCGAGGCACAGTTCCGGGGCGTGGCTGAACGAAGCTACGATATCATCCTCCTCACCGACAGGGATGGGAGAGCAACGTATGCCTCTCCTTCGGTCGCAAAAATTCTCGGCTACGATCCTTCGGAAATCGTCGGGAAAGTCCCCGGTGATTTTGTCCATCCCGAAGATCTCGGCCTGCTGTTGAAATCGGTTCCCGATCGTGCAGGAGCAGTGCCCGACGATATCACGGTTCGGTTCAGAAAAAAAACCGGGGATTATGCCGTCATGGAGTTCTCCGGTACACCGATCGTAACCGAAGGGACGATCACGGGGCTACAGTTTATCGGCAGGGATGTTACGGAACGCNNAAAGTGAAGAAAAATACCGGACACTCGCCGATTACACCTACGACTGGGAGTACTGGATAGCACCGGACGGCTCGATCCTGTATACCACACCCTCCTGTGAACGAATGACCGGGTACATACCGGATGAATTCTATACCGACCGGGAATTGGTAAATTCCATACTTCACCCGGATGACAAGGACGTTCTCGCCCACCACATCACCCATCTTTCGGAACCGATGAAACCGGAATCCGTTGATTTCCGGATCGTTCACCGTGACGGGAGTGTCCGGTGGATCGGCCACGTCTGCCAGCCGGTGTATAACGCGGAGGGCGAATTCAGCGGGCGGCGGGCCAGCAACCGGGATATCACGGAACGTAAACAGGCTGAAGAAGCGTACCGCGAGACGAGCCGCCGGCTCGCCGAGATCATCGATTTCCTTCCCGACCCTACCCTGGTGGTCGACAGGAAGGGCGTCATCGCGGCATGGAATCACGCCATGGAGATGATGAGCGGAATTCCGGCAGCGGGTGTGATCGGCAGGAGCGACAATTCGTACACGAGCTGGATAGCCGGGGAGGAGAGCCCGCTCCTGATTGACTTCGTCCTGCGCCGGGATACCGAAGGGATCCGGGCAGCGTATCCGGGCGTCCATTTCGAAGGAGACACCGTCA
>PNBP01000050.1:9918-10126 GCA_003136075.1 Methanoregula sp. | reverse complement strand
CGATGCTCGGCATCGTGATCGGGGTTGTTGCGATTGCATCGATGGGGATCCTCGGCAACAGCATGGTTGCGACCGTATCGGAGAGCCTGAAGTCCGTAGGGGACAGCGTGATCGTCTCACCGTACAGCGGTGGTGGCGGCATGGGTCCCGGGGGAGGCGGCGGGGGAAGCAGTTCTGCAAGCCTGAAGATTACCGATCAGAATTACCA
>PNBP01000050.1:0-9876 GCA_003136075.1 Methanoregula sp. | reverse complement strand
AACCTCAAGGTCGGCTCGCGGATCTCGATCGGGACCGATGGCAGCAAGGGCTCCTTGCGGGTCACCGGTATCATCGAGGAGAGGGGCATGAGTTTCGATATCAGTACCGACAATGCTCTTGTCGTGACACCGGAATGGTTCGAGAANNTCAGCGTGACGGACAGCAAGGCAACACTCTCCAGTATCTATTCGACATTCAGCACAGTCACGACATTCGTCACCGCCATTGGCGGGATCTCCATGGTTGTTGCCGGGGTCTCGATCTTCAACATCATGATGATGTCCGTGAACGAGCGGATCAAGGAGATCGGCATCATGCGCAGCATCGGTACCCAGAANNATATTAAGTGTCCTTGCCGGGTATGCCGTCAGTGCCCTGATGCTGGGCACGACCAAGTACCTGCTGACGACGGCCAATGCACTCTCTGTCGGAGAAGGGGTCGGTTTCGGGATCGTGATCTGTCTTCTCTGCGGAATCTATCCGGCATGGCAGGCGGCAAACCTCAACCCGATCGATGCCCTCCGGCATGAATAAAAAAATCCTTTTTTTGTCCGAACAGGTTTAGGGAACTATTTTAACCGGTACCGGAGATACGTTATGCTATGTGCCCTGCCCCGCCGGTGACTGGTGAAGATATTGACTGGAACGAAGTCTGGAAGGCACGGCAGCGCCGGCACGAAGCCGCCCGCATCTTCTTCGATGACCCGTCCCATGACTGGAACAAGCGCGAAAACGCGCAGCGGTATGATGCCAACGCGAAAAGCGAATACGACGAGCGGGTGAAGATGACCATTGCCGGGCTGGACATCTCAAAAAACTCCCGGGTACTGGATATCGGTGCCGGGCCGGGGACGCTGGCCCTCCCGCTTTCACCGCTGGTAAAGGAAGTCACCGCGATAGAACCCGGTGCCGGGATGATAGGTATCCTGAACGAGCATACGGCAAAAAATCATATCAAGAACATCAGGACCATCCAGTCCCGGTGGGAGGATATTGTACCCGCACGCGATCTTAAAGCCCCCTACGATATTGTGATCGCGTCGCTCTCGCTGACGATGGAAGATATCCGCGAATCGCTGGTGAAAATGAACGCGGTTGCCAGCCAGTACGTGTACCTGTACTGGTTCATGGACTCGCCCTTCTGGGAGCGGATGTATGGCAATCTCTGGCAATCGCTGCACGGGAGCACGTATTATCCCGGGCCAAAAGCCGACTGCCTGTGGAATGTTCTCTGCCAGATGGGGATTTATGCAAACGTCGAGATCCTGCCGCTCCGTAAAGAGTACCGGTTCTCTACCCGTGATGAGATGCTAGCATTTTTCATGAAACGCTTCAACGCGAAAACGCCGGAACAGGAGCGGGTGCTGATAGAATATATTACGCCGCTGATCCGGGAGGAGGGAGGTGAAGTCATCATCTCCGGAGATTCAACGTTTGCAAAGATATGGTGGAAAAAGGAACGGGCGGGCGATTAGGGATTGGTTCAACGTCAACCTGACTCATGAGATCGATGAGGACGGGATAGACGTTGAGCTACTATAGAATAAGTCACAGGGTCGTAGCATAGAACCTCCCTGTTACATGTGGTGCAACAACAATTACCTCATCCACGATTAAAGGAATTTAGATTCTCAAGGTTTTCTGTCGTTACGTTAGTCTTGCCTAAAATGTCTTTACGAATGGCGAGCAATAGGAGATTCGACAGCTCACTTTCCTTCTTAATATCGTGCGGTTCGAGATCTGCATATCTAATCCAAGTATCATATGCCTTGATAACATCGTCGCTGGCAAAGAGCACGAGTTGGTCTCTGACTAACATACGATTTCTGTCTATCTCTGTTCCTGATACTTCTTCATCGTTCATGACAGCAATCGATATCTCGGTGAAATTCTTCAAAAAATTGGCATATACTATACGTTTTTTTTCCGCAATTTCGAGTTTTAATTCTTTATCTTTTTGAAGCCAATAAGTAACTGCCGCACCAACCACAGCGATGAGAGCAACAATAATTTCCGTGTATCCAATCATAAGCAGACCATTTGTTGTGATGGGAGTTGATTAAGAATAAATTATGTGTAGCGGATAACGTTATACTGGCTCTATTGTTTTGTATTTGTTCACAGTCAACAGTGTGTTAACAAAAATTAATAATATATGACCTTCTTTTTCAATATGATGGTAAAAATTCAATATCTAGGGTCGGGAATTGAAGTTATAAATTACCCCGAAGAAGAAATTACATTAGACGACGACCCCAAACGGACGGTTGTGTGGATTACAAGCAAAGCAGAAACGGTAGTAAATCGAAAGGCCACGTTGATTAAGGAAAGAAGAGGACAATTTATCTCTGAATGTATTGACATTGAAAATTTATTAGGTAAAGCAATATCCAACTTTTTTTTCGAAACGGATTCAGAAAAACGAGAATTATTTCATATCTTCCTGTTGGATACAATAACAATCTCATTTAAACAGAAAGAAAATTTACTACGGTTAATAATGGAGAAACATCCCGAAAAATTTACATTAATTTCGCCGACGCAAAGACAAGAAATGATAACCAAAATAAACGACCTAATTAAAAAAAGAAATGCATTTGCTCACGGAAAAATAGTTATCGATTTTGAGGCAAAGGAAACCGCCCTCATATTCTATAATAATAGGGATGATAAAATAGAGAAATTACCATTAACTGAGCAATTATTTTCAGAGTTGGATAAACACGTTGTGAGTGTTTGTCAAACTCTACTACAATTATTTCCCTCCGATTGCGCCACAAGCATATCTTATGGGTGCGTACGCATCGACCAGTTTTTTGAAGGAAAACTGTAAATTTAATTTTTTCTGATTTTAACAGTTAACAGTGTGTTATTAAAAAAATCGATGTTCAATTATTTTTGATCCTACTGCTTCCCCAGCCTTCGGATCCTTCCCATCGCTTCTTTTAATTTCTCCATCGATGTCGCGTAGGAAAGCCGGATCCAGCCCGGTGCATAGAACGCACTGCCGGGCGTCCCTGCCACATGGCCCTGCTCGAGCCAGCGTGTGGCAATCTCCATATCGTCGCCCTCGACTTTCACAAACGCGTAGAATGCACCGTCTGCCGGCGCCGTCTGGTATCCCATCAGGGCAAGCTCGGAGATGATGTATTTTCTCCGGCGGTCAAACTCTAACCGCATCTCTTCAACGCAGTGCTGATCGCCTTTTAACGCTGCGACAGCCCCCCACATCGCAAACGTCGTCGCCTGGGAAACCGAATGCTGCTGCACCTTGGACATCTGCCGGATGATCTCAACCGGCGCCACCGCATATCCAAGGCGCCAGCCGGTCATCGCGTACGCTTTTGAAAACCCGTTGATGGTGATCGTCCGCTGCGCCATATCGCCAAGACTGGCAAGCGAGATATGCTCTTTGCCATACACCATCTTTTCGTAGATCTCATCAGACATTGCATAGAGATCGTAGTCCTCACAGAGATCTGCAACAAATTTCATCGACTTGCTATCAAAAACAGCACCCGTTGGGTTTGACGGTGAATTGACGACGATCATCTTTGTCCGGGCGTTCACCCGGTCAAGCAGGGAATCATCGAGCTGGAAGGTTTTCGGGTTGATCGCGTGCTTGACAGTTTTCCCCCCGGCGATCTGCACACACGGTTCATACGACACCCACGCGGGCGTAAGGACAATTACTTCATCGCCCGGGTTAAGAACCGCCTCCATCCCCTCGTAGATCGCGTCCTTCGCGCCGCAGGCAACAATCACCTGCTCGGGTTTGCAGGGGAACCGGTTCTCGTTGGTGATCTTTTCGCTGATCGCCGAGAGCAGGTCCGGGATGCCATTGCTTGGCGCATAATGCGTCTCGCCCCGGTTCAGCGCATCGATGCAGGCGTCCGTGATGTGCCGGGGCGTATCAAAGTCCGGCTCACCGATGGACAGGCTGATGACGTCGATTCCCTCGCGCTGCATCCTTTTCGCCTGGTCGGAAATCGCAAGGGTTGCCGACGGAGCAACTGCCGCGATCTTCTCCGAAAGCGACCTCATTTCAATCGCTGGACAAGCTTGATGGCTGATTCAACGGCACGTTTCGCGTAATCTATCCGCTCGTTTGCTTCAAGACGGGTCATGCCGGGTCCCGAAATGCCAAGCGTTACCGGCTTGCCATATTCTAATGAGAGATCGATGATCTTCCGTGATGCGTGCTGCACGACAATCGCGTCATGACCGGTTGCACCTTCAATCACGCAGCCGATAGTCACCACAGCATCGACTTTGCCGGCAGCAAGCATCTTCTTGATCGCAAGCGGCATGTCGTACGCGCCCGGCACATAGATACAGTCCGTCACTTCAGCGCCAAGAAATGCGGCGTGTTCCCTGCCTTCAATCTCCATCATGTACGTGATGTCGCGGTTAAATTCCGCCACAACAAATCCCAGTTTTATCGGTTTTGTATCACACATAATTGATCAACTCTTTTTTATCGATCCAGATAAATCCGTACGCTTGTTACCTACCGGCGGGCCGGCCCCGCATCCTCAAATCCCTGCCGCTGGCCGGTACCGGCCTCCTTTTCGAGTTCCTTTGGATAGAGGATGAGCTTGATTGCATTGACCGCATGCTCGCGGGTGCGCTGCTCGGCAAGCCATGCAAGTTCTTTGCCATCCTGTGCCTCGTCTTCATGGACAAACACTTCGATGATATGGGTGTTTGTCATCAGCTGGCAGGTGATGAGCCCCTGCGATGCTTCGTGGGCGCAGAGACGGTCTTTCTCCTTGCCGCCGGGCATCCCCAGCGCCATCACGATATCGCATTTTCTCTCTTCGATCAGTTTCTTGCAAGCGACCGGAAGGTCCTTGATCCCCGGTACGGTCACCCGCTCGGTTGCAACGCTCGCGTGCTTCTTTAATTCGTCGAGAGCGATGGCTCCCATATTAACGCGTGAGAAGGTGGTGTCAGCAACACCCACTTTCATCCAAGCACCTCTGCGGCGGCCTGCACACCGTCACCATGCGTCTTGTAGCCCAGCTTTTTCAGCGCATACTGAGTTGCGGCAAGCGTCGCAAGGATCTCCGGGGCGCCGACTGCACCCATGCTCCCGATTCGGAAGATCTTGCCTTTCAGGTGGTCCTGTCCTCCGGCGATGACAATCCCCATCTTTTTAATGAGCGCACGCATCTCGTCGTCCTTGATGCCGTCCGGGTAGGACACGGCAGTTACCGTAGCAGAATATGTGTGGTGTGCATCAAGTTTCGGGAAGAGCGAAAGGCCCCACTCCTGTGCTGCTGCACGGACGGCGGCAGACATCTTCTGGTGGCGAGCGATCCGGTTCGCGAGCCCTTCTTCTTCGATGAGCAGGCAGGCTTCGCGCAGGGCAAGGAAGAGCGGGACTGCCGGGGTGTATGGCGTCTCCATCTGTTTGCCTGATGCACTCTTGCGATAGGCGGCAAGGTCAAGGTAGTAGGGCGGATTTTTCGAGAGCCGTTCCCATGCCCTGCTGCTCACGGAGATTGCGGCAAGTCCTGCCGGTGCGGCAAGACACTTCTGGGAGCCAACAATCGCGATGTCGACACCCCACTTGTCAGATTCAACGAGATCTCCGCCGATGGACGTGATCCCGTCCATCACAAAGAGCGCATCGTACTTGTGGGCAAGCTTCCCGATTTCTGGCGCCGGGTTCTTGATCCCCGCGGAGGTTTCATTGTGGACGAGCGTCACAATCTCGGCGCCTGCCTTAAGCTGCTCTTCAAGAGCAGCAAGATTGACAGGTGTTCCCCACGCCGATGCGATCTCGTGTGCCTTTCCGTAGCGCTGACTGATCTTATAGAGCCGCTCGCCGAATTTTCCATTGACGATACAGGCAATCTCCTTGTCCCGCCCGAAGTTGGCGACGGCGGCTTCCATCCCGGCTGTCCCTGACCCGCTGATAACAAAAAGGTCGTTTGCTGTTCCAAAGACGGTCTTTAACACCCGCACGCTGTCGGCATAGACGGCGCCAAATTCAGCACTGCGGTGGTTGATCGCCTGACGCATCATTGCATACCTGACCCGTTCCGGCATCGGCACCGGGCCCGGCAGCATCAGGAGTGGTTCTTTTTCCATGTGGATCTGCCCATACTATATTTATATAGACAGGATATAAGTTTGGATGGCAAAAATGGCAGACGTGGCTATTATTTCGGGATCTGCATCGGATGCAAAAATTACAGACAAGGTAAAAAAAGTCCTTGACGAGAACAAGGTATCCTATGACGCCCAGATCATCTCCGCTCACCGTGACCCCGACAAGCTGGATGCGTATATCAAGGCAAGCAACGCAAAAATTTTCATCGCGATTGCCGGCCTTTCCGCAGCCCTGCCCGGTGTCATTGCATCCAAGTCCGACAAACCGGTTATTGGTGTCCCGGTGAGCGGGACGCTGAACGGCATGGATGCACTCCTCTCGATCGCCCAGATGCCAAAAGGTGTCCCCGTCGCCTGCGTGGGTGTGGACAATGGGGAGAATGCCGCGTGGCTGGCGATCAGGATACTGAAACTCACGTAAACAAAATTCTCGCAGTCTTTTTTTCAACCGATCTAGAAAAAACTGTATTTGGACTTATTCCTTTTTCCCGGATCCCGTTTTTCTGCCGTACGGGCAGATATACAGGCAGAGCCCGCAGACCGCGACTCCCCTGGAACGCTCCATTTCCTTAAAGTACTCATCGCAGACCGCCGCATTGAACCGGGCTTCCCGGGGTTCATCCTCGCTAAAACTCCTGCCGGTGAACGCCTGCTCCGGGCAGATGTCCACGCATGCCGTGCATGTGCCGCACCGTGACTCCATCGCAGAGCCGGTCGGAGTGATGGGAGCATCGGTCAGGATCGTTACCCAGCGGACACGGGACCCATGATCGGGTGTAACAAGCAGACAGCTTTTCCCGATCCACCCCAGCCCCGCGAGGTGCGCGGCCAGTTTCTGGGAGAAGACCCCGCAGATGTGTTCATCATCAGTCCGTTTGGACGCGGGGACGGAGAACACAGAATAGCCCTCTTTCTGGACTGAATTTGCCACCCGGAGCGCGATCTGGTCAAGGAAAAGGTTAACCACGTCATATGCGATGTGCCGGTAGAGTATCGCCCCGGTTGTATCTTTATCCGGTAAGAGGTTGACGATGCTGTCCTGCAAAACCATGCCAATCGCAATCGCCCGGGGGTAGTGTGCGACCCGCTCCCCTCCCTGCGAACGGATAAAGTCCCTGGCCGATGAAAGATCGGCTACGCCATAATAGTCCGCTCCAAGGGACAGGGCAAGCGCACTGACTCGTTTATCCAGATTCATAGTGATCGATCATGTACCGGTGGTCTGTCCGGCAATTTCTGAATTGCGGTCGGGTTCAAGCTCTGGGATAGGGCACGCTCATCACGGATCAGAACCAACGTTTTGCCATGACCAGCCCGGATGAGAAGCGGATCCTGCTGTTTGTCGCTTCACTCGCATCCTTTCTCGTCCCGTACACGGTTTCGTCGCTTACTGTCGCCCTTCCCGCGATCAGCACCTCGTTTGGCCTCAACGCCGTCACCCTTGGCTGGGTCACGTCCGCGTACCTTCTTACCGCCGCGATCTTTATCGTCCCGTTTGGAAAACTCGCCGACTTCTACGGGCGAAAACGGTTCTTTATCCTAGGTAACGTCCTCTTTGCCGCCGGATCGTTTTTCGCTGCAGTCTCGTGGTCGGGTCCCGTCATCATCACTTCACGGGTCATCCAGGCGCTCGGCGGGGCGATGGTCTTCTCGACCTCGATTGCCATCGTGACCGCAGTCTTCCCGCCCGGCGAACGAGGGAAGGCCATCGGGATCATCACCGCTACTGTTTATGCCGGCCTTTCGCTCGGGCCGTTCATCGGGGGCGTCCTCACCCACAATGTCGGCTGGCCGAGCATCTTCCTTATCAATATCCCGCTCGCTCTCATTGTCATCGCACTCACCGTGCTGTATATCCCCGAAGAGTGGGCCGAGAGCGGGGAACGGAAGTTCGATCTCTTCGGGGCGGTCCTCTACGGCGCTATGCTCTTCTGCGGCATCTACGGGCTTACCCTCCTCCCTTCCCTTACGGGTATCATCCTGATGGCCGCCGGCCTCATCGTCTTCGGAGCGTTTGTGTGGTGGGCGAAGAAGACACCGGCGCCGATCATCGACCTCTCGCTTTTCACGAAAAGCCCGGTCTTCCTCTTCTCCAACATCGCCGCGCTCATCAACTACGCCGTGGTCTTTGCCGTCGGCTTCCTGCTCAGCCTGTACCTCCAGTACAACCGTGGCATCGACCCCCAGACAACGGGCTTGATCCTGATCGCACAGCCCGTGGTCCAGATGATCGTCTCGCCTATCGCCGGCCACTACTCGGATACTGTCGAGCCCCGGTATCTCGCGACTGCCGGTATGGCCTTCACTACGCTTGGCCTTGGCATCCTCATGCTGGTCTCCCCGTCAACCACCCTCCCGGTCATCATCGCGGGCCTCCTCATTCTCGGCCTCGGCTACGGCCTCTTCTCATCGCCGAACACAAACGCCATCATGAGTTCGGTCGAGATCAGGCACCTCGGCATCGCCTCTGGCATGGTCTCCACGATGCGGGCCATCGGCCAGATGCTCAGCCTCGCCATCGCGATGCTGGTCTTCTCCGCGGTAATCGGCACCGTGCAGATAACCCCTGTGGTTTACCCGCAGCTCCAGCAGAGCGTGAATATCGCGTTCATGGTCTTCTTCGCGATCGGACTTGTAGGGATATGGGCTTCGTTTGCCAGGGGAAGGACCCGGGCCTGAACCATTCTGTAGAGAGCCATTATTGTGTGCCGGAGCATAGTGTTGTTGAATGCCGTTACTGAAAGAGCCGGCAATCACGCTCGAAGGGGTTAAGATACGTGCAGTTACGATCAGCGCCCTTGAACTCGAGGTGGACATCAGGGTCACAAACCCAAATATTTTCGGCGTGACCATCAGGGACCTTCCATTTACGGTCTCCTGCGTCACAAGTGAAAAGGAGCAGCAGCTTGCGAGGGGCAATGCCGGAACGGTAAAGATCCGGAGGAGCGACAGTACGGTCCTCACGGTTCCGGTCACGGTGCACCATGTGGGAATTATCCACGCAGTATCCTCATTTGTTGCAAAAGGAGGGGTTGAAGTGACGGTGCGGGGAACTGCGGTCATCGACTGCTTCATTACCTGCCGGCCAATCCCGTTCTCAAAGTCACTGCGGCTGACAACCAGCCAGCTCACCGATGCCCTGTCGGGAGCAGTATCGAAGAAAGAGGGATAACCGGATCGGCCGCGGGAATTATCCGTACGTATAGCCATAGGTTGACTCATGCCCGAGATCAAGGAGCCCGTTGTCACGCTCGAACGGGTGAAGATCCACGCCGTCCACCTCACGTCCGTTGACCTTGAAGTGACCCTGAAAGTCCTGAACCCGAACCCCATCGATGCGATCCTCCGGGAACTCCCGTTCACTGTTTTTTTCCACACCGGGAAAGAACAGAAGGAGATCGCATCCGGGAATACGGGCAGGGTCGAGATCCCCGCAGATGGCAGCATTGAGATACCGGTGCCCGTCACATCGTACGACCTCGCGGTTGTCGAAGCCCTTGCCGAGATCGTTGAGAGAGGCGGTATCCGGTTAGAGATCAAAGGAAACGCGGTGATCGATCACATCCTCGGCTGGACGCTCCCCATCACCGAGACGATTGACCTAACGGAACGGCAGGTCCTGGACGCGCTCGAAGGGAAGGGTGAGAAGTAACGTGAAACGAGCCGGTTAGTCCGGACCCTGCACCATTCTTCCAATTACTGTTCTCTTACTGCTCCAATCCGATACGTTTGGTGTTCGGTAATGGTGCAAAAAT
>PNBP01000187.1 GCA_003136075.1 Methanoregula sp. | reverse complement strand
CGGGGTCTGCACGGAGACCATGCTCCGGGGGTTCGGGTTCCTGGAGAAGTGGATGAAGTCTCTGAAGGACTACATGCAGAAGATGGGCTTCCAGGCGGCCCGCGACATGCGGGACCTCCTGCTGCCCGAGCTGAAGTCCGCCGCCGAATTGACGTTGTGGGCCGGCTATGCCACAGTAGACACGGCCAAATGCTCGGGCTGCGGCGCCTGTGTTTCCGTCTGCCCGGCAGATTCGATCTCCTTTGACAATGGCGAGATGGTGATATCTCCAAAAAGCAATGGCTACTGCAAGCAGGAGACTGACTCGGTACCGTGCGGTGCCTGTTATGCGGCATGTCCCCGGGTCGGTACGCAACCCAGGGAACCGCTCGGGGCGTATCTCGAGATTGTATCCGGGCAAACCACCATGGACGTCCCGCACCGCCAGAGCGGCGGTGCCGTGACGGCAATCCTTGCACAGGCACTGGATGATGGTATGATTGATGCGGTGGTCACGGTTACTGAAGATCGCTGGACGCTCAAACCGTCATCGGTGATCATCACCCGGTCTGATATGCTTATCCATGAGGCGGGCAGCCGGTACAGCTGGTGGGTGCCGCTTCTTGCAGCGCTCAAACAAGCTGTGATTGAGAAAAAGTACCGGAAGATCGCCGTAGTTGGTGTGCCCTGTGTTGTTCAGGCACTTACACGGATGCGGGAGAGCGATAATGATCTGCTCAAACCGTATGGAAAAGCAATCCGTCTGATAATCGGGCTCTTCTGCACTGAAACCTTTGATTATTCCCTGCTCGTAAATGGAAAACTTCACCAGCACTACAAACTCGAACCTTACCAAATCCGCAAACTCGATGTCAAGGGAAAACTCGATATTACCAGACAGGACGGGAGTCACCTGACCGTACCGCTTACGGAACTTGAATCCTGTATACGGGGTGGCTGCCATGTGTGCACGGATTTGACATCCGTCAACGCAGATATCTCTGCAGGAGCAATCGGGAGTCCAGCCGGATACACGACGCTTGTCATCCGCACGCCAACCGGCAAAGGGTTTGTCGGGCATGCGGTGCAGACCCATGCCCTTGTTCTTGGACATGATGTCGATATCGCTGCTATCGAAAAACTTGGCGGAACAAAAATACGGAAAAATTCCGCATAACTCTTTTTAACTACGAAATTTTTATCAGTAGTTGGGCATAAACGTGTCTTTGCGAGAGAGAATAAGTCTAATAATCCTGCAGGAGTGTTTTTTGTGAAAATGGTTGAATCGATGATCCGGCGCGAGATGTTTGAAAGCGTCAAAGCGGCGCTTGATGCAGCAGGTTATGGGTCAATGACCGTGAGTGAAGTGGAAGGGCGGGGACTGCAGCGCGGGGTAAAACAGGAATACCGCGGAGCGGAATACGTGGTCGATCTGCTCCCCAAAATGAAACTTGAGATGGTCGTTCCTGATGAAGCTGTGGATAAAATCATTGAAATTATTATCACATCAGCCCGCACGGGCAAGGTCGGGGATGGCAGGATTTTTGTGATCCCGGTTGAAGAAGCCGTCCGGGTGCGAACCGGGGAAAAAGGAAACAGCAGTTTATAATACAACCCTGCGGGTGACCGTAACCTGTCATGCTACGCGATCTTTTTTAATCTCTACCAGATTCTGTTGTGGAAAACTGGGGATTTTTTCTTGAAAATTTTTATTGCGCCGGATCAAGAGGACACAAATTTGCTATCATACATGCGCAAGAAAAAATGCCGTTTTATTCTGTCTTACTTTCCAGGAAAAATCAAATGACGTTTTTTCCATCAATCGATGATGGTGAATGGCGATTTGATTTAAGTGATTTATCCCACCCANNGGGGGTATGGGGGCATTTTGCCCCCATCAATGAAATCGAAGAGATTGGGTTCACAAATAACAAAGAATTGATATTGCAAAATTTTCATCTCTTTGATGTCATGCCTGTTGATTTTTTACAGATTTAAAAAAATACATTTTGCAAAAAAAATAATTCAGAGTATTCCCGGCATTTTTTACCCCCGCTTCAATATCCTGATAAGAGGAGAGCACCGGTTGAAGAATGTCGCGATGAATGGTGCAAACTCTGGCTCCCAGCAATCTTCTCCACAGCGCACCGCCCAATCTTTATCAAGCGACTGGCGTACGTGCCTGCCCAGGCTTATGTTCAGGAGAGTGGGTGAAGTGAGTAGATCTGCTGCCCGGGTCCATTCCCTTGGAACTTCCATCTCATATCGTCCGTCTTCGATATAGGGCCCGGGTTCGTGTGATGTGGCGTGCTTTTCCCTGAACTTGAGCGCATTTACCGAGTTCCATATCGGTGGTCCCTGATGCCTGCGGATAGCGGGAAGTTTATCGATGAGCAGCTCAAAGAGAAGCATGCACCGGTCCGGCATCATTATGTAATGGGAATGGTGCACTAAAAACCCGGCCCGCTCCAGATGCTCCTGAATTGCAGAAGTACTGCGTTTCAACTGAGGCACAACAATTTCTTCGATATAGGGCGGTGTGGCAAACGTGATCGCAAAGAGGCTGGTTCTTCGCTGGTCAAGCAGGGCTCTCAGTTCTTCACGGGAGATGATCTGCGGTGTTGGGAGCGTGAAGAATTCCCGGGACGGGGCGTTCAGGTAACCCTGTGCAAGTTCCACAAACTCCACCATCCGGTCGAGAGACACGGCAGCTGCTACATTTCGTTTCGGGTCTACCGGATCGATGACAACAAGCGGCTCATCAAACACCTTTCCCGCGTGATGTTCAATATCGATCACGATGTGCGGGCGCCAGTCTGCTGCCGCTGCAATGAGGGAAGAAAATCCCCCGTAGTGCAGAACCAGCAGCTCGCAGAGGTAGCCTGAGAACCCCTCGGTCATCTGGTCGGACCCGTAAATCCCGCCGGCTTTAGTAAACCGTTTCAGCAGCAGCACGTCATCGACAATCCCGTTGATTTTATCCGTTATGTACCGGGTATGAAATGGTGTGCGATCAACCGCACTCTGGATTCGTTCTGCGCTGTCTACCATATAGCAGGGCACCAGATCGACATCCACTGAATCGATACATGCGTTGATATACGGGTGCTCGGCATATTTCTCGCGGACGGCTTTGGTGAACCGGTTGGCGATCGTCCGTGCATGGAAGAGCCCCTCGGTTTCCAGCGCCTCGCGGGACATATCCGGGGAGAAGAGCAGGAAAACATCAAGATCACGGTCTCCTTTGACCCAGGTATTCCGCGCAATCGAACCCACGACCATGCCCTTGGCCTTACCACTTTCCCGTATAGCGACAAGCAACCTCTCTGCCACGCTCCAGATATAGTCACGCTCTTCTGTGGTCGGGCGGAGATGGGTTGCGAGTACTTCTTCTTCAAGGGGCAGCCGGTTTACCATGTAACCTCCGTGAGGTCTTCATAGATGGGGCCTTTTGATGTGAGTGTGCTTTTTTTGAGTTTAAGACCGGAAATCGTGCACATGCCATATGTCCGGTCTTTGAGCAGATCAAGGCAGGTACGCAACGAGGGATCTTCAGTTCTCACCCGTGCTACGGTCGCATGTGGCGTAAACGGACGGGTTTCCTTTGCAAACCCAAGCGGCGCAAGTGCGTCTTCCACACGGGAGAAGAGCTGCCGACCTTTGCCGTGATCATCAATGACCGACCAGACAGTGCGGGGATTGCGGGGACTATTGACGGTTACCCTGCCCGCAGTGACTGGAAAGGCTTCAAACCGTATACTTTGAAGTGCGGCCGAAATTTTCGGGATGATCCGGTCATCAATTTCCCCAAGAAACTTCACGGTGATATGAATGAGTGCCGGGTCAACAAACGTGAGACGGGTATGACATCCGCGCAGATTGTCCTGCGCTGCTTTGAGTTGTTCCTGTATTTCGCCAGATAGTTCAAGTGCCACAAACGCCCTGACCATTACGGTACTATTCATTCATTCCCCTACAAATGGTGATCGATATTTTGGACACTCATGAGCGGGTCACAAACCAAGATTTTTTTATCTCCAAAATGCGTATTGCATAGATAACAAGAGGGGTGTCTTTTTATGCCGAATACTACGCAGTTGATTGTCTATACTTTGGAAAACTGCCCGCATTGCGAACTGTTAAAGAGTTTTCTGGAAAAGGCCGGGTATCCATTCACGGTGCGCGATCTGTCAACTGCCGAGTCATTGACCGAGCTCCGGGTCAATGGTGTTTTTGTGAACGAAGCTCCGGTATTACAGATAAATGATGATTTTTACACGTCCGCCGATCTGTTTCCCGGCGGCAAACTGAATGGTGAGCAGATCACAAAGATTGCCAAAGGTGGATAATGGCACGTCGGGAGACCCAGCAGTTAACCTTTGACGGGCTTGCTGTCCCAGTCCTCCCATCAGTCCGCACATCAGACGGGCATATCATTGAATGGGATCGCGATCGGATTGTCCGCCAGATCGTACAGGAAACAAAGCTTGTTGAAACATTTTACGGTTACGAGGGCGCAGATGTGGCAACCGCGCAGGAGATTGCGTTCGATGTGGAGACTCGGATAAAGAACCTCGGCTTGAAATCCCTGTCCGGACCACTGATCCGCGAGATTGTCAACATCACGCTCCTTGAAAGAGGAATGATCCAGTACCGGAATGTCTGCACCCGTGTGGGTACCCCGGTCTACGATGCGCACCAGATTGATGTCGGGAAAGGGTTTGAATCGCATGATAATGCAAACCTGCAGGAAAATGCAGAAACCTCGCACAAGAAAAAAGCGGATAAAATTTCAAAAGAGCAGTACCTGCTCCAGCTCCCCCCTGAACTTGCAGATCATCACCTTTCCGGCGAGATGCATATTCATGATTTGGAGTATTTTGGCACACGCCCGTTCTGCCAGGACTGGGATCTCCGGTATTTCTTCTATTACGGCCTGATGCCGGATGGGAATGGGACAAAAGCATCAGTTGCCGGCCCGGCTAAACGTGCAGAAGTCGCTATTCTCCATGCAGTAAAAGCGCTGGGAAGCGCCCAGACAAATTTTGCCGGTGGGCAGGGGTACTATAATTTCCTCACGTTTCTCTCGCCGTTCATGGAGGGGATGCCCTATAACG
>PNBP01000121.1 GCA_003136075.1 Methanoregula sp. | reverse complement strand
TGTTTTGGGTGATGCCGGTGTTTACTAGCATACTTGTTGCAATCGATGGTTCGCAGGCCAGTGAGCGGGCACTTGAACGGGCCGTTGATGAAGCAAAAGTGTGGAATGCAAAACTCCATGCCGTATATGTTGTGGAAACCGGATTGTTCTCCTCACTGCCTACCGATAACACGGTCGAAATTATGTACCGTGTGCTCGAAAAAGAGGGAGAATCTGTCATGAGCAAAGCCAAAAAAACTGCTGCAGAGCATGGTATCGCCCTTATCCCCCACACAAAACAGGGTCATGCGGGAACGGAAGTCATTGCTCTTGCAGCGCGGGAAAAAAATGATCTCATTATTGTCGGGTCTCATGGAAAGAGCAAGGCAGACCAGATCCTCATCGGGAGCGTCAGCACATTTGTTGTATCTCATAGTCAGGTCACAACTATGGTGGTGAGATCATAACGACTGCAATGACCGTAAAAGATTTCATGACCGCAGATGTCGTCCATGTCGAAATTCCCGGCAACCGCGACGATGTGCTCAAGATCCTGAAACGAACCGGGATCTCCGGGGTACCTGTCCTGAAAAATAAAAAAATTGTTGGAATCATCACCAGAAAAGACCTGTTGAGCAAACCCGAAGAGACCCAGCTCGGGTTATTGATGACGCCAAAACCCATCACTATCGGGCCTGATACCGATATCCATGAAGCCGCACGCCTGCTTGTAACCCATCGTATCCGCAGGCTTCCGGTTGTCGAAGACGGCAAACTCATCGGTCTTTTGTCGGTTGCCGATCTGATCCATGCAATCGCCCAGATGAAAATCAAAGAAGAGATCAAAGAGAAATATACGAGTAACACCTTCGCACTCTGGGAAGAGACACCACTCCCGCTGGTCGGCAGGATTATGGAAATATCCGGGGTCGATGCCATTCCCATTCTCAATAGTGACAGTATTCTTCAGGGCATCATTTCCGAACGTGACCTTATCCGGAATTCAAATATTGAGGATTCTGTCGGGGTGAGCGATTTCTCGAATGGCACTGATGACGACGAGTGGACATGGGAGAGCATCCGGGACAACCATACCATCAGTTTTGGCATTTCACGGGTTCAGCTTCCCAACCGCCCGGTGAAACTTGCCATGGTAAAAAATGTCGTTGCTGTCCCGAAGAATTCCGAAGTCAGCGAGTGCGCATTAAAAATGCGCCGATCACGTGTTGACCAGTTGCCGGTAATCAATGGCGACAAACGGCTCGTGGGCATGCTCTATGACCGGGACCTCATAAAAGCACTCTGCCAGGATGCGGCGGAATAACAACCTTTAAATTTTATACTAACATTTATTACGTTAATACGCTTTTAACAGATTTTTAGCGTTAGTTTATTTTTCGAGGTGTACTATGCCTGAACAGCATCAGGAATCTATGAAAGGGACGACCACAGTAGGCTTGGTATTTGACAACGGGGTAATCCTCGCTACGGAAAAACGGGCAACAATGGGGTCGATGATCGCAAGCAAGCGGGCAAAGAAAGTGTACCAGGTTGCAGACCGGATTGGCATGACCACTGCCGGTGGTGTTGGCGATGCCCAGCAGCTTGCCCGCATTCTCACGGTTGAGTGCAACCTGTACCAGATACGCAGGTCACGCCCGATTACCGTTGGCGCAGCATCAACCCTGCTGTCGAATTACTTAAACCAGAACCGGTATTTCCCGTACTATGTCCAGCTGCTGGTTGGCGGCGTCGATGAAAAGGGGCCTAGCGTATATTCCGTTGATGCCATGGGCGGGGCAACCCGGGAAGACGATATCGTGTCGACCGGTTCCGGCTCCCCGATGGCGTATGGTGTGCTTGAAGACCGGTTCCATGCGAACATGACCGAAGACGAGGCCATCGATCTCGCGGTCCGCTCCCTGAAATCCGCGATGAAACGCGATTCGGCTTCCGGTGAAGGAATTCAGGTTGTCGTGATCACAAAAGACAAGTATCTGATTCTTGGTGAAGATGCATTGAAAAAATACCTTGCCAAGATCCCCGCATAACCTTTTTTTAGGACGTTTATTATATGCAGATTGAAGAACGGCTCAAAGAGCTCAAAGAGAAGATCAACGATAAGGTGCCAAAAGGCATCACGGTGACGCAGGTAGAATTTGAAGGCCCGGAACTGGTCATCTACACTGATGATCCCAAACGCTTTGCTGATGAAGCAGACTTGATCAAGATTCTTGCCCGTGATCTCCGCAAACGGATTGTTGTCCGGCCAACGATCCTTGAAGATCCTGAAAAGGCAGTAAACGAGATAAAGTCCGTTGTGCCGGACACCGCCGGTATCACCGATATCTTTTTTGACCCGGATACCGGGGAAGTCCTTATCGAGGCGGAAAAGCCCGGTGTCGTCATCGGGAAAAACGGGATCACGCTGCGGGAGATCACAAAACATATCGGGTGGACGCCCAAAGTGGTGCGGACTCCACCCATTGAGAGCAGCACGGTCAAACAGGTTCGCCAGTATCTCCGTTCGGTAAACGAGGAGCGCAAACAATTTCTCCGGACGATTGGCAGAAGGATCCACCGGGATATCCCGGGCCGGGATGAGTCGAATAAGGACGCGACGAAAAAAGACAACTGGCTGCGGGTCACTACGCTCGGTTGCTGCCGTGAAGTCGGCCGGGCTGCATTCCTGCTGACGACTCCCGACAGCCGGGTCCTGATCGATTGCGGTGAAAAGCCGGATAACTCAAACGGGACACCGTACCTGTACGTCCCGGAGATCCACCCGCTTGCCCAGCTTGATGCCGTGGTTCTCACGCATGCTCACCTTGACCACTGTGCACTTATCCCTCTGCTCTATAAATACGGCTATGAAGGCCCGGTCTATTCCACTCCGCCAACACGGGACCTCTCTGCGATGCTCCAGCTTGATTATCTTGATGTCATCCATAAGGAAGACCGGAAAATTCCCTATTCCTCAAATGAAGTCAAGACCTATATCCGGCATTCCATCACGCTCAATTACGGCAGCGTAACCGATATCGCGCCGGACATCAAGCTCACGCTCCATAACGCCGGGCATATCCTTGGTTCAGCAATTGCCCATTTCCACGTCGGTGACGGCATGTACAATATCGCATTTACCGGCGATTTCAATTACAGCAAGAGCCGGCTTTTTAACCCGGCAATCAACCAGTTCCCCCGCCTTGAAGCGGTGTTTATGGAGAGCACCTACGGCGGTTCCAACGATTTCCAGCCCGCCCGGTCTGATGCCGAGGAAAAACTCTATGAAACGATCAACAAGGTTCTTTCCCGTGGCGGAAAAGTAATTATTCCGGCGTTTGCCGTCGGGCGATCGCAGGAAGTTATGCTTGCGCTTGAAGAGGGGATACGTCTTGCCAAAATCCCGCCGGTTAAAATCTACCTTGACGGTATGATCCGCGAAGCAACGGCAATCCACACGTGCTATCCCGAATACCTCAATACCGATCTCCGGAACCTGATCTTCCGGGAAGGCATGAACCCGTTCCTTGCCGAATGTTTCCAGCAGGTTGATTCGCAGGATCTGCGCGAGAAGGTGATGGCCGGGGATCCCTGTGTGATTATCACGACAAGCGGGATGCTCAATGGCGGGCCGGTTATGGAGTATCTGTTAAACCTCGCCGCTGACGAGAGAAATGCGCTGGTCTTTGTCGGGTACCAGGCGGACGGTACACAGGGACGGCGTATCCAGAAAGGATGGCGCGAAGTGCCGATGGGCCGAAAGGGAACCATCACCATCAACTTGGAAATTGATACTATTGACGGTTTCTCCGGTCATTCTGACCGTCGGCAGCTGATGAACTTCATCGGGCAAATCTCCCCGCGCCCGGAAAAAGTGTTCTGCATTCATGGCGATGAGAACAATACCATCGATCTGGCAAGTTCGATTTACAAACGTTATCACATCGAGACTCACTCCCCCATGAACCTTGAAACCTACCGCATGGTCTAACCACGTTTTTACCATGAAAATGCGTATTACGGTCAGTATCGGGATCTTTGCGGTGATGGCACTTTCAAATGCCATCGTCCCGGTGCTGCCTGTATATGCCCATGGATCCACTTGGCAGGGCGCCATTTACGCGGCATATTTTCTTGGTGCGTTTTTATCAACCCTCCCCGGCGGGATCTGGTCTGACCGGTACGGCCGGGTACCGGTTATCCGGGCCGGGCTTGCCCTTACTCTTTTAAGCGGTATTCTGCTCTCACTCTATACCGGTCCGGTTATCGTTATTATCCTGCGGTGCATCGAAGGCCTGGGGGCAGGGTTCTTTGTTGCGGCGGCAATGTCGTATGTAAACTCCCTGCCGGATCATGAAAAAATGAGCGGGTATTTTATGGCGATGCTCAATGTCGGACTGGTGCTGGGGCTCATCGCTGCCGGCTGGCTGGCGGTTCACCTCAACCTGCCGGTTTCCGGCATTATCCTGTTCACGGCACTTACCGCTATCACCTGTGGTATCAGCCTGTTCATTAAAGAATCACCTCTTTCCCGGATATGCAGCAGTACGGGCATTTTTACCGTTTTGCTTAAAGATTATCGCTGGCTGTGGTACTCATCAATAATACTCGTCGGGATAACCGGTGTCGCCACATCCCTCTACCCGAAATTTTCGGGGGGATCGCCCGATATTGTTGGTATCTGGATTGCCGGCATGAGTGTAGCCACGATTATTGCCGTCATCATTTCCTCACGGATTCCGTTATCCCCGGTTGCTACGCTCCGCTGGTCAGCGGTCCTGATGACCGTCGCAGTCATTATTACGTTTCTTTCTCCACTGGGATTCATCCTGATTGGGGCTCTCGCCGGCGTCATCATGATTGCCCAGATGGCATTTCTCTCGGAAGTGCACGATCACCAGGGTCTTGTCATGGGACTTTTTTCCACGTCCAGTTACCTTGGTATGACGCTCCTTCCCGTTGTTGCCGGGTTTATTGCAGATACTGCAGGTTTCCCGGCCGGATTTTTTTTCGCAGCGGTGTGTGCGGTATCGGTTGCAATAACGATTGGGTGGTGCGGCTGTCACGTGTATCATCCGGCAAAATGACGATTATCCGGGCAGTAAAACAATATATTCATCTGCCATAAAAGAGAATTACGCGGTATGCAATTGAGATTAACTGCAGTAATCCTTCTTCTCGTACTTTTCATCCTTATACCCGCGATACCGGCTGAGGATGCACAGGACTGGTATACGAAAGGAGTGAATGCTGCAACCGTGGGGAATTACAAACTGGCAATTACCTATTATGATAATGCACTTGCGTTGGATACCCAGTTTACGTCCGCGTACGCCGCGAAAGCAGTCGCGCTCAACGCGCTCGGGCAATACACCGATGCACTCACCGCTGCACAACAGGCACTTGCAATAAAATCTGATACGACTGCCACAAATGCCCGTGCTTTTGCGCTTTTGAAGCTGGGCAGGTACCAGGAGTCCATCGATGCGTACAACCAGCTTTTTGCCGTACAGACCAACCAAGCGGATGCCTACTGCAACCAGGGATACGCCTATTTCCAGGTAAACCAGTCCGATAGCGCACTTGCGGATTATAACCAGTGTACAACCCTTTCGCCCTACAACCTCGATGGATGGAACCAGAAAGGACTGGTTCTCATGAGATTGGGCAGGTACACGGATGCACTGGATGCATTCAACCACGCCACCCAGATTACCACAAAGAATGCGGAAGTCTGGAATAACAAGGGAATGGCACTTGCAGCACTCCAGCGATACAGCGAGGCACAGGATTGCTACAATATCGCGCTCAGTATTAATCCCCTCTATACACAAGCCGAACAGAATAAAGAAGCAATAGCAAATCGTGGCCAGGTTTATCTCCTGACGGGAACCCCCACCCCGATGGAAATTCCGGTCCGCTTTGGTTCGTACACCGCACCTACTACGACAACGCCGGTTGTTATCCAGACATCTGCCGTACAAATCCCTACACCTACATCTGCTGTAGTAACCACAAGCATAACCAGTACGCCAGTGCCAAAAAAGACCACATACGCACCCTTATCCCCACTGGATGCTGTGAGTGCACTTGTTATTCTGGGAATTGTTGGTTTCGCACGAAACCGGATAAGGAAATAATATCGTTTTTTTGTGGAACTTTTTTTTAAATTGGTGAATAGTTGACAGATATGCTCTAAAATGTATACCCTAAAAAATTTTTCAACGATTAATTGCAGTAAAAACATGAGAAATTGATTGTTCAATCCTCAATTGCTGAAAGTGGAAGAACCTTTGATTTTTTTTGCGATTCCTCCCATCCCTGATGGGGTCGCTCGGGGGTCTCGTAGACCCCTTGCTGGGCAAAGCGGTTTTTTAATTTTTTTACAAAATCTTGTGATCTTCATCAAGTTTGGGGTTCCTTCAAGCCAAACCGCCGCGGGGGCGCCCCGTCGGGGGCGGTGGGGTTCATCGTAACCTGGGGTATGGGGGCAGTTTGCCCCCATTAATGATAGTGAAGATAGATGCATTCTCTTAAAAAAAAAGGATTGCAACGTCACTAAAATTTTCATTGCATTGATGTGAAACTCATTGATTTCATACTTAAGAGCGAGGGAAAAACCAACATCCCAACACACGGATTACTCGCAATACGAAAAGAGTGATTCTTTAATGCAGGGATTTTGAAAAACACATTATACCGGGATATACCCTCAATAAACTTAACAACAAAAAATCAATGGATCTTTTACCTGTACGCTTTCATAATTCCCTGATAAATCTCCGATGCATGTTCAAGTGAGGTGATGGATACCCGCTCGTTGACCGCGTGAAGTGTGGAAAGCTCGCCGGGCCCGTATTCGATCACGTTGAAACCTGCTGACCGGAGATGGCGGGCATCAGAAGCTGCCCATTGGACTATGGGGAATACATTCCCCCCGTACACGTTCTGAACGTTCTCACAGACGATCGATACGAAATCACAGCCCGGACTCGTCAGCGAGGGTTCATGGACGGTCTCGCTCCTGACGGTGCCATGCGGGGCATGGGCTTTCAAATCAGCAACCAGATCCGGGATGTTACAGCCCCAGGGGATCCGCAGTTCAAGGTCAAGATCGCAGTGCTGGGCAACGATATTTGTCTTTTCACCGCCGTTGATTACCCCCGGGTTGAACATGATCCTCTGGAGGATCTCCTCGCCTTTGTTGATAGTGAATTCTTTTGAAAACGCATCTGATGAATGCCGGATGATCTTTTTGAGCTGGTCATCGACAGGAAATTCTTTTGCATGCAAACCATTTACATATTGCAGAAACGAGAGCGCTTCCATGATGGCACTGATGCCAACGAGCGGGTAGAGCGATCCATGGCCGGGTGTACCGGAAAAGCTCATCTCCAGCCGGCAGAGTCCTTTCTGGCCAATGCAGGGATTCCGGATCGGCGTTGGCTCTGCGATCAGGCAGTCGCCGGGGGTGATGAGATGGTGTGCAAGAAGGTACCGGATCCCGTATTCACCTCCGGTCTCCTCATCACAGACAAATGCAAGGGTTGCCGGGAGTTCGCCCTCCGTTTCTACCATGGCGTCACACGCGACGAGCAGTGAAGCACACCCTCCTTTCATATCCGTGGAACCCCTGCCCCAGACAATCCCATTTTCGATGGTTCCCGAGAACGGGGGATGTGTCCAGCTTTCATCCATGGCAGGCACGACATCAACATGCCCGCAGAGAAGAAGCCGCTTGTTTTTGCCGGTCGTAATAAGATTTGATCGCCCGTTGGTATGGTCAGTGACGGTTGAACCGATGCCCAGATCTTCAAGGAGTGCCCGGATATATTCGATGACACCAGTGGTCGTCCCCGGTGGATTCTCACTATTTATCCTGACAAGTTCCGAACAGATACGACCTGAGTCCATGGCAATTCACTCTGTATTATCTGTTGAGGGCAAGGAATTTCTCAAAAAGCGTGGCAAGCGATGCTTCCTCATACAGGCTCTTTAAAAAATCCTGTTCAAAGAACTCATCAATCACCGCATAGAAAAAATCCGTCGGGATCGGTTCTTTGCTGCCGGGGTCCAGCACAATCCTGAAACTGCGGTAACTGGCAGGATCTTCGGGGTCATAGATCATCTGCCAGAGTCCGGGCAGTGACGCAAACTTTTCCGGGTGATNNATTTTCCTTGAGCCATTTTATAAATCCGGGAAATTTTGCCCGGTCCCCCTTTTTTTCTTCATCGATGCGCCAGCGCATGTATTCAGCACCCATCATGTTTTTCGGGGACTGGTAATTAAACGAGAGAATGCTTGCCGTATAATCTATATGGGCAAGGGAATCCATCAGATAAAACCCGAGTACCTTATTGAAAAGGGACGGGTCATGAAGGATCAGGGATTTCCCGTAGAGATGGGTGAGAACGGACAGGTACTCGTTATCAGAAGTCATAGTCCTTACATGGGAAACCGACGTGTAAATACATTTCCTTGCTGCCAGTTCACGGTCAGAATCGCAGTTACCGGAAAAACGGTTCCCGCAGGGCAACCGCTTCTTTGAACAATGCTTCGAGTTCTGTGCCGGATTTTCCGCGGATATCCACGTGATTGTCGGTCCGGAGCAGGCAGGGTTTGAGTTTTCCGTCCGAAGTAACCCTCAGCCGGTTGCAGAACGCACAGAATTCCGTATTGTGGAGGGGACGGACAACTTCAACTTCGGCACCGTCAAGACAATATTTCTTACGGTGGTGCATCCTGCGGGTAAGGATCTGTTTTGAACGGGACGCAAGGATTCCTTCAAGCCCGTTTAAATCGCTGTGCTTTTCGCAGTTTTTGAAATGCATCAGCTCGATGAGCTGGAGAACGAGGTTCCGGTTGCCCCGCACAAACGCCAGAAAATCATCAATTTCGGCATCGTTTATTCCTTCAAGGACCACCATATTCAGTTTAACCGGCGTAAGACCGACCTCGAGAGCAGTTCTGATACCCTCAAGCACTTCGTCAAGATGATCGCTTCCGGCAATTTTTTTATAGGTCTCGTGGTTCAGGCTGTCAAGGCTGACATTCACCCGGTTGAGGCCGGCACGTTTCAGTTCAGCGGCAAGAGGGGCAAGAAATATGCCGTTTGTCGTGAGCGAGGATTCCATCCCTTCCGGAACCGATTCCACGATGGATACCAGATCTTTGCGCAGTAAGGGCTCACCGCCGGTAAATTTCACGCTTCTGATGCCAAACTTTGCGGCAACCCTCATAATTTCCCTGATATCTTCGGCGGGCATTTCAGATTCCGGCGCATTTTCCCCTTCTGCGTGGCAGTAAATACAGGAGAGATTGCAGCGCGGCGTAAGGCTGATGCGGAGGTTGCTCACGGGGCGGCTATAAGGGTCGGTTAACCGGGTCGTCATTATTCTAGCCTTTGAAATTCTTGGTTACTAGGTAAAACTCTGTACTGCCTTTTCTTGTTGATTTTGTGTTATAGGTATGGACCGCATGAAAATGCTCCTTTGCGATGGCAAGGAGCTCCGGGAAATCTGCACCCTGGAATGCTTTGACAACAAAATTTCCGCCGGGTTTTAAGACATTGCAGGCAAAAGACAGCGCCTCTTCCCCCAGGGCAACCGAACGGGCCTGGTCATAACTTCTCTGGCCGGAGAGTTTTGGCGATGCATCGCACACCACCACGCTCACGGACCCAAGCAGGGTCTTTACCTGTGCCTGGATGACCGGATCGGTCAGATCCCCTTCTATGGTTTCCACACCGTCAAGAGGAGCAATCGGGTTCAGGTCAATACCCAGCACCCTGCCATTGGTGAGCGTGCGCTCTACCTGCAGCCAGCTTCCCGGCGCTGCACCCAAATCCACGATATTGTCGGTGTTGCGGATGACCGAAAATTTCTTCTGGATCTCAATGAGTTTGTAAGAAGCACGTGAGCGGAATCCCTCACTTTTTGCTCGCAAGTATACTTTATCCCGTGACCAGAGTGAACCCATAATTCCTGCGCCTCAAAAAAAAAATTCGCCAACAAACCCAAAACGCTATAATTAAAGTATGACGATATACTGTATAAGACAGTTGTTAAGGGGAAAGCGATGTTAAAAGCTACGATTGATGCAGATATATTCCGGGAGGCCATTGATGCGATCTCAGCTCTCATCCCCGAGTGCCGGCTGCACACGGCGGAGGACGGCATCTCCACACGGGCGGTGGATACCGCAAATGTCGCCATGATTGCAATCGACCTGAAAAAAGAGGCTTTTGAAACCTACAAAGCTACCACGAGCGAGATTGGTGTCGATATATCCAAGATGAAAAACATCTTCAATATGGCGGGAAAAGGCGACGTTATCAGTCTTGAACTGGGGGATGCTGCCCAGAAAATGGCGGTATCGGTTCACGGGTACCACTACTCGATTACGCTTCTTGATACCAACACCATCAGAAAAGATCCCAATTCGCCGACGATCAATCTTCCCGGAAAAGTGGTTATCTCCGGGGAAGACTTGAACAATGCGATTAAGGCTGCAGCGGTGATCTCTGACAAGATCGCGATGGGAATCAACGCCAAAGACCAGACGTTTTTTATGGTTGCCGAGGGCGATACCGATCATATCCAGCGGGAGTTCAGTAAAGATGAACTCAAATCGCTGACGGCTGTTGATGCACGGTCGCTGTTTTCTCTTGACTATCTCAAAGACATGGGCAAAGTCATGAGCCGTGCGGCGGAAGTTGAGGTATTTTTGGGTGTAGACCACCCGGTACGGTTTTCCTTTGAGATCGCAGGAGGCAACGGGCACGTCGAGTACCTGCTTGCACCGCGTATCGAGGCAGACTAAATGGAATTTGTTCCCTCCGGCAAGGAACTTTCCCATTTTCCGTTTTTAAAAAAAGCTCAGGATCATATCAAGTCCCGTTTTTCGTCTTTGGACTCTTTATTAAAAGACCCCAGGGGCGACGCACTGGCTGCACGTGCACTGGACAGGATCAAGGATGCGATTACGCCAAAGAAAGTATTTTTGCCGACAGTGAGCGATTCGCCCGAAGAGGAGATTGCCCTCTATGCGCTTGCGCGGATTATGGTCTCCTGCATCAATGACAAACAGCTCATCGATCGACTGACCCGGTACGAAGCAGAACGGGCGTATTATTTCTTGGTCAATGAAGAAGAATGGAACAGTAATTACGCCCGTGGCGAAGGAGAATATTCCCGGTTATGCATCACGCTTGCCGGAGAACTGGGGNNTCTCGATAACATGCCGGTCGCAGATTACGTGGAACTGGTCGCCCCCCTGCATGAAGACCGGTACCGGCTGATAAACCGGAAGGTGAAGCGGGGTTTTGTTCTGGTCAATAAAAGCGAACGGTATGAACTCATCCGTGAACGTATCCGGGTAATACTGCGCCGTGATCTTCCCCACCGGGTTCCAAAGCAGATCTGCGAACTGCTGGAGCCACATTCCGGGCAGGTAAAAAAAGTGTACCAGGAGCAGATGCAGCGGCAGTTCGGCTCTGTGGATGAACATGCATTTCCGCCCTGCATGCAGGCACTGATTGCGGCACTTCTCGCGGGCACCAACCTTACCCATGCCGGGCGTTTCTCTCTTACGGCATTCCTGCACAACATCGGCATGGACACCACGGGAATTGCAGCGATGTATGCCCGGTCTCCGGACTTTGATATCGGTAAGACCATGTACCAGGTTGAACATATCACCGGGCGCGGGGGAACCTCAACCGATTATACTACGCCGGCATGTGCTGCGATGGAAACCACCGGCCTGTGTATCCATAAAGATGAGATCTGCGAGAGGATCAACCATCCGCTCAGCTACTATAAAGTAAAAAAATCACGGCAAAAAAAGATGCCGTCACCGGAAAAATCAGGGCCCTGAAAAAAAGTCAATCGCCAGGACCCCTTGTATCGGGTTCAAGCGATCTTTTCATTGACCATATACCCGGCACCGGATAATACGAGAATAAATATGATAATTGCAACGAGATATGCTGGGCCGGCACTCATGAAAATCGGGAGGACGGCAAGCATCGCAACAAGGACGAAAAAACTCATCAGACCCAGAACCACATCTAACAATCGGGCATCCATTGCTCTTCATTTTGGTTTTAAAACATTATATGCATATCCGTGAAGGTGTTTTTTAAGTCCTTTTTTTGTAAGCCAGATATCTGGTACATTTGATGAGGTAGCCAGACGATAACGGATACAATTGCGCTCATGTACGGTATGCATTGCTATTTTTCCTGCTCTTGGTTTTAACCAGATTCTTTGTGACCATACCAGCATACGGGCAGGTGTGTGGCAGGTATGGATTTTTCTCCCCGAAAGATTATACGATATAGTATGACTGATACTCCAGCCCGGCAGCGATCAGACACGCTCAATGAACTTTCCTGCGCTGTTGAGCGGATCCTCTCTTCACTCGATCCGCGTCTCGTGCCGGCAAACGGGGTACATTTCGGCTATGCAATCCCGGGAGCACGGGATGCCAGTGGCGTTGCCGCGATCCGGGGCGGGATCGTGATCGCGCACGAAAAAGTGTGTGCACCGGATGAATGCGCATTTGGCAGCGATGAGCAGATCTCCCGGATTATTCTCACTGCGATGAAATTTGATCCCCATATGCGCAGTGCCGCCATCAGCCGTTTCATTCCGGAGATGCGTGCAGTGCTTGACGAATTGCTCATGGAGTGCTGCTCGTTTACTTTGGCGCGCACTCCCCCGGGCGTCAGTACGATGGACTGGGGCGTGGCATCCTGCTGCAAAGAGGGGGTGCCGGATGCAGTTTATGACGTTTCTGCCCACCAAAAAGAGCCACTTATCTCATTTTTTGGCGAAACCCCTGCCGATGTTGCGAACAATATTATTATGATATCAAACCGCATTATACGTATAGAACTTTGAGGAATCGCTCATGGGAATCAAACCATCTTATATCAAAACAATCGGTACAGAACTCCTTGCCAAGCAGCGGGACAACTTCTCCAATGACTTTGACGCGAACAAACAACAGCTTGGTGTATCTGCTGTGATCGGCAGCAAGCGTGTAAGGAACCGCATCGCCGGCTATATCACCAGAAAAATAAATACTAAAAGACACTCATAACCCTATTTATGTTTGAAGGCGTCCTTCCGGCAATAATCACCCCTTTTAAAACAAACTCCGCAATGGACCTTGATGTGGCAGGTCTTGAGCGAAACATTGAGTATCTCCTTTCCTGTGGCATTCACGGCATAGTACCCTGTGGTTCAACAGGAGAATCTGCAACGCTATCCTTTAAGGAACACGAGAAGGTCATTGATGTCACCATTGACAAGGTCAATGGAAAAATTCCTGTGCTCGCGGGCACCGGTTCCAACAATACTGCTGAAGCAGTCATTCTGACAAAGGCGGCAAAGGACGCTGGTGCGGATGGGGTTCTTGTAATCAGCCCGTACTATAACAAGCCGAACCGTGCAGGACTGGTCAAGCATTATACGAAACTTGCCGATCTCGATATCCCGGTGGTCATTTACAATGTTCCCGGCAGGACCGGGCAAAACCTTGAACCCGACCTGATTGAGGAGCTTGCGCGGCACCCCAATATTGTGGGAATCAAAGAAGCAAGCGGAAACATCGGCCAGGTATCGCGCATCATCGAGGCCACGCTGGATGAAGACTTTTCCGTCATCTCCGGTGATGACAACCTCACACTCCCCATCATGGCACTGGGGGGGACCGGCGTCATATCAGTTGCCGCAAATGTGGACCCCAAACGGATGGTGGCAATGTGCGAAGCGATCCAGATTGGGGATTACCAGAAAGGCCTGACCCTGCATTATGCGCTCTCCCCGCTCTTCCGCTCCATGTTTATTGATACAAACCCGATTCCGGTAAAAAAAGCAGTTGAACTGATCGGTCTGACAGGAGGTCCGGTCCGGCTGCCGCTCGATAATCTTGACGAGAAGAAAACAGAGCAGCTCAAAAAAGTGCTCGCAACAATTCCTGCGGCAAAAAAAGTGGCCGGACGTGCAGTCGCAGCAAAAACACATCCCTCAAAACCCGTAAAACCTGCAGCGAAAAAGACAAAGGTCGCACTAAAACGGCGTGGTCGGTGACCTGATCGATGATCAAAGTTGTCGTATGCGGCGCATCCGGGCGCATGGGCCAGACCATTGGCAGGATGGTGCACGATGCCAAGGATTTGGAGCTGGTCGGCGGTATTGACCTGAAACCCGGCTCCTTTTTTGGCGTTGATATTGTCGAAACAAAGAATATGGACGCTTTTTTGAAAAACAAAAAACCTGATGTGCTGATCGATTTTACGATTGCGCATGCCGCTGTTGAAAATGTCAGGACCGCTGCCCGCAACAATGTAGCCATGATTGTCGGCACGACAGGATTTACTGCAGACCAGCGGGTGGATATGGCCGCTGCAATCGAGAGTCATGTGCCGGCCGTCATCTCAAACAATTTTTCTGTGGGGGTCAATATTTTCTGGCAGCTCATACGCGATGCGGGAAAACTCCTCAAGGATTATGATATTGAGGTTATCGAAGCACACCACCGGAACAAGAAAGATGCGCCAAGCGGCACGGCAAAGACGATATTGCAGATCCTCGATGAAGAGGTGGGGACACGGAACAAGCTGTACGGGCGCGAAGGCATGATGGAGCGGAGCAACGAGATTGGGGTACATGTAATTCGCGGCGGGGATATTGTCGGGGACCACA
>PNBP01000038.1 GCA_003136075.1 Methanoregula sp. | reverse complement strand
GACCAGGCACTGGACCAGTACCGGCAGAACCTGAACCAGACCGAAGGTACGATCGAATGGCTCAATAAAACCTGGTCCATGCCCCCGGTAAACGGGACCCCACCGGCATCCATCGATCCCGTCCTCATGAACGCCCAGGAAATGATCCTCAGGCACCAGTTGGTGCTGGAAAATCTCCTNNCAGATGCAGAACGAGACATCACCGGTGAACGTAGGTGGACGCTTCAGTCCCGCAGTAAACAGGACGGTCTTTGAGTCGGAGAACGGGAACCAGATGCAGAACGAGACATCACCGGTGGGCGTAGGTGGACGCTCCGGCCCCGCAGTGAACATGACGGGCTCTGAGTCAGGGAACGGGAGACAAGGACAGGCCGGGCAGACAGGGAACACGAGCGGGCAGATTCCCCATCCAATAAACCAGACCCAGCAGGACCAGCACCGGCCGGTCACCTCGGTGATCCCCGTCCATCCCACGTCCCCGTCAACATACCCGGTAAACCGTGACATAAACAATGGCGGCACAAACCGCCAGACCGATAACCGGCATGATTACGGGAATGGCAACAGCAATGAGATGTTCCACACCCGGTAATTTCACCGGTTATGCCAGGACCGTGAACCCATGGTACAAAGACCAGTTACCTATTTTTTATGCAGGACATACTACTGATCAACAACAAGGTGCTCCATGCATAAACTGAACTGGTACCATGTTCTTGCTGTCGCCATCCTGCTGCTGATCTGCACCCTGCCGGTGGCCTGGGCGGCACCTGCCCCGGATTATACCACTACCTATACGATCACGCTCAGGGAAGACGGCTCGGCGCTCTGGACCGTGGAGTATCGCACCCCCCTCGCCACTGACGAGGACATGATGAATTTTGAGAACTACTCCCACGATCTGAACTCAGTCTACCTCCCCCAGCTAGAGAACCTGATGCAGCGTTCTGCTGCACAGGCAGGCTCCGGCACGTCCCGGCAGATGGCAGTAGACAATTTTTCCGGGAATGCGGTTGTCCAGACTTCGCCGACCGGAACGTTCGGGGTTGTCACCTATTCGTTTTCCTGGACGAACTTTGCCGTGACTGCTGACGGGAGCCTTTTCGCTGGCGACGCGTTTGCCGGCGGGATGTACCTGGCAAAGTATACCACCCTTATTGTCAGGTACCCTCATGGGTATACGGTCACGGGCGCCGAGCCTGTCCCCGACCAGCAGGGGGGAGACGGGCTCGTCTGGTATGGCCTGCGGTCCTTTGGGAGCGGGCAACCCCGGATCGTGCTGGAAAAACCGGCATTTCCGGTCCTGCCGGTTGCCGGTGGGATCATCGGGATAATCCTTGTCATCTCGGTCTTCATCATATACCGGAAAAGAACATCTCAATTGGGGCCGGATGAACCACCGGGCGATCCTGGTGAGCAGGAACACACCCTGTCCGAAGCTGATCTACTGTCTCTTGAAGAGCGGATCCTCCAGCTGCTCCGGGCAAACGGCGGGGAACAGTTCCAGTCAGAGATCGTGAAAGTCCTTGGTATGCCAAAGTCCACCGTGAGTTCCACGCTCAACGACCTGCACCAGAAGGGGATAATCCAGAAAGTAAAAAAGGGACGGGAAAATCTCATCCGCCTGGTTGATAATCACCGGCAATCTTCATCAGCGCCCGTATCTCCGGAGTGAGCCTCGCCGGACTTCTCTTTTTTGTGCTGATGCGTGGAGTTGATGGGGGCATTTTACCGGGGTGAACTCCCGACCATCCTCCGCCGTGGCGCCAGGGCTTGGTTTTTATGAAAATTCTTCGTAGACCCTGACGGATACCGGCATGATATCCGGGCGCTTGTCGCTCATGATATACACGTAGCTCATGACATGCACGAGGTATTCGAGGTAGCCTTTTGCAATATTTGAAAGCGATTCGTTCCTGCGCCCGAGGATCAGGATGTGGAACCACTGGATAATGAGGCAGATGCATGCAATAATCCCGTAGATCCATGCAACAATACCGATCAGGATCCAGTAGACGATACGGATAAGGAGTTCAAGACGCCCGGCGTCGTGTTCGAACAAAAACAGCTGTTGTTTTGCACCAGTTTCTTCTGTCATGGGATACACCCGGTGTGGAATTGTGCCGTGAAATGGTATAATACCCGTGGGTGTGCGATGTCATATGTGACTGGCAGGACACCGTATCTCCGCCCCCTGTTTTCCCTACTGGAATGCGATTTTTTAGTACAGCATTTTTTAATACGATGATGACAGATATTATAGAGCATCAGGCAGATGCGGGCTCGTGGTCTAGTTGGCTATGACGTCGCCTTGACATGGCGGAGGTCCTGAGTTCGAATCTCAGCGGGCCCATCACTCAATTTTTCTTTTCTGATTAGTTTTTTTTGGCACATGTTCCCCCGAGGGGTAATTTATTAAATCGTTCCATGCTGTATTCAGGTACAAATGGCTCCACAACCTGGTCGTTCCCTTCAGGCAGTACTCAGTCTTGAATATTTCACCGTTGCGTTCAGTTTTGTCGTAGCAGTAGCATCAATTTTCTTCGGAACTGCTGCATTAAGCATGGCCCTCGTTGGGTTCGGACTGGCCTGTCTTATCGAATCCCTTTCCGGCCTGGTCCTGATCTGGCGGCTCGGGAATCACGAGAATACCCCAAAGGATAAGTTTGCGGGAACTGAGCGACGGGTGCAACAGGTTGTCTCTGCTGTTTTCTTCCTTTTTGGGATTTATGTCCTCTATGAATCTGTCAACCGGATCGTGATTCAGGAAGCTGCGCAACCTTCCCCCGCAGGGATCATCATCTCCCTGCTCTTGCTGATCATTATGCCAATCCTCGCGTGGAAAAAACGGGTCGTCGGCACGGTGATGGGGAGCAGGATAGTCCTTGCGAATGTGAAAGAGACTATCGCATTCGCAGTCCTTTCGGGGGCGTTCCTTGCCGGACTCCTTCTTAACTACCTGTACGGCGTCTGGCAGGCAGATTCCTTTGCCGGGCTGGTTATCGCGATCTTCCTGTTTCACGAAGGGTACCAAACGTGGTGCGGATCGTGTGGTGGCTGCGAATGCAGTGGAGAGGAATGATCCTGGACAGGTCTCCAGGAATGCAAGCAAAATAGAATACTACAGAAATCAATGTGCCCGAAAGGTTTCAAAAAGGTATTTTATTCGTCGTCGCTCTTTTGGGATCAAAAATTACTTTTCCCCGTAGAGGAGCCATGCGCCATAAAGCATCGACAGGCACGCAACCAGCAGTATCAGTGAATGGATGTCAGCAGAAATATCCAGAGCAAAGATTCGTGCCAGGTCAAAGATCACGAAGAGCGCAAACGTCAGGGCGATGAACCAGCCGTAATTCTTTTTCTTCTGCATGGCGATGAGAATCGCAACGACTGCGATGATAATCTCGATGAGGGTAGCGAAGATTTGTACGATGTCCGACACTTGCATAGTTTCTAAAGTATGAGCGCCGGAATAAAAAGTGAACGGGAATTAATCTGG
>PNBP01000069.1 GCA_003136075.1 Methanoregula sp. | reverse complement strand
TGGTCGAGGTTAAGGAAGCCGCAGGTGGCGCAGAAGAAGCAGGTGGAGAAGCCCGCCCGCTCTCCGGCGAGGTTGCACTCATCACCGCACGCGTAAAGATCATCGAGAGGATGGTAACGGACATCGGATACCGCGACAAGTTTGCCGCAGGTGTCTATGCAGGTAAGATTGAAGGTCTTATGATCGGTCTTATCGTTTCGTTTGCTCTTCTCGGATTCATGTGGATGGGGTGAAGTGAGATGGCAGAAGAAGAAAAAGTTGCAGGACCAGTCAGGATGGTTGCAATCGACAACATGGTTGAAAACATCCGCTACAAATCACAGATCCTGGCACGCACCAACAAGATTGACTCGGCAGTTTCCGCTAGCGGTATTGTCGGTTTTACTGTTGGTCTGCTTGTAGCTGTGATTCTGATTGTGCTGCCGGCATTACTGGTATGAGGTGAAGAGAATGGCAGAAAAGAAATCACCAGCAAATGGCTGGCCGCTCGTCAAGGGGGACTTCCACTCAGGCGACGCTAACAGCTGCGTTGCGGTTATTACCATGGGTTCCCACCTCGATGAACAGGGCATCTGTGATGCCGGCGCAGCGATGTGCGGGTCCTGTAAGACCGAGAACCTCGGTCTTGAAAAGGTCATCGCCAACTACATCGCCAACCCCAACATCCGGTTCATGCTCCTCTGCGGTACTGAGGTTAAGGGACACCTCTCCGGCCAGACCATGGTTGCACTCCACAAGGGTGGCGTCAAAGACGGCAGAGTCGTCGGCGCTGAAGGTGCTATCCCCTTCATTGAGAATCTCAATGATGCGGCGATCAAGCGCTTCCAGGAGCAGGTTGAAGTCGTCAACATCATGGAAAGTGAAGACCTCAACGCCATCAAGGCCAAAATCAATGAACTCAAGGCCAAAGACCCCGGCGCCTTTGCTGCTGACCCCATCGTGGTCGAGGTTAAGGAAGCCGCTGGCGGCGTAGAAGTTGCCGCTGCCGGTGTTAACCCCCAGTTCCTCGAGATCGAGAAGAGACTGGACAAAATCGAGAAGAGAATTGAGTTCGTCGATGCAGAAATTGCACAGCGTGTTGGGCGAAAGATCGGGAGAGATATCGGCATACTGTACGGCCTCGTTGCAGGATTAACCGTATTTGTCATGCTGTTGTTCCTGCTCCAGAAATTGATGACACAGGTGTAATGGGAGGTGTAAAAGAATGTTCAAATTTGAAAAAGAACAGAAGGTCTGGGACTTCAACGGCACCATGATCGGTGGCCAGCCAGGAGAGTACCCAACCGTATTAGGTGCTTCAATATTCTACAACAAGCACGAATGCGTGCTTGACGACAAGACAGGTAAAATTGACAAGGCAAAGGCCGAAGCACTCTGGAACCGCTGTCAGGTACTCTCTGATTTAACCGGTATACCGCACTTTATCCAGATTATTGCGGAATACGGGGAAGCATTCGAGAGTTACTTCAACTGGTTTGACAGTATCGACAACAAGACCGCGTTCCTGATGGACTCATCAGTTCCCGCTGCACTTGCCCATGCATGCAAGTACGTAACGGAAGTCGGACTTGCGAAACGTGCGATCTACAACTCGATCAACGGCTCGATCCAGCCGGAGAGCATTGAAGCACTGAAGAACAGTGATGTAGATGCTGCGATTGTCCTCGCGTTCAACCCGGCAGACCCGTCAGTTGCCGGCCGTGAGAAAGTTCTCTGTGAAGGTGGCGTTGCCGGTCAGACAAAAGGCATGCTCGAAATCGCAGAATACTGCGGTATCACCCGCCCGATTCTCGACACTGCAGCAACCCCGCTCGGACTCGGTTCCGGTGGCTCATACCGTGAGATCCTCGCCTGCAAGGCAATCCACGGTTACCCGACCGGTGGTGCATACCACAACATGACCGTTTCCTGGACCTGGCTCAAGCGCTGGAAGGGGACAAGCAAGACCCCGTCAGTCCTCGCAGCAGGATACGAGGGTAAGGATGTCCTGCTCCAGCAGATGTCCCACCACTACCTTGGCGGTATTGAGGGCATCAAGCAGGCAGCATGGTCAGCACCCGATATCGGCTGCAACATGATTGCAAGCACCCTCGGTGCAGACCTGATTATGTACGGTCCAATCGAAAACGTCGAAGCAATGATCACCGCACAGGCCTACACGGATATCACAGTCCTTGAGGCAACCCGTCAGCTCGGGATCGAATGCAAGGCAGAAAGCCACCCAATCTTCAAATTAATCTAAATCTATTTTTTTTTTATAGTTCCCGGTTATCAGATCGGACAGCAGATTTTTGTGAGATTATTTTCAGGAGGGTTACGAAAATTTCGCCCGTTCAAGACTGGCTTGTGCTTCTTTATCACGGCCAAGATTTGTCAGGACCTGTGCTTTGTTCTCCCAGACAAATGAGTTGATGGAGTTGAACTCAAGGGCTTTTTCAAAACAGGTAAGAGCAGCCTCATTTTTACCCAGATCCCGCAGGGCAATTCCCTTTCCCGTCAACGCCCGGATATTATTGGGGCTTGATGCAAGGATATGGTCATAACAGGCAATCGCTTCTTTGTACCGGCCAGTCTGGTTTAACGCGTACCCCTTGTTTGCCCGGGCAAGCGTGTAATCCGGATTAAGGGTGAGGGCATGGTCAAAACAGCTGATCGCTTCGATATGCCGCCTGATTTTTCGCAGTGTATATCCTTTCTCATACCAGACCGCCACAAGGTTTGGATCGATGCCGAGAGCCTGGTCATAACAGGCAAGGGCATCATCGTGCCGTCCGAGATAATAATAGACTTTGCCTTTATTCTCATATGCCGTGGTATTGTTGTTGTCTGCTTCAAGAACCTTGTCGTACACAACAAGAGCATCATCATATCGCCCGATTCGCGTGAGATGGTGCGCCTTTTCGAGAAGTTCAGTGAAATCCATATCCAGTCATTGGTACATGCACACCTGCATGGATAATACCTTACGATAAAAAAAAGAGGATTTTTACCACTGATGGTGCATCCTGCAGAAAAAAAGCCCAACCATACCAATACCGGCGATTACTAACAGTACTGCCGACGATGCCGGGCGAGTGGTCGTCGCGGACGGTACGGGCGAGGGGGAGGGAGAAGGGGATAGGATCGTGACGGCGGGGGTTGGCGTAGCGACCGTTGTTGCCGTAGTGGGTGGAGACGTGCTCGTTTCAACATGCGCTTCCGGGTTCATCGTATACGATGTCCCTCCGGGGATGGATATCTGCGAGCCGGGATCTTTTAAGTATACGGAAAGGGTCTGGTAACTGTGCCCGGCGAGCTGCGATTTGTCCACCGGTGAGTTGACCACATAGACGGTGTAGGTTCCCGGGTCAATCCGGGATTGGATCCGTGATGTTTCCCATGTCATCGACCATTGCTGGTTGCTGCCGACATCAACTATCGTGAATTGGCCCTGGTCTGCCCGTTGCGTGGTATCCGTCAGGGTAACGCCATTTCCCGGAAGGCCGGGACCGGTCATAAACAGGTACACCTGGTTGCTGTCATAGGAGGAAGCATGCAGGATAATCGTGTCCCCGAGATAGCCTTCATAACTGATATCTGCCCCGGCTGCAGCTGTAATAAAGAAACCGGGGATTATGCAGATCAGAATACAGGATAGTGCCATGCGGAGGACGTGGTTGCCAAATCGGTTCATAAAAGTGTCTGATCATCCATAAACTACCGGGAGGTTTATTATTTTGTACGGCAAACGGGTAGAATCAACTGGCGTGGGCGATACATCCATACGGGAAAAACCAAAATTCCCTAATAGTCAAAAAAACGGGGATGGTACATTAATACAGGCAGTAAATAAAAAAACCGTTCTGGCTGTGTTCGCGCTGATCAAAATCCGCGAGAAGATTTTTCCGGTTTCCGCAGGCGAGCATCTTGTTTTTGAGCGGCTCAAGTCCATATGTGTTATAGATCATTTTTTTGATCTCTTCATTTGCCTGCCGGATCTCACGGGTTTTTATTTTGTCAAGGACATCAGAGAGGTATGCGTTGATATCAAAATAGGCAAACAATGTTTCAAGAGAGATAACCCAGAGTTTTTCCTGGACCACATTTGCCGCGGCCAGTGTTGCCTCAGCATCCGTAAGAACAAGATATGCTTCATCGTTTCCGTGAAACAGCGCTTTGAACCCGTACAGGATTCCTTTTGATTCACGTACGCTGTCGGGACTGCCACCAAGCTGTCTGGCAAGCGCTTCACATTTCTGCTGCATTACCGGATCCTGAATGCTATTCATCTGATGTCCCCGTAAATTCAGCGTACTTAGTCATTGATACGGCTCGTTTACAATCAGGATGAATGTACGAGGTAATTAGTGCGCTCTTTTTTATCCCGGGTACTCGTCTCACACGCGTATAATCTTACATTTTTTCCCTGCAGATTATCGGGGGTCTTCTTGTGGCATCAATCCTCCCGGAAAGTCATAAGCCAACAAAATGTGCAATTGGCTCTGTCATCCCGATGAAATCATCAGGGTTGTAGGAAAAAACCAAAAAAAAGGTGGATCTTGTAGGCGACTCGTTACATATTAAGCGGTTCAAAACCCTGCTTGAGTACCTTGCCAAACTGGACGTTTATCTTCGGATCAAGGGCACAGACCGGGCAGACATAATCATCGGGCAGATCGTCGAATTTTGTCCCCGGTTTTATGCCATGATGGGGTTCGCCACGTGCTTCGTCATAGATGTACCCGCAGAGGGAGCAGAGGTACTTGGTCGGGCGCCATTCTTCAAATCCCCATGTGCCAATCCTGCCTTTTCCCTCAAACCCGCAGACCGGACAGACATAAGATTCCGGCAGATCTTCAAAGGCAGTTCCTTCCGGAATACCGTTATGCGGTTCGCCACGCAGAGGAAGGTAAATGTAGCCACAGATNNTACGGCAGCGGTACCGGGACAACTTATAGGCAGGTACTTTTTTTGCTTTCGCACTTTTTTTGGCGGGTTTGACCATCTTTTTTCCCGTTGATGCAACCGGGGCTTTTTTTGCAGCTGTAGTTTTTGGTTTTGCGGCGATGGGCTTCCTTTTTGCTGCAGTAACCGGCTTCTTCGCTTTTGATACCGGCTTTGCTTTCAACGATACCGTCTTTTTTGTTGTAGATCCAGCCATTCTGGATGTTTTTTTCGTTGTTGCCATCAGAACTTCACCCTGCCGGGCTCTTTCGCTCTTTTCTTAAAACTGCTTTACGAACAGCCCGTTATAAAAGAACAATAGCAATTGCCGATTATTATATATTATGGATGCAGCAATCCCCGGGACTACTATGTGGGGAAGGGGCTGATGCCTCTATGCACCCGTGTATATACTGGTAGCCGGGTTGCAGCATCTCTGCCACGCTCCTGCTGGTATTCAATCATTTTGACGTTCTTGCGGGCATTTCTGTTATTACCACGCTTATCCCGTACATCTTCTTCTGCATCGCAGCCTGGCTCTCGATCCATGAATGGAAAATCCGATTAATCTCCGGTGTGGGTGCAGTATCGACCCTGATGATCATTATTGCCTATTTTATATTCTGATCATCCGGGACGGTTACGGGCAGGTTTGGGGCAAAGCCACGGCGAACGACCCCGTCAATTTATCCGTCAGAACTTCCCATATTGTGAATAATTGATATGGCAGACCTCATTTCAGGTGTACTGTATGCATTTGCGGCACTCTTTGTCATTCTTGACCCGATTCTGTCAGTGCCGATTTTTGCTGCAATGACCAAAGGACAGACCACAAAGGAGATCCACAAGCAGGCGTTCATCGCCGTGGCAGTTGCCGGATGCCTGATGTATATTTTCCTTGTTTTTAACACCCTGATCTTTGAAATTCTTGGCCTGACCCTGCCCACGTTCCAGATTGCGGGGGGCATTTTGCTCTTCATTCTGGGGATGCAGATGGCTCTTGGCATCGCTATCGGGACCTGCAAGGAACGAGCCACATCGGTGGCCGGAGTTGTCATTGGCACGCCGCTTCTCTGTGGACCGGGTGCCATAACAACGGTAATGCTCCTTTCCCGGGATTACGGGATCCTTATCCCGTTCCTTGCCATTACACTCTCACTCATTGCCACATGGATCATCCTGTTTTACGCTGACCTTATCCAGCGTCTGCTTGGTGAGGTGGTTACGGATATTATGGGGAAGGTGCTCGGCATGCTGGTAGCAGCAATTGCCATCAAGATTATCTTTGCCGGTATCATGGCGATGGTCGGATAATTGCATCTGAAAAACAATGGATCTATTGTATTGTAAACAGGAGAAAATCCCTTTTTAGTAGTACAGCTTTTTTTATGAATTGTTCGGGTATAGTAGACTATAATTAAAAAGGATGCCACATTGTTCCGTATCAGGCATCGCGCTTCAGGGAATATACTTCCACCATATGATGGGGATGATAGCGCATTTTTGCTTCCCGCAAGCCCATGACGCCGAGATCACTTTCCCGGTTGATGTACGTGAACTCTTTTGCCAGCACAGCAGCGGTTTCCGCGTTGATTGCTTTGTAAATCCCCTCACAGTCAGGCAACCCTTTTTCAAAATGGACCAGTGCCGTATCAGCATTGAGGGGTTCAAAGAGGGAGATTGCGGCAATTCGATCGTCCACCCGGATCATCAGGCCCATTATTGAGAGTTCATTGAAATGTTCGATCGCATAAAATACCGCGTCCTTCTNNTCTCATGGGCGAGCACGGTATCGTTTTCGCACCCTTTCCACTCGCACCACTTGATAAGAAAACTCATGACCTCATCACGGTTCTCTTTTGTAATCGGTTCAACCCGGTTCGAACAGTTGCGCCGGAATTTGTGGATCTGGTTGCGGATTTTCAGATAATTTTTCCCTTGCAGCTCGGCAAGGTCGGTTGCCTGGTACACATACTCGTAATGGTTCCGGTCCGTGACAAGCGTCACGTCAGGGCATATGTCATGTATCCAGGTCGCCGTATCAGGATCGATAAGGACGATAGGCTCATTGTCGCTGACATCAATTGCAAAGCGGATAAGTTCTTTCATCAGATCGGGGTCACGCGGACCAATCGGGGCGCGAAACCGGGTAATCCCGTCAATCGTACTTGCAAGGATCACGTTCCCGTTCACAGAGGCGTACCGGTAATGCGCAAAATGGTTCCAGCAGACCATGTTCGTAAAGGTGTTGTCACTATGGGTCTGCGGGTAAAGAGCGTAATGCCGTGCGAAAAAGTCTCGATCGGCAAGAGTAACCGGCTGGAAGTCTTCCTGTTTGAGCATTACTGATCACCCCGGTAGATCATCGGGATATGCCCGGGCATCCGTTCAAAGCCGAGAGGCACATAAAACTCTTCAGAATCCGGTTCTGCAATAAGTCCGATCCACGATAGCCCTGCCTGCTTACAGTGTTTAATTAAAACAGATAAAATTCGCGTCCCGATACCCATGCCACGGTACACGGGAAGGATCACAAGATCCTGTATGTAAGCATCGGAAACACCATCGGAGATCACCCGTCCCATGCCGATGGCATGCCCGTTAGTGTCAACCGCGACTGCGAATGCAAAACTGCCCGTTATAAGACGGGAGATTTCGGCAGGATCATAGGTATCCTTCCACCAGCCCCCGGTCTTGTACAGGAACACAATTTCAGCATTATCCCAGGATTTGATGAGAGAGACCTGAATAGTATCCGTACTGCTGGTCATGAAGCATTCCCCGGGGTACGATAATAGTGCTCATAAAGATTGCTCACAATGACTGGTATCACATATCGGGATTGGTTATTGTGCCTTGTCATGTGACGTCAGTTGTCCGATCGCAGTATCCACAATCGTCCCGAGGTCTTCGACACCCCAATGTTCAGAATTCAGGATAATATGGTAAATGGAAAGGTCNNATTATAATAGGCAGAATACCGTCCCGCTTCACACCGCTCGCGCTCAAGGGTAATTTTTTTTGCAGTTTCATCATCAGCGATCTGATCGCGGTACACGATCCTGTCGATCCGGCAGTTGATCGGGGCAAACAACCAGATTTTCAGGTCTGCCTTTTCCACCATCCAGCCGGATAGTCTGCCTTCCACAATGATGTTGTCTTTCTCTTCCGCGATCTCTTTCTGGCGGACA
>PNBP01000100.1 GCA_003136075.1 Methanoregula sp. | reverse complement strand
GTCCCACGTGAACATACCGTTATACGGGATGTTTCCCAAAAAGACGATATTTTTTAAGAACGGGAATTTCTCGGATGAGATCCTGCCCGGCTTCTGCTCGTAGACTTCGGGGCAGGCCTCGTAGAACATCCCGACATAATCAGAGGTCTTGAACCGCCCCTGCAGGATAAGAGTCTGGATCTCTGCCTGCTTCAGTACGTATTCCAGCTCGTACGTGCGGTATGCCGGGTTGATATTGACCATGATTGCCCCGATCTTTGCCGTGGCAAACTGAATGGCGATCCATTCTGCGTAGTTCATCGCCCAAATCGCTACCCGGTCACCTTTTTCCACGCCCATGCCCATCAGTGCCCGGGCAATCTCATTTACTTTTTCGATAAATTCCCGGTATGTCCAGCGGATATTCTGGTGAACAGAAACCACCGCTTCGGTGTCTGGATATTTTGCGGCAACATTGTCCACCATTTCCCCGATTGTCATTCCCAGCAGAGGAAATTCTGCCGTCCCGCACGTATAACTGCCCTCGTCCATCACTAAAATATGGGGTGATGACAGGATATATGATTAGTGATTTTTTTTTTTCGTGTTCCTCTCCGGGGATTTAATGGCGATATGATCTGAAGGGGAATTACCGGAATAACGGGTCTTCTGTATTTCTCTCATATTTCCTCTCCCGGTTTCCTGCGTAAACATATTTTAGATGCTCTTGCGTGCAAACCAGGAGCATCATTTTGTCCAAATGGTGATATGTGCAGAAGCTGATGAGGGCACTGAATCTGCCCGGATTTGACGAGAAAAGGAAAACCATTAAATTTCGTCAACACGATTGTGTATAGTCAGCTGTAGGCGTGAAGGTTGCCTAACGTGACCAGCGGGGTTGTGGCCTAGCCCGGAATGGCGACGGGCTCCAGCGGTCTTTGCGTTCTTACGTGCTCGCAGATGATGAACAATGGGTCTACTGACTAAAATGGGATGATGACCCGTTGGAGCACTGATGCATGTCGGAGAGACCCGTCGATCGTGAGTTCAAATCTCACCAACCCCACGTTTTCTCTTAAACAATCTGTTATGAAATCCTGTTGTATTTATTGACCGGTTGTATCCACCTTTTCCTTATATCACGGCTGGTGTCGTTGTCTTTAAATCACGGTTCGTATTATCCTGATTCATGGAAAGCGACGCTATGAACGCGGCTGGGCAAAGCTCAAAGAAGTGGACGGTAAAGCGGGCGTAAAGGTTCTTGAAAGCCTCAAGGACATTTCCCCGGAATTTGGCAGGTATCTCATTGAATTTGCATTCGGAGATATCTACAGCAGACCGGGTCTTGATTTACGCTCCCGGGAGATTGCGGTCGTGTCTGCACTGACGGCCCTTGGGAATGCAGGTCCGCAGCTCCGGGTGCACATTCACGGTGCGCTCAACGTAGGAGTCAGCCGCAAAGAGATCGTCGAGACGATCATGATGATGGGTGTTTATGCCGGGTTCCCTGCCGCCCTCAACGGCCTTGCCGCGGCAAAGGAAATATTTGCAGAATGCGATGCAAAAAAGACGAGATAATCCTCTTTTTTATTACAGCACAGGGTTCAACCCGTTATCAGATTATCAGGGCATAGGGGCGTACATCATTGGCCCGGCATCCCATTCCTGGTAAAAGCCGTCTTATTGGAAAACCTTGTTTGATAAATTTATCATCATCGAGTGTCCTATATAATTAGGAGAACGGAGAATTCCATGTATTTAATTGGAGAAGCACTTATTGGCGAGGGCCCCGAACTGGCGCATATCGACCTGCTGATGGGAGATAAGGAAGGCCCTGTCGGCGCAGCATTTGCAAACGCAATCTCACAGCTCTCGGAGGGGCATACCCCCCTCCTTGCTGTGGTCCGCCCGAACCTGTTAACAAAACCCGTGACCCTTGTCATCCCAAAAGTCACGTTAAAAGACATGGCGCATGTCAACGAAATGTTTGGCCCGGTGCAGGCAGCGGTTGCAAAAGCGGTAGCAGACTGTGTCGAAGAAGGCACATTTGCCGGTATCGATATCGAGAAAACCGTCATACTGGTATCAGCATTTGTCCACCCGGATGCAGCAGACTATAACAAGATTTACCGGTTCAATTACGGGGCAACCAAGCTTTCCATCAACCGGGCGCTTGATAAGTTCCCGGACGAAAAGACCCTGATCTACGAGAAAGATCGTGCAGCCCATGGCATCATGGGATTCAAGGTTCAGCGCCTGTGGGATCCACCCTATTTACAGGTGGCTATGGATCTTGTCGATATGGGCAAAGTTGCACAGGTCTTAAAAGAACTCCCCGATAATGACCACCTGGTTATTGAAGCAGGAACCCCGCTTATCAAGAAATTCGGCCTGTCCGTCATTTCTGAGATCCGTAAACTGCGGCCGAGTGCGTTCATCATCGCGGATATGAAGATCCTTGATACCGGAAATCTTGAGGCACGAATGGCTGCAGATGCCTCCGCAGATGCGGTGGTAGTTTCCGGGCTCGCACCGACTTCCACAATCGAAAAAGCAATCAGCGAAGCCCGCAAGGTTGGCATTTATTCAATCGTGGACATGCTCAATGTCCAGAGCCCGGCAAAACTGATTGAGAAACTCAAAGTCAAGCCGGACATCGTAGAACTCCACCGTGCAATTGACACCGAAGAGACGGCTCATGCATGGGGAGAGNNGGGAGACATTCCCGCAATCAAGAAAGCAGCCGGTGGCAAACTTCTGGTTGCAACCGCCGGTGGTGTTCGCGTGAATGTCGTCAAGGACGCGCTTAAAGCCGGTGCAGATATCCTTGTCGTCGGCCGTGGAATAACAGCAAGCAAAGATATCCGTCACGCTGCTGACGAGTTCCTCGAGCAGCTTGACCGGGAAGAGATTGACCAGTTCAGGGTCATGACCGATTTCTAATACTTTTTTGGGTAAAGTGTCAATACAGCCCCGAAATTTCTCTATTCTTGTGACGATATTTTTGGAAAATTTTCGTAACCAGAACTGAAATGAAAAAAGTAACAGTGGTTTTATTGGGGTAGCTTTTTCGCGTTATGAAACCTTTATGCAGACCTATCGCAATGTGGGGGTCGCCACAGCAGCGGGGGCGGAGGCATTGCCGGAGTCCCCAGGAGCGTTAAAACCATTAATCCGTGTGCTATTTCCGGGAAGAGGTTACGTAAAAAATCAGGGACTAAAATAGCACGTCACCCACCTTTTTTACCGCATTGCCGAAAAACGTGCAGAAAGTATTCAATTGCTTTCCGGGAATATACGTCATATACCTGCACAAAGAATACGTTGGATTAATCCGGCAATGCCTTTCATAGAGAAATGATTGTACTGCCGTTTCCTTTCCAATTTAAAAAAAAAAGTCAAACCAACATCTATTTCGTCGCCTGTTTTCTATATTCACTCTAGTATACCATGGACGTTATACCGGTTTCTCCGCCCGATGGCGGAAACGCCAACGAACCTGCATGTCCGGCGCTCCTGATCACGAGCCCGGTTCCAAAAAGTTACCTGTACAAATACCTCATGGCGCTGATGCCCGCCATGCTGGTTATCATTTCCATTTTTTTGCGGGATCTTCTTAAAGGCATGTTTGCCACGGCATCATCTCTGACGACATCAATGATCTCATCTGCGATACCGGGGAACATGAACCCGATTGCTGCATCCATGAACCAATACAGTGCTGGTATGACCGATATTACCAGCATTACCATCCTGTTCATTGCCCCGGTCGGATTGTTCATCATTTTCGCAAGTATAGGGTGGGCGATGAGGTTGACCGAAATGTGGACAGGGTGCGTGCTCACTATTGTTTTCAGTGCAATTACGGGATTCGTGCTTGCCCATGACGCCAGCTCAACGGGATTTTCCAGCGCATACCTGCTCACGCTTCTCCAGTGGATTGCATTTCTCGTTCAGCCATTTTCAGTACTTGCAATCCTTATCTCAATTGGGTGGACGGAAAAATTCCGGCGCTCAGTCCGGTACACTATCACTCGTGAAGGTATCTGGATAAAAGGCGGGATCTTCAAAGTCCAGGAACATATGATCCCTCACCACCAGATTGGGAGGATTGTCCTTGAGCAGGACTTTTTCGGGGCCCGGTATAATTACGGGACCATTATTCCCCAGACTATCACCCGATGGGGAGCAGAAACCGCAATCCGGGGTTTTGGTGCTTCCGGACAGAAAGATACCATGGGCCTCCTCGTAGGGTATGCCCGGGGCAGGGAAGAGGCATCCCGGTACCCGCTTGACTGTCTCTATGGCATTAGTAACCCGCAACAAGCGCAACGTCTGCTTGAAAACCTTATCTGCCGGCCGACCCGGATGGATGAAGCAAAAATCACCTATTTAAAAAAGATATATGAGCAGGGTTTTTCCGGGAGTCTGGCTCAGGATGACGGGGATGCACAGCACCAGATCTCCCAATCAGAGGATCATGCGGCGATGTCTCCTGGTTCAATCCTTCCGGGCAATGAGGGAAATCCGGGTGATATGGATCCGGTTGTTCATACCAGCCCGGTTATCCGGCTCTGTGAAGAGGATTTCCCGGAATCGTATGCCTGTGTTGTCTGCGGAAAAAAGGAGATCCCGCCCTATACCGGTAACGATGGCAAAACCTATTGCATAGATCATTATCCAAAAAAGCGTGAGGGATAATTCCGGTTCCGCATGTGTTTAGTCCCCCCTGATTCAAAAGAACTAAAACCCGTGACCTATCCAAAGGATGAGGATAACGACACGCTGAATGCCTGACAGTAAATTCCTGCCTGAAGATGCTCTCATCGTGCCAATCAACCTCATTATCCATCCCCGAAGAAGAGTTAATTGAAATTCTGGCAAAAATGAAGCCGACAAATCATGTAATTTTTTTGGTAATTATCAGGGATCAGCCTCCAGTGCGACGAGAAACATGTTTTTGAAAGTTTTGTGATTATTAATTCAGATAACTTGAAGAGGATTAGATCAACTTTTTCACACCAGATGAAAAGAATTTAGTGATATTTGGATGACTCCCCGCCTCAGGGCCTCTCTTTAGGCACTGCGGGGCAGACTACTGGATCCGATATGAAACGCATTGATGCCGCCGCGGGGCGCCCTTCGGGGCGGCGGCAGGCATTGTTTCTACATTAAAAATGATTACTGTAAATCAATTGGGGGCTGATATTTTACAATCACCTTTTTTTTATCTAATTGAGGTATATCAGTAACTCACAAAAATTATTTGCGAACCTGATTTCGTCGCAGGAAATAAAACCACCCGAAAATTCCTGATGACGGCCGCTCAGGAAATACTCCTTCAGCCACCGATTTCACTTCTTCAACTGAATAGAACGCGTTCGGGTTATAGACCTTTATCATACTGACAACATGGGCAAGATCCTTACGTTTGATGATGGTAAACACCATCTTTACCGGGCCGGTCCCGCCTTCCCCGTTAATACTCGTGACACCATAGTCATGAGCCCGCAGGTACTGTATCAGTTCCGCCGGATCTTTTTTGGTAATAATCCGGACACTGGTGAGGCCAAGAGACAATTTCTCTTCGATAGCCATCCCGATAAATGTCCCGGTGGCAAACCCGGCGCCATATGCAATATAGCAGACAACATTGGTCAGGTTATTCATCACCTGCCCGATGGCTACAAGCCAGATAATTACTTCAAAAAAACCTATGAACGGGGGGAGATACTTGATCCCTTTTGACATGAAGATAACCCGGAGGGTATCAAGACTCATATCACAGATACGGGCACCAAATATCAGCAGCGGCACAATAATAAAAGTAAAAACGAAAGGTGAAATAAGTGGTTCGACGATAATCATCACCATCCCGGGGCATGACGTATCCGGTAACGACAGGGTTGCTCCGGACAATTATTTTTTAACGGTTCAATAATGTTTCCATACAGTATTCCTGGTTATTCTACTAAATAGTGAGTCCAGATAGTTAGTTTCTTTTGTTAATTCGTATGAATCTGGAGAGTACGTCTGAAAATCCATAACAAATCAATCAACCTTTGAGTGTGGCTCCGTTTCAGGACATCCATGATACATGAGAGAGATGAGGGAAAGCATTTCATATACGGTATCCTAAAAAAAGTTCACATATGACAGAAAAAACAAGCCTGCTTTACTCACTGGCACTGTTCAAACAGCGCTATACCCGGGGTACCTCGTGGACACAGATTTTCCTGAATTTTGGTATCATTACCGCAAATGCCAAACTGTTCGAGGACTTTTTTTATATTCACCTCGGCCTGACACTGCCCATGGTTATTGCACTTTCTGTTCCCCTCTACATCATTACCTGTTATATAATCGGGCATTTTGATGAGAAGAGCGGATTCTGGCAGATAGAGAACAACCTGAACTACCGGGTCACCCCGCTCTCGGAAGAGATGCTGGCCCATATCCGGGAAATCCGGAAAAAACTTGANNCACTTTTATTCTATCGCGTTTTCAGAGCGATGTGGCAAGTATATTCACCTTCATTGGTTTTCCAAATCCAAAAAACATGTCCGCTTGTTTATCGACCCGGACCAGTGCCCAATGTCCCAACGGTCGGGCAATAAGATCCGCTCTTCCGGCAAAACCTTGTCGCGTGACGATATTCCTGCTGTGCAGGTATACGCGCAGATTGATCCCGCGGTATGCAATCAATAAGAGTGCTAGAAATCTGGCTTGGTCCTTATGCTCCCGGAAGACGGATAAAAGGTACTGATTTTTTTACCAGTACTACCATTACACACATAAAGAAATAGTATGCAGACTGGCATAATTCCTCACAGGTGCCAGATAAAAATGCCGAACATTCAGGATAATGTCTTCGATCCCTATCATGACACCTGCTGCAAAATTCCCGATTCGCTTGAATGTGCAGGCAAAGATCCTTGTTCTGTTTCTCTCGCTCGCGCTCGTCTCCCTTGTCATCACCGGTTTTTATGCGTTTTCTGCTATCAGTCGCATCGGCACATTTGCCCAGGCAAGCAGTCAGTCACTTGGTAAGGAAGCAGCCAGCGCGAGTTCAAACGCTCTCCAGACGATGGGGGAGGAATACCTGCTCCGGGTGGCAACAGATCAGGCCCAGACCACGGATGTTCTCTTTGAAAATACCAATTCAGAGATGGATATCCTCGCGGCCAATGCAGCCCTCCTCCAGAATAATTCTCCGGTTATTCCTTCGATACCCTCGTTTTCTCCGGAACATGGCCCTAAAAACCCTCTCGATGGCACGCTCAATCTGGTTGCACCGACGGTTACCACACCTCCGGATCCGCAGGAATCCCTCACGCTTGCCGGGCTGGATGACAGCCTCCAATCGGTATACACAACCGATAACGATATGACAGAAGTGTATGTTGCGACAGATTCCGGGATCATGCAGATGTATCCGTGGAACAATGTGATACCCCGACAGTATGATCCACGCGTCCGTGACTGGTTTATACGAGCCGTCAACGCATCCGGTCAACCGACTTGGTCAGAGAAGCCGTATGTCGATGCATCCGGAAAAGGTCTTGTTATGACCTATTCCCGTGCCGTACAGAGTCCGCACTATGGGCACTGGGTTATTGCGTCGGATGTATCTGTCAAGACGATTAACGAGGATTTCCTCGGCCATACATTGGGGGGAAATGGCTATGCGGTTCTTGTCAGCCGGAACGGGGATATCATCAGCAGGCCCGGCATGAATGCAGGTGAATCACTCTGGGACAAACCGTTTGCCGGGGAAAATGTTTTTTCGATGGACGACCCGGGACTTTCTGCTGTGGTAAAAAATATGACTGCCGGTAAAACCGGGATAGAACGGGTCTGGTTTAACCAAACTGAAACTTATGTCGCATATGCCCCGGTTTCATCAATGAACTGGAGCCTTGCCATCTCCCTGCCCGTGAGCCAGATCACCGATCCGGTGAAACAATTTGAAGGTAAGCTCACCAGCGCAACGGAATCCACCAGTGCGCGGATTGATGAGCAAACCAACTGGTTCAGGACCATTTTTGCCCTGTTGTTCCTTGTCATTGTTGTACTGGTCCTTGGTATTTCGGTGTTTCTTGCCCGTATTATCACCAAACCGATTGGAGCGCTTAAAAAAGGTACCGGCGCAATTGGCATCGGGGATCTCACCTACCGGGTCCACATCAGTTCCGGCGACGAATTTGAAGATCTTGGAAATTCGTTCAATTCCATGGCAGAAGATCTTTCGAAGAATATTGAGACCCTGCGTCGCGCTACGGCAGAAAAAGTGCGGTATACAAAAGAGATGGAAATTGCCGGTAACATCCAGACCAGTTTTCTTCCCGAAGCAACACCGGATATCCCCGGTTTTGAGATTGCGGCACAGATGATTCCGGCAATGGAAATCGGCGGGGATTTCTATGATTTTATACCGGTGACCGGCAACCGCTGGGCCATCCTGATTGCGGATGTGTCCGGCAAAGGAGTCAGTGCGGCGCTTTTCATGGCGATGACAAGGACCCTGCTTCGGGCAGGTATTGAAGGAAAAGAGGATGTACTGTCAGGACTAAAAGAATCGAACCGGTTGATCGCGCGTGACACCCAGTCCGGCATGTTTGTTACCGCGTATTCTGCGGTGCTGGATCCGGAAAAGATGACCCTTTCCTGTACCAATGCCGGGCACAATCCCCCGCTCATCATTTGCGATGCCACAGGAGAGGGTAGATTCCTGTCCGAGGGGGGCATGGCAATCGGGGTAGATCCCGAAATGCTGTATGAGGGGGAAATTATCCGTCTTCACCCCGGCGACTACGTAATTTTCTATACGGATGGAGTTACCGAATANNACTGCCGCATATGAACCCTATGGCGAAGAGCGTCTGATCCGGGTTGCCAGACGGTGCCGTGGTTGTCCGGCACAGGACATGATCCGGGAAATTATCGCAGATATGCGGACCTTTACCGGTAGCGCACCCCAGTCAGATGATATTACGCTTATTGTTCTCCATGTCGTGCCAGCACCCGTTTTGAATCCACAGGAATGAATGTAAACAATTCACCTGTGCCCGTTTACCTTGAGATTGTTTGTCACATTTAAAAGAAATTGACGACGGGCACATCGTAAACATTTTGTAAGCGCCCGGGTTATTCCGGCTGAATTGGAAGAGGAGCGTTTGTGTTTTTGTTTGCTGGGAAATTTATCCTGAATTTAAAAAAAAAATTCTCATTAATTCTATCAGAATTCAAGCACTAACAAGCGCTGGCTCGTACCTGAAAAAAACGCTGCAAGAGGGCATGCTGAACAGGTAATCCTTTATTCTTCAGATTCAGGAACGGCGCTCTCTTCAGTTACCGGGCTAGTCCAGACTTTCCAGCAGAATCCGGCAATGGATAATCCGATAAAGACGATGAGGAGAAATGCAGACAGAATATCTTCCATGACATCTGTTCGTAAGGGAATATTCATGCCCAAAAGAGCGTTAAACATCCCGATGAACAGGGCAACAATGAAAAAGAGAATCGAGCCCACAATGATTCCGAGGATAACTGCAGCTGCGAGTCTTAATGCACCTGGCTTTTGGGTAGTCTCATTCATAAAATGCATGGTACATCGTCCGATATAAACCCACCGTCGGCACAGAAGAGCACAAACCAATTATTTCAATAATCGCCACCTGATTATTAATAGCGGTTGATAGGACGTTGATAACCAGATACCCACGACAAAAATTTTATCGCAGCACACGTAATATTTATATGACGAAATGTTTCATTTTCATAACATAAGGTAGCCATGAAGAAAAATACGTTTTATCTTGTATGCGGGTTTATTGCCGTTGCCCTTCTTGCTATTTTCTGGTATTCGGATGAGATCCATATGCCCCTTTTCATTGAAATTGCATTTATCATCGCAATTGCCGCGATATATCTCATTCGAAAACGGGTTCAGGATCTTGTCGAGGACGAACGGGGTGCAAAGATTACCGAGAAGGCAGCACTCCGCACATTGCAGGTTTCATGGGTCGTTTTCTGTGCCTTTTCCCTTGGGGCTGTCATGCAGCTGCTGCGTGCACCCACGATTCCCCATCTGGGAGAAGAATGGCACCCGGAACATCCGTTGCCGCTGGGCTACATCATTCCGCCGCGATCGATGGGGTATATTCAGCTCTTCATTCTTGTGCTGATGATCTTTTTGTATGTCGGGTTCAGGTTCTATTACGCCCGAAAATACGGGGACTGGGAAACTGATGAAGAATAAGATCAAAGTTTACCGTGCGATGCATGATATGACGCAGGAGGATCTTGCGAAGGTAATCGGTGTTACCCGCCAGACCATTCTTGCAATTGAGAAAGGGAAATATGTCCCCTCGCTCGATCTTGCATTCAAAATTGCCAACCACTTCAAGGTCACAGTAGAAGACGTTTTCCAGTATACCGATGTTGAACGAACAATCGATATCGATTAACGTCTTTTTATTTTTTATCGTTGTTTAACTACGAATTGTATTGTATGTCAGAACGGAGGGTCTCATAAAAAAATCATCCGTATATCATCCCTCTTTAACCTTGGAGGTCCCCCTGGACTCATGATCAGGATGGGATGGATCGGCAGAGTATCTCCTTTCCTGAAAGGGAAATGATGCAACAGATACTGTCAGAAACTCGATGTAAAAAAAGAAAAATGTGCCCGGGGAGGATCACTCACTTAGTACGACAGACCCCCTGAGGGGGTATGTCATGATCTGGCAGGCAACCCCCTGAGTGCCGGCTGGGTCATCCATGATCACTCAGGTAAATAATTGCGCGACATGCACACTGATCCTAATGCTGTNNGCGCAAGAGGGGGGCTGCGTGTGATAAAAGAGGTTTTCTACAGTGCTTAAATATCGGCTATAGTTTCCAAATTGTACAAAATGAGAGTGAATTCGGAATATTTATATTACAAAATGTCAAAT
>PNBP01000019.1 GCA_003136075.1 Methanoregula sp. | reverse complement strand
AACTTTCATCAATTGTTGATGCCTTGAAGACAAAAATCCTGACAGAAGTCGTGGGCGGGCATGTACTGGGCTCGATCATCAATCGTGTGGACCAGGACAAAACCGATATCATCACCAAAAAGATGGAGAAGGTTCTTGGGGTAAAAGTAATAGGAATCATCCCGGAAGATACGAACGTGCGGAGAGCCGCGTCCGTAAAAACCCCCATTGTGATCAAGTATCCGGATTCCCCGGCCTCAAAGGCAATCCGTCATATTGCATCCGATCTTATCGGGGTATCCTATAAGGAAGAGCAAACTGTGCAGGCAAAAGAGGGATTCATAGACCGGTTTACAAAAGCCCTGTTTAAAAAGAAATCCGAACGATAATGGTATTTTTAGCTGATACTTTTTTTTCAGGTTTGTCTTTTTTTAACAACGGAGTAATGTTCCGTTTAGATCCGTGCAGACATTTTAATTTCGTTGAGTGTTTTTTCCCGGACATGCACGTAGACGCCCAGCAGCTCATTGTTCTCGTTCTTCATAGGGCGGGCAGTGATACCGACATATCGCTTTTTATTGGTTCTTGTAACAAGCACCGTATTTAACTCGTAATTAACGACGATCATCTCGCGGATTACGTCAAGTGCAGGGTCCGGAATCCGTTCGCCGGTCAATTTGTTTACGAGGATCAGGGCATACCGGAGGGATTTCATCAGCACATCGGATTCGTTTGCGTCAAGCAACCGAAGCGTATAGGGATTGAAAAAGATAATCCGCCCTTTTGTATCAGTAACCATAACGGCTTCAAGCGCCGGCATGATCTTTTTAAGGTCCAGCGTGGCAAACTTGTCGAAATATTTTTTCCGGCCATTATGATTATACAGCGCTATCTCGATGTTGGACGTAATATCATTTGCCGTAAAGGGTTTAAGAATAAATCCATAGGGTTCAGCAATTTTGGCACGATCGAGAACGGCGTCATCACACTGGCCGGTAATAAAAATGACCGGGATACGAAAAAAAGAGAAGATATACCGGGCGGCAGCGATTCCATCGAGAATGCCCGCAAGGTTGATATCCATAAGGACAATATCCGGCATGGTTTCCGCTGTCCTCATGATGGCATCTTCGCCGGAAATCACCTTACCTGCGACATGGTATCCTTTTTTTTCCAGTATAACGCTGATTAAACCCGAAATAATTTCATCATCTTCAACGATTAAAACCTGAACCGCAGGAGACATGGTAAGCGCTCGGGATTATACAGGTATAGATATTGAGGTGATGCTATTTAAAAGTGAATTTTTTTTATTCTTTTTTATTGGTGATGGTAAAGACGCAGTGATCATTGCCCTTTGATCTGCATGCGATCTCACGACCCTGAACTTTTATCCCAAATGCACCTTCGACAATTCCTGCAAGAAGACCCGCGGTGCAGTAACAGACGTTTTTCCCCGTGTTTCCGAATGCCTCAGATTCAACCGTATGTTCAAGGGTGAGGGTTTTGGTCTTGGTCGCTTCGTCCCACTCCATTTTAATGATCTTAAACCATCCCATCTGGGAATAGAATGTGAACGCCATGTTTGCCAGCGTATTGGGATTGGTGATCCCCATCTTCTTGTAGTGTTCGACATTCTCCTTTCCCATGTCCATATAGGCACGGTAGTTCACACCACCAGCAGGCATTTCCCCCATTGTCTTTTTCAACGAGTTCATCATGGAGGTAAACACAAAACGGGGCATGATAACCACGGGATCATCGATCAGTTTAATCGTGCCTTCGAGGGGTTTGTGGTCAATAAACTCCGTGATCGCAGAGTCGCCATTGACAATTGCCTGGGCTTTGTACTTCCAGCTCGGTTCAACCTGGTCGGCAACAAATTCGCAGCAGCCATCACCGTTTGCAAAACACTTGGTTTCAAGACAGTACCATGACTTCCCGGTGACCGCCATCAGCACTCCCTCTATCCAGCCCATATGAATACCACAGACGGACATTTTCCAGTCTTTCATGACTTCAGATTCAAACGTATGGGCGGTACGGAGGATAATTTTCTTTTCACTTGCTTCCACAAGTTCAAACGGTGCTCCCCATCCCTGCTGGTGCTGGAGTTTGAACACAAGCATAAGAAATTCTGCGGGTTTTAAATCCATCCCGAATTTTTTGAGCAGGTTATACAGACCAAGTGATCCCGCGCCAACCGAGCGGTAGAGTTTGCGCATTGCCTTAACCGCAAGTTTTCGGTTCAGGTGGGCTTCGTACATTTCGTACACCGCCTTGATCATATAGTTCGGGTTACTTGCAGTTTTTACGCCAAAGGCTGAATATGACCCCAAAACCGGATCGAGTTCCAGGTAGGGCGTAATATTTTTTTCACCCTTGATCAGCGCTTCAAAATCCTCACGTCCGATCTTCATAAGCGATAATTCTGCTCCGATCTCATTAAAGGATTTCGTCTTTGCTTTTTTTTAGGATCTTGAGGAATACAGGGGGAAAAGAGGGCGCCGGCCTTTGTCCGTCAAAGTTCAAGGGTGATCTTCGTGTGCAATTCGTCAAACATGATCTGGAAATTGGTCACTGTCTGTGACCGGTCCTGCACCATACAGGTATATGTTCCATGCAGTACACGGAAACTGACCGATCCCGCCCCTGTGGTCGTATCACTCCCGACAATTTGGCCGTTTTTTCTGATAGACACCCGGACACCATTTATGGGGGCATTCTCCCGCTGGAGGTTAATGGTCAGCACCCCGATTCCCACATGTTTTACACCAATCTCAGGGACCATATAGGTCGTGCTCTGTTTGAGATGGGATTTTTCAAAGACCCGGCAGCTCATGACAAGCGCATCAACAATATCGGGTTTCACATCGCAAAGCACGAACTGTTCTCCTCCCCCAATCAGCATGATCGCTTTATCTCCATAGAGCGTCCCGTTTGAATCGATGTATATTGCACCTTCGGGTTCGCCTTTGACAAACACAAGGTACCGTTCCCTGGGGGTGTCTTTTGCAACCGCGATCCCGTTTACGCTCCGGCTTACCGCATACTGGAGCAGCTCGGCAAGCGGAAAGGTACCAAGGTATTTTGATCCTTTCAGGATTGTTTCCAGCAGCTCCGATATGTTCATTAAAAAATCATCTCAATGTGCGCAGATATTCCAAATGGTTTACATTTCTGCCGGAATAGACACCGGTTGTTCAAATGAAGTATTTGTAATGATGATATTATATATTACTGAATTGTGTTCAGCAATTTTAAGACCGTGATTTACGCAGATATCGGCAGTTTCCTCCTTTTTTATCGGCGTAATCCTAGTTTAGATTGTATATCGTAAGCATCGGGAACTATCGCCATGCATAAGTCCTTTTAAAAAAAAGGGTATAGGGAGTATGATTCTTTACCCGATGATCATTTCCGCGGTTGCTGTCCTTGCCACCCTAGTCTATGCATCCTATCTTGATATCAAAGACCGGCCCGTACCGTTCCGGACATGGATACCGATGCTCATAATCGGCNNTGGCTGTTGTACGATACCACCGCTAACTTCAGCCTGATAGCCGGCTACCTTGCTCTTGTTGCAGCGTTTTTCTACGCAAATTACCTTGACACCCGTGAAGAGACCGAACCGATCAGGTTCCCGTATCTTGCAGTTGTACTGGTCCTTCCGGCGATTTCCTGGTTTGTCCTTGCAAAGACCGTTATTTTTTCGCTTGTTCCCTGGTACGGCATGTTTGCTGGAATTCTTGCGTATATTACCTACGAGGGATACAAAATGTCGCGTCCGCAAACGACAAAGCAGAAGAAAAAGATGCAGCAGGCAAATATCAGTACCACGCTGAGCCGCTGGTACTTTATGCTCATCGTCGTTATTATTGCCATCGCATCGTTCTATATGATGTTTGAAGGCGGCTGGGGGATGCAGGGCATCTATATTGCACTCGCGGCAGTATTCTGCGGGGTTTTTTACCTGTTTGGGCGGATGCACCTCTTTGGTGGCGCTGACGCGTGGGCGCTTATTTTCATTGCGTTCTGTATCCCGACATTTCCCATTACACCGCTCCTGAACAACCCGCCTCTGGGATTCTTGTCGTTCTCTGCACTGATCAACGCCCTGATCCTCAATCTTGTCGCCCCGGTGGGTATTTTTGTTATCAATATCGTGAAAGGCAACCGTGCACCACTGCCATACATGTTCTTTGGGTTCCCGGTAAAGGGCAACAAGATCCAGGACTCCTGGGGTTTTGTCATGGAGGAATTTTCCGACACAAACGGTACCGTCAGCCGACGGTTTATCGGATTTTTCGATTCCCTGCGCAGGATGTATTCCGGGGAAGGACGGATGTATACAAAGGATTTGCGGGAACATCCGGAAGAGTTTACCAAAGAACTGGCGATGTACAAAAAAGCAGGAACCGTGTGGATCTCGTATGCAGTGCCGTTTATCATCCCGATTACTGCCGGGCTCATCACGTCAATTATCTTTGGAGATTTCCTGCTTGCGATCATGAATACGATTGTGTGAGGTGAAAAAGATGCTGAACCTGAAATTCGCTGACGGATTAATCCCGGTGATTGTGCAGGATGAAAAAAGCCGGCAGGTGCTGATGATGGCATATGCAAATGACGAGGCAGTCAGGCTGACGCAGGAAACGGGATATGCCCATTACTACAGCCGGAGCAGGAAAAAACTCTGGAAAAAAGGTGAAGAGAGCGGCCATTTCCAGAAAGTAAGCCGAGTCCTTACCGATTGCGATGAAGACTGTCTTATCTATGAAGTCGAACAGGTGGGTGCTGCATGTCACATGGGATACTTGACCTGTTTCTACCGGACACTGGAGGGCAACGTAATCGGTGAGAAGGTTTTTGATCCGGAAACCGTGTACGGGAAAAAAGGCCATTGATATCTATTTTTTTACATTGACAATATCTTGAAGTTCCCTGCCGTCAACGTATACACAGAACTTCATGGATAGTAAAATACGGGATAAACAATCCCTTGATAGTTTAAAACAAAAAACAGCACGACTGTCCATTATTTCCAATACCGGGCTTGTCGGGTTGAAATTCATCGTTGGTTTTGCTGTCGGATCAGTCAGTATCATTTCCGAAGCAATCCACTCGTCCATGGATCTCCTCGCGGCGATTATTGCATTTATTTCGGTAAAAAAATCCGCAGAGCCACCTGATGCCGGTCATTCGTTCGGGCACGGGAAGTTTGAGGATTTCTCCGGATTCATCGAAGCGATCCTGATCTTTGTTGCAGCGATCCTGATCATCTGGGAAGCGTCAAAAAAACTGTTCGGTGAACCTTCCGAACAGTTCGCACCGGGACTGCTCGCTGCCGGTATCGCGGTGATGGGAATATCAGCGCTTGCCAACTGGTATGTGTCTTCACGGCTCATGAAAGTGGCAAAGGAAGCCGAATCCATCGCGCTGGAAAGCGATGCATGGCACCTGCGGACTGATGTCTATACATCCCTTGGCGTGTTCGCCGGCCTGATTTTGATCCGCATCACCGGCATCGCCAGCCTGGATTCGATTTTTGCAATCGGCGTTGCAATTGTTATCATGAAGGCCGCGTATGACCTTACCCGGCGATCCCTTTTTGATCTTATCGACCATAGTATTCCCGTTAAAGATGTAGAACGGATAAAACAGGTCATCTGCGAGCATGCAAGCGATTATGCAGGGTTCCACGGCCTTCGGACACGCCGTTCCGGCCCGGATATCTTTATTGAATTCCACCTAGTGGTACCAGGAACAATATCGGTGAACCAGTCACATGATTTTGCCGATCATCTTGAGTCAGATCTTAAAAATGAGTTTCCCCGGGCGCATATTACTATCCATATTGAGCCGTGCAAAGAGGGCTGTACCCACTGCGGATCATTCTGTACCTATATCGGGAAATAAAAAAAAATAATTGGCATCGTCCGGTTTTTTGCATCGTTTTTCTCACAATCAATCTGAAATCATCATCTGCCGGGGTGAAAGAAGCCACTGGAGCTCCCCCAGCGGCCGGTGCTGTGACGAATAATTCCGGATTTTTGCAAGCCCGCCCTTGACCATGACAATTGCCGCAGTATCGGTACCGCTGATGATCCTGCTGATGAACATGGAGAGTGTGGGTTCATGGCCTACGATGAGAATTTTTCCGTTTTCCTCGCACTCCCCAATATTCCTGCAGATCGCATCAAGATCGCCGCCAATGGCAAGTGCGTCCCAGACGGTGATCCGACTGGTTGTTCCCTGGAACGATGCAATGATTTCCGCCGTCTGCCGCGCCCGTTTTAAGGGGCTTGTCGCAATAACATCAACTTCATACCCCCGTGAGACCATCCATTGCGCTACCGACGCAATTTCGTCTTTTCCCCTGACGGTAAGTGCCCGTTCGGCATCGTTTGTCGTGCAATCTGCCTGCTGCGCCTTACCATGCCGTAAAATAAACAGATCCACACACAATGGTCACTCTTCTTTAATATGAGCATTAGTACCGGACAAAAAGTATTGCTTAAAAAAGAAAGGGGGTCATGGCTGGCAATCCTGTCAATCGCCTGATCGACCGAAATTCCTGGAGGGGGAGATTTTAGTGAATTTCGATGCGTTCGCCGGTCTGCATATAATGCGCGTTCTCGGCAATCTTGCAGGCATGATCCGCACAGCGTTCAAGGTATCGCGCAACCATGATGTAGTGCGTGCAGCGCGAGATGTTCTTTGGGTCTTCCATCATGTAGGTGATCCCTTCCCGGAAGATCGAGTGCCGCAACGAATCGATCGTATCATCGCGTGCCGAAAACTCCTTAACCGACGAGATACTGTCAGAGTCATATGCCTCGATGGCATCATCCACCATATCGATCACGAGATCGGCCATGTGGGGGATGCTCATCATGTTTGCGATATGAGGCTTATCAGAAATTTCCTTGACAATATTTGCAATGGATTTCCCGTACCGGCCGATACGCATGGATGCCTCGATCACCTTTAAGGTACAGGCGATGGTGCGCATGTCTTTTGCCATTGGCTGGTTGAGTGCGATCAGCTGGTAACAGTTTTCTTCGATACGGACATTCATGAGCCGGAGTTCTTCCTTGCGGTCAATAACTGACGCGGCCAGTTCCCGGTCCTGCCGGATAAGGGCATCGACAGAAGTCCGGAGCATCTCACGCCCAAGATATCCCAGCTCGACCGTCTCTTTTTTCAGATTGATTAATTCAGTATGAAATTTTTCTACCATGACCTCACCTATCCGAACCGGCCGGTGATGTAATTCTCCGTCAGCTCTTCTTTTGGGTGTTCGAAGATCTGTGCGGTTATTCCGCACTCGATGAGTTTGCCCAGGTACATGAACCCGGTATAATCGCTGACCCGTGCCGCCTGCTGCATATTATGGGTGACGATGATCACCGTGTAATCCGCCTTGAGCATATCAATGAGGTTCTCGATCTTTGCGGTTGCAATAGGGTCAAGCGCCGAACAGGGTTCGTCCATCAGGATCACTTCGGGTTCCACTGCAAGCGTCCGTGCGATGCAGAGGCGCTGCTGCTGTCCTCCCGAGAGCCCGAGCGCAGAATCGTTCATCCGGTCTTTCACCTCGTCCCAGATAGCAGCATGACGCAGGCTTCGTTCGACGATTTTATCCAGTTCTGCCGTATCCCTGATCCCGTGAACCCGGGGCCCGTAGGCCACATTCTCGTATATGGACTTCGGGAACGGGTTTGGTTTCTGGAAGACCATGCCGATCTTTTTACGGAGCGTGACAACATCGGTGCCGGGCGCATGGATATTTTCATCGTCGAATACTATCTCTCCGGTTATCTTTACATGATCGACCAGATCGTTCATGCGGTTGAAACACCGCAGCAGCGTTGATTTGCCGCACCCGGACGGACCAATGAGCGCAGTCACATGCTTCTTTGGGATCTTCATGGAGACCGACTGGAGTGCATGTTTTTCCTGGTACCAGAGATTCAGGTTGTTTGTTGAAATGATCGTATGTTCAGACATGTTATCCCCTTGCCTTTTTCTGGAAATGATTTCGTAACAAGATCGCAACGGAGTAAAACCCGACGACCATAACAACGAGGACCAACGCGGTGCCGTAACGGTTCACCGACGAGTTCGGGACATTGGTCGCGAGGATGTAGAGGTGATACGGCAGTGCCATCACCGGCTGGAACAGCGAAGTCGGCAAAAACCGTGATGAGAACACCACGGCAGTAAACATAATCGGCGCTGTCTCACCGGCAGCCCGGCCGATGGAAAGGATGGCGCCGGTCAGGATGCCCGGGAGCGCCGGGGGCAGCACAACGTTCCGGATGGTCTGCCATTTTGTGGCGCCGAGCGCAAGGCTTCCCTCCCGCAGGGACAGGGATATGCTTTTTAAGGATTCCTCGGTTGTGCGGATCACGGTGGGCAGCACCATCAACGCAAGCGTGATCTGCCCGGCGATGAGGGAGACACCGATGTTTAAGTATATCACGATAAACGAGAACGCGAAGAGGCCAAAGACAATGGACGGCGTACCGTTCAGGAGATCGACACCGGTCCGGATCAGCCGGGTGATCCTGCCTTCCCGCGTGTATTCAACAAGGTAGATCGCCGCCCCCACTCCCAGCGGGAGGGCAATGGCAATGGCGCCCGTGACAAGGTAGAGGGTCCCCACGATTGCCGGGAAGATCCCGCCAGCCCGGCCGAGATCGCGGGGCGGCTGGGTCAGGAATTCCCATGAGATTGCGGGCAGGCCATGCACGACGATATCTTCCAGAAGGATCGCAAGAATGGCAATGACGATAACTGCGGCTGCCCCGATAAGGACAAACGCGATCTTTTCAACATGGTTTCGGGTGAGCCGGTCTTTACCGAAATACCATGCTGCGCCGGCAGCCAGCACCAGTCCCGCAGCCCACCAGGGCAGTGAGATAAAGAGCAGGAGTACAACCCCCGCAAGAACCAGATAGGTGCATCCCTTCAGCAGGGCGTTTTTTGTTGCCGTGGTTAAGAACGGTTTCTTTCCGGGCGTTGAGGTTTTTCCTTCCCGCAGCCGGGAGAGGATAATGACGGCACTGGTGTTGACGATCAGCGTGATGACCAGCAGCACGACAGCAACGCCAAACAGGGCGTGATAGTGATCACTGCCGACCGCCACTTCACCCATCTCGATACCAAGTGTCCCGGTGAGCGTCCGGACCGGTGAAAGCACGTTCCAGATCGGGTCGGGGATGATGGCTGCATTCCCGGTCACCATCAGCACGGCCATGGTCTCACCGATTGCACGACCGATACCCAGGATGGTCGCCGCGGCAATGCCCGAGAGCGCGGAAGGGACGATGACCTTGCTGATGGTCTGCCACCGGGTGGCACCGATCGCAAGGGAGCCTTCGCGGTACTCGCAGGGAACTGAACTGATTGCGTCCTCAGATACGCTGATGATGGTGGGGAGCGCCATAATCCCCAGCAGGACCGAGCCCGCCAGCCAGGTTTCACCCGTAGGAATATCAAACGTTGTCCGGATAAAGTTTGTGAGGACGACCAGCCCGAAGAAACCGTAGACGACGGAAGGGATGCCTGCAAGCAGTTCGGTTGCCGGTTTAAGGATACTTTTTATCCGGGGTGAGGCGAGTTCTGATATGTAGATAGCACAGCCGATGGAAAGCGGAACGGCAAAGCACATTGCACCGATAGTGACTGCAATCGTGCCAAAAATCAGCGGAAAGATGCCATACAGAGGTTCGACCGCTGTTGGTGCCCAGGCTGATCCTAAGAGAAAGTCGACGATGCCGACCTGGTTGAGGATCGGGTAGCCGTCCCGGAGCAGGAAGAGAAGGATAAATGAGATGACAATGACTGCAAAGAAGGCTGTGCAGAAGAAGACCGTCTTGATGGATCGCTCTTTAAACAATGAAGAACGGGCGGTGCCAGATGAAGTGCCGGTTGTGATGCTGGGTAAGAAGTTCATTCCCGTTGCCTCGGTTTTTTTCGCAAAAACAAAAAAATTGGGGGGATATTCCCGGAAAGTCCTGGTGCTATCCCGTTAGCTGTTGAGTTTGACGTATCCCTGATCCTGAACGATCTGTTGTCCTTCGGGGCTGAGGATGTAGTCGATGAAGTCTTTGGTAAGGCCGGTTGGCTGGCCATTGGTGATGAGATATAATGAACGGGAGACCGGGTAGGTCTTGTCTATGACGGTCGCGACACTGGGGGCAATGATCTTCTGGTAGTTGAACCAGATGGGGACTGCCTTGATGTTGGGAGTAATGAACCCGATCGACAGGTAGCCGATTGAGCCGGGCGTCTGGGCCACGGTCTGGGCAACTGCACCGTTGGAGTTCTTTTCCAGCATGTTGGCGGAGGGTGTTGCTGAAGAGAGAACGGTTGAGTCAAAGTAGGTGCGGGTCCCTGATGCACTGTCACGTCCGACAAGGACAATCTGGTTGTTGGTGTTGGGGACACCGGCGCCGGTGATCTGGGTCCACTTGGTGATCTTGCCTGTGTAGATGCTCTTGACCTGGTCAAGGGTGATGTACGGAATCGTGTTTGCCGGGTTGACGACAACGGCAATGGCATCCCGTGCAATTGGCGTGATCACAAAGCCGGGATACTGGGCCATCTGGGCTTTGGTTACCTCAGCTGAGGACATGCCGATGTCAACGGTCTTGGCACCGATTGCCTGGATACCGACACCGGATCCGCCACCGGATACCTGGATGCTTACTCCCGGNNTGTCAGCGGCTGCCTGGGCAATCGGCAGAACCGTTGTTGAACCGCTCATGGTCAGGGTTCCCGTGACTGCAGGTGCTGAGGTTGGTGCTGCGACTGCGGGCGTTGCCGGGGCAACGGCTGCTGGTGTGCTGGCGGCTGCCGGTGTGGTGACAGGGGCAGCTGTCGGCATGGGTGTTGCCCCAGCGGGTGTGCTCGACGTGTTCGTACAGCCAGCCGCGAGCAGCGTGATGATGAGCACCATCGCGAGGCTCACGGTGATAAAGAGAGTTGTTGTTCGTTTACTCATAATGTTCGGACATAAAATTATCTCCGGCTAATATACTCTTTTTCGACATAAA
>PNBP01000036.1 GCA_003136075.1 Methanoregula sp. | reverse complement strand
AACGAGTATGAAAACTTTTCGTGTTTATAGATACACGCAATTACGAATTAAATGAAGGATTAAAAAAATGCAAAAAAAAGATACCTCAAAGTGCCGGTTTGGTTTTCAACGCGGCAACAAGGAGTGCTACACCGGCTTCAATGTCGCGGACATCCAGCACTTCCACCGGTGAATGAATATACCGTGAGGGGATGCTCAGTGTCGTGCTGGGGATACCTGCTTTTGTCAGGTGAATGGCCGTTGCATCGGTTGTACCGCCGCTTCCCACTTCAACCTGTACCGGTATGGAATGCTCTTCAGCTGCTTTTCCAAGCCACCTGACCACGTTGCGGTTCGCGATAAGTCCGCGGCCGCTGGCATCGACAATGGTAATGACCGGGCCTTTTCCCATCTCAACAGCGGCGTCTTTCATCTCGATACCCGGATGATCGCCGGGGATGGTGACATCCGTTGCAATTGCGCAGTCGGGATCGAGAGCATATGCGCTCGTGCGGGCGCCCTTTAAGCCGACTTCTTCCTGCACGGTAAATACACCATAGATCGTGAGGGGTGTTTTAACCTCTTTGAGGGTTTTAATCAGCATGGCGACGCCGGCACGGTTATCAAATGCCTTACCGGTAACACGGTGGTTGGCGAGCGTGGCAAATTCCCGGTCTATGGTCACCGGAGTCCCGATATCGATGCCAAGCTCCTCTACATCGCCTTTATTCTGGGCACCGACATCGATAAACATTTCGTCGACCTTGACACCTTTTTTCCGTTCGTCTTCATCCATCATGTGCGGGGGTTTGCCGCCGATAACGCCCATGCAGGGCCCCTTACTGCCATGGAGGATAACCCGCTGGTTATACAGCGTCGGACCATACCAGCCGCCAAGTGCCACAAACCGGAGAAATCCTTTTTCATCGATGTATTTGACCATCAGCCCGATCTCATCCATGTGGGCCGCGAGCATGACTTTGAACTTGTTGCCGCGCTTGATTGCGATCAGGTTTCCCATCGCATCTTCACGGATTTCATCGACCGACCCTTTCAGTTCTTTTTTGATGAGCGAAAAAACGCTCCCTTCGCTGCCCGAAACACCGTGGGCGTTGGATAATTTCTTTAAAAGTTCATTAACCATGATATTCTCCGGTTATCTTTTGTATCCTATCAAGTGCTCGCTTGAGGTTCTCGCGGGACGCCGCATAACTGAGCCGGGCATATTCCGGAGCATTTACGCCAAATGCGGAACCGGGGGTCAGAATGACGCCATTTTCAATAATCTTCTGTGCGAGGCCCGGCTTCATCGGTACAAATGCATAGAATGCGCCTTCAGGAACCGGGAATGAATACCCGGCTTCAGATAAGCCTTTGCACATCAGATCACGGCGTGCAAGGTACTCATCGCGCATCTCTTTAACCCGGTGCTGGTCGCCGGTATATGCGGCAAGTGCCGCATACTGTGATATTGATGTGGCACATGCCTGGCAGTACTGGTGCACTTTGATGCACTGCCCGACAACGTCTGCTGCTCCAGCAAGGTAACCGAGTCGCCAGCCGGTCATCGCATACGTTTTGCTCGTCGCATTGATGGTAATGACATTATCGCCAAACTGTGCAGCACTCCAGTGTTTTTTACCGTAGATGAAATGTTCATATACTTCATCGCTGNNGACAACGGTGACACCGGCATCTGCAGCATACTCAACAAGCGCCTTTATTGACTCTTTGCTCTCAACGGCTCCTGTAGGATTTGCGGGGGAATTCAGGACAAACAACCTGGCGCCATCCATAAGTTCCTTTGCGTGTTCGACATCGATATGGAATTTTGCATCAAGCGGAACGCTGACCGGTGTTCCCCCGGCAAGCGTGGCAAGTGCTGCATAGGAAACAAAACCGGGATCCTGGCAGAGAACACGGTCACCGGTATCTACCAGTGCCTGCATGACGATATGCAGCGCTTCGCTTGCGCCGGCGGTCACGATAATCTGGTCAGGCTCATAGGAAAGGCCGTTCTCTCGTTTGAATTTTGTGCAGATTGTGGTGCGGAGTTCCGGGATGCCGTTATTGGTAGTATAGCCGGTTTTTCCTTCACGGATCGCAGCGATCGCTGCCTCTTTGATATGCTCCGGTGTATCAAAGTCCGGCTGGCCAAGTCCAAGATTGATGGACCCCGGGCCGGCTGCTTCAAAAATNNTGTATGCCGGAAATTTCGATACCGGCAACGCGGGATGCGAAATGGTTGCTCATCTGGTTTTCCTCTCCATCTCATTCAATATTTGCATGACGGTTTTTCAGGGCAGATTCATCGGTCTTTGTGATCTCCATCAGGCGCGATATAACGGCATCGCCAAAGACCATCGATGCCGTTTCAAAGAGCGTCCCCAGCGGTGCAAAAGATTTATGTTCCCCCATCATCTGGCGAATCTCAAATTCCGCCGCATCGTCTTCCACGTCATCCCGCTGGTGTTCTATGATAACGATGCTGTTGGCTATTTTTCCAATCCGCGAATTGGCATTTGAAGTGATGAGGCAGATGTGAGCTCCGAGATCTTTACCGGTTTCTGCAATATCTGCGACGGTTTTTGTTTTTCCTGACCCGGAAAATACAACGATCAGATCGCCGGGACTCAATGCGGGCGTGATGGTTTCACCCACAACGTATGCCTGCAACCCGAGATGCATCAGGCGCATGGCAAATGCTTTTGCCACCAGTCCGGACCGCCCGGCACCCATGACATAGATCCGTTTTGCTTTCAGGAGTTCGTTGATGAATTTTTCAATATCCTGGTCCGGCATTGCATTTGCAATCTGGCGTATTTTTGACGCCATCAACTGCATCATTTCCTGTACCCTGTG
>PNBP01000122.1 GCA_003136075.1 Methanoregula sp. | reverse complement strand
CGAGATACACCTTTGATTCCTTTGTGGTCGGCTCGTTCAATGAATTGGCTAATGCGGCGGCTCGCTCGGTGGTAAAAATTCCGGGGAAATCTTATAACCCTCTTTTTATATATGGACCGACGGGTGTCGGCAAGACCCATCTGATGCAAGCGGTCGGGAATCATATAAAAAAAGACTTTCCGGATAAAAAGGTTTTTTATTTGACCTCGGAAAGGTTTGTTATGGAATATATAGCCTCTGTTCAGAGCAATAAAGCAAATCAGTTCAAAGAAAAATACAGAAAGTATGATGTGATTATCATGGATGATATCCAGTACGTGTATGACGCTGGCGGCCACAAAAAAAGTGTTATTGTCCCTATTGATCTCTGGGAGAAAACACTCCAGGTCCATAAACCCCGTCATATACCCTGCAATCCGCAGGAATACTATGGGATCTACCAGGGTCGGATCCTGGATCCCAATGCAGAGGCACAGGCGCTTCGCAAAGAGTGGAACCGGATATGACCGTTTTAAACCCGTGGAATTCGACGGGTTTTTAAAAACCCGGCAGGGCTTAACCGTTTTATCCGGATTTTTTAAAGAACCGGATGGGGAAACTATCTGCCCGTTAAAAAAATGTCGTAAATCTTTCTTTGATTGATTTATCCGCGACTGAGCATCCGGGTCAATTCATCTTTTGATATCCCTTTCCAGATCGCAACTTTCGAGAGTATATCGTTCAATGTACCGGGCGCAATCTCATCATGCATCGGAATAGTGATCGTATGCTCCCCGGCAGGCGTACTGCATCTGAGTTGGGCATGGCTGCCCCGCTGCCGGACAAGATGATACCCGAGTTTAAAAAAGACCTTGATGAGATCTTTTTTCGCTAACAACCGGAAGCCCGGGCAACAGTACCTACCTCGGTTTCAGAAATAGAGAGGATACGGATACTCTCCCCTTTACCCAGTTCTTCATAAAAGTGGAGCTCGACAGCTTCACGGATATTTACCATCAGCTCATCGAGAGTTTTCCCTTGCGTGAAAATATCGACACCGATGCCCCGGCCGCACCAGTATTTGCTATCATAATATATTTCAAATTTGACGAGCATGAAAGCACATCCGGGATATTGTATTGTACTGTGCTAAACACGGAGCGATAATTCTTTTGTAACGGGAATTTTTCATAGTATCCAAGAGAAATTTATTAATATTGCACTGCATATGTGTCTATCAGTGAGTAAGTCCTTCCCGAAAAGAATGATGCCACCCTGAGGTGGATGGGACGAAGTAGGGAAGGGTTCATTAATCATTTCTGTGGACCTTTAAAATAATCAAATGTCAGTGTTACTTTTTTTATCGATGATTATTGTCCGGCGGCCCGGACTTACTCATCGCACGCCTTTGAAGCGTGGTGGCCATAATTTAAAAGAAATAATAAGGGGCCGGGTCAGAAATGAAAAAGATGATGCATGATGGTATTGCATTCATCAGCAAGGCCAGGGAGAATTTCTCCCGTCTCACCTTCGATGAGTGTCTTTGATAATGTGGCAATTTTGTCGAATTTTATGACCGATGAAATTTTCAGGCCGGTTGACCGGAATGCCGGGTGATCCGTCATTATGAGCAGATCGGATTTTTGGAGAGATGAGGGGATTTTTGAAGAAATAAATGCCACAATAACATCCTGTTCACTTTCATGGATAACGAGTGCCGGCCGGAGCTTTGAGCCGGAAAGATCGGTAAAAGGGAAATGAACGAGAACAATTTTTGCTTTCATTTGTACCGCACTTTCAGGTCCGATACAGAGTAAAGGTCGGGTTCATTTTCAAGAAATTCAGAAAGGGAGTACTCTGATAGTGCGGTCAGGGCATTCTTGCCTTGCTTATCGGTCTTTTTTTGCCGGGCGGTGTTCTTTTTTGCAGGATGATCCGTTGGTGCCCGTGAAGCTGCCTGCGCTGTCATTATGGTTAGTTGTCCGTTTCATGGGATTAGTTTTGCGGTACCGGAGTTGGGGTGCCCGTGCGGCGACCGGGCGGTCACTAAAGTGTAGCCATGGTAACATATTTTTTTAAAATGGCGGATATGTGCCGGATGCGAGAGACGGGATCCGGGGGGTTGTGCCGGGAAAGCGGGGGTATTGACGCGTAAGTATAGATCTGACCCCCCCCTGCCAACGTGGGCTCGCGCCAAGAGTTGGTGAGTTGTCGCGAAAATGCATCGGCGACACTTTTAGTGTTTTGTATCAGGGCTTTACAAAAAGAATTTTGGATTTTTAATAACCGAACCTTCGCTCGTACTCTTTATGCGGCAGCCATTCGATGATTAACGCAATCACATTCTCGCCGTCTCCGGCAACCGTGTACATAAGTCGCCAGCTCTTGTGAAAATTATATTTCCAGAGGTTGTCAATCCCGTAGTGGGAATAGGATTTGGGGGTCAGTCGCTTGGGGACCTGAATGCCACAAAATGCGTCAAGCGCAATCGCATCAAAAGCGGTTTTTAGTTCCCTAAAAAGTTCTTTTTCCTCTGCTTTGCCGGAGTTGAGTCCAGAAAAAGCCTGGCGGGTCTGTTCATCGATAAAAAAAAGGGCCGCCTTCATTGGATCTTCAGGTTAGCATTATCAAGATACCGTTTTATAAGTTCCGGATTGTAAATCCAGCAAATTTTTCCCTCGGGATCTATTGCGATCTTCCCGGAGTCCTGCAGGTACCCGATGACGACCGAGAACGTCTGGTACATCATTCTCTTGGGCAGGCTTTCCCATAGTGCCCGTTTCTTGAACTCCCCGCTGTGTTCTTTTATGAATGATTCGACCATCAGAACGGTGTCAAGCTGTGGCGAATGTATCGCTTTTGATTCCGATGTCATGAGATAATTTTTGTTATATAACTATATATAACTTTGAGCCGGGGGAGAGGAGGAATTGATACTTTCCTGCACCGGAAAATCTTCTCCCGCTCCATCACCCGGCGTGTGCCGCCGGTCCTGCCCGGCCCAGGTACCAGCCAACTCCGACGGGTATGAGGAACACCAGTGCATAGTACAGGAAAACATCCGGGGCGTAATAGGTCGCAGTGTTGAACAGCTGGACGATGAACAGGTAGTCGAGCACGACCGCGATCAGCATCCAGGCACCACCGACGCCGGCATAATACTGCAGGGGGAGGCGTTCCCGGTTCACAAACCACCACCACGTGACAAGGAGGGTAAACGGGGTAAAGACCACCAGGAGGACCCAGCCCATGATGGGTGAGAGCGGCGTGAAATACAAGACCATTGACGCGAGGTACCCGATGAGCCAGAAGAAAATGCCGAGGCCTGCGGTGTCGCGGAGGATTGGGGGCATAATCTGATTTTGGCGGGATGGGATTATGGGTTTTACGGAAATGGGGGGTTGTAGCGAAGCGTGGGGTGTTACGCTCATAAGGGGCTTCGCCCCTCGCCGCGTGGGCTTGACCCCGGAAATTTAAGTCATTTTATCTTGTATTTAATGAAAATCCGAGTGGCACAAATAAAATTTAAATTTAATTATCGGGAAGTCCGATTTTGGTTGTGCTGTCGGCTAAAAGATGGAACACATACCCAAGAAAAAAACATGAACCGTAATAGAATATTGGAGTAAATAAACCTATGATAGCAGTTATTGCAAAAGTGCATTCAGTTACTTTTAAGGTATTTTTACTGTGACATCTGCTCCTGTGTGTCCAATGTGTCGCAGGTTCTAGAATATCTGGCAAAATTGAGCCAATTATTGCAATACCAATACCAATTAGCCAAGAACTGCTAATTGAAATTCCAATCACAGGTTTAAGAATGGTATTAATTAACGTATTATTGAAAAAATTATACACAAAGAAAATTATTATTCCAATAAAAACGTGTTCTCCACGGTTCATTTAGATTTGATCTCCTGGTTATTGTAGAGCGACTCATTTTATAAATCGAATTGATATGAAACAAACACAAAATTTAAAAAAAAAATGATCTATCTTAAAAAATTCGTAATCCAATCTTGCTCTTCTTCATCTGAAGTTGTATCCGGAGTTCCAATTCTCGAAAAATCATGAATAAACAAATTTTGCATACTCTCTGCATAGGGTGTGGCAACTGAAGCAATTTTTTCCCAAGAGTTGTTTTCAAGTGATGTTTTTATCAGATCATATGGAACCGTTCGATATTCTTTAAAATAAAGTAATAAATAAGGACTGGAAAAAATTTTTCGTGGACATTTTAATATTTTGGAAGTCTTATTTTTTAAGCTTGTTTTAAGAGATTCTTTTATTGATCCAATTGGTTTACCAGTGAAGGATCGGATTTCAGTGGGATTGTGATAACAGGGTAATAATAAGATATCATTCACTTTATGCTTTCGATCACCAGCGTCATTGAATACAAGATCACAAGATGGAGAACAAACGAACCAGAGCCCTTTTAGATCACCTTCTTCACGGCATTGCAGAATATCTCCTAACATAACACAATTTTTTGAAACCGTTTTGTGAATTAACGGAGGATAGATGAATATCGATTCCGGAGGAAATTTTGAACCATCTTTTGGAGGTATATTAAGTAAGAGAGAAGTTAGTCGTGTCAGTGCCAAAAAAGATAAAATATTTTTATCTACTCTTTGAATTTCCGTTTCATTGATCAGTTTTTTACAGGTTTCTAATGATATCTGACCAAATTCATTTATCACACGCTCCTTTTCAAGAATAAAATTTAATTTTAATTCGATTACATTTTTTAATATATCTTTGTAATTACCCTCTCCTTTTTTTTGTCTGATAATTAACAGATTTTTGTATATTTCATCCCCAGGAATGGCATCATCAGCATGTGCGGAAAAAACTACAACCGGGATAATCTCACGTTTTGTTACTTCATTGATGATTGTCCAACCACTTTTATCAAAAGCGGTCCCAAATGCGAGATCCACAATAATAATGTCCGGAGATCTTTCACCGAGACTTGCTTTGTAATCGTTCACAGTAGTAAAAGGGGTGATCCTAGATTCAATGGTTACTCCGAGGGTTTGAAAATTGGTGTTTAATTCAGAAATAATCTCATTAGTCATATCTGTACTAAGCGCGATGGCATCGGCTTCGTCATCAATAATATCTACATTAAGTAGTGTCATGATGATCCCTTCTTGAAGGGTAAAGTAATTTCAAAAAGTGCTCCATGCAATTCGCTGTCCCTGTCTACCCGGATTTTTCCGTTATAGGATTCGACGATATCTTTGACAATTGATAATCCAAGTCCCGTACCTTCATATTTTCGGGACCATCCGGTTTCAAAAATTAAATCTTGATCATCGGACTCAATGCCAGGTCCGCTGTCTGCAATCTGAATGACAAGATTATCTTTTGTCGAGATTGCCCGAAATTCAATTATCCGGTTTTTCGGTTCATTTTGTTCAATCCAGTATATTGAATTGTCAAGCAGATTGGCAAAAATTACGAAACTATCCGTTCTGTTGGATCTGAATATAATCTTGTCATCGATTTTATTTTGTATCAGGATTTTATTCCGGTTAATATCGGGTTTGAATAAATATTCGAGTGAAGAGACAATCGTTTTAAAATGGATATCTTCGAGAGCTCTCTTCTGTCTGAATTTTAGGAATGGATTTAATTCATTAAACGTTCGTTTGATTGATTCACCGGATCTAACCATTCTTTCGATTGCATCCCGGATATTTGGTGGAATTTCTGATAGAGAATTTCTGATTAAGGGATAACTATCAGTAATATTTACAAGAGCGTTTCTGGTTTCATGAATCAGCCTTGCCCCAAGTAATCCCATTGTCGCCATTCGGTCTCTTCCGAGAGCCCATTCTTCAACATACACACGATAGGCATCCAAATTGTCGATATATTCTTCAAACTCTTCCTGTCTTTCCTGAGGAAGATCTTTGGTCATTAATTTCAGTGGCTGTGTATCCAGACTCGCGAAAACAAATCCTTTTGAAAGTGTTTTTGAACGACGTAATTTGTATCTCTTTTTTTCAACAATATCAAAAAAAGTAAAAATTGCTTTTTTCAGCAATCTGAAAGAATCGCTGTCGAGTAAACCTTCTCGATCAGTTTTATCAATCAAGCCGGGATTATTTTCTGATTTTGTAAATACAGAACCAATTACCTGGTTTGAACTAAGTCGGGTAGTTGGATTCTGAACTCTTCGAAGATCCAATCCTAACCAGTCAGAATCAGGTTGAATAACACGAATTGAATCTTTTACGAGAGAAACTCCGGACCACAGTTTTAGAGAATCCTTCGATACCTTAATTTCTCTCGCATCTAAATCCCAAGCATTTAGCTTAAATGAAAATGGTCCTGATCCATTTTCAGGATCGCTTTCCCAGAAAATTTCCGTTTCGCCCCTTACTTTTTTTGCGTGAGGAATACGACCTTCGATGATTTCAGAACCTTGGTCTTTCTCTATTTTCCAACTTAAAGATCCTGAATATTTACCCGTACTGTCAATGCTGATATCGAGATAATAGTGAGGATTAAACAATATTTCCGGAGGACGGAGAGGAATTAAATTTTCATTCGCGATATATGTGATTCTAAATTTTTTTTCGTCTTCGATTATTTCTCTATCGTGTTCTTCCAAAAGTCTTGATAAAAATGTTGTCAGATGATCAATCGCCTTTTTATCCCACGGTTTGTTCAATTTTTCTATGAGAATTTTCGTGCCGTGATTTTCAGGGAAGATATTATCTGTAACTTGAACTATTTTCAAATCAAAATCAGCAAGGGCGGTATAATTTTTTGAATGTACTAATTTATTTCGAATATCCGCCCAGTCAATAATAATTCTAAAACAAGGTTGATCTTTTTTCTGAGTAAAAATGGTAATTTTTTTCCCTAAACGAAGAATTGCTAATCTACCAAGGCCCTTCTCACCTAAAACACGTCTCCCCTTTTTTGTCGAGAGATGCTGTTTTTTAAAAGAACTTCCAATTGTTAACCAACCCTCTAATATATCTGATTTATCCATTCCCTCCCCATCATCAGAAATTTCAATATTTGCACTTTCAATTTCAATTTTTACCGAATTTGCATCTGCATCATATGCGTTTTTCACAAGTTCTACGACAGCGATTTCATCTCTTGAAATGAGTCGTTCTCCCAGTTCTAGGAGTAAACGCAAATCAACCCTGAAACCCGCAAGATCATTTTCCATATCTGTATCCTTCTAATTCAATTAGTGTTTTTAATTCCCCTTTATTAATGCAACAATAGTCATTGCTAGATATTAAGCGATTACCTTTTTTTATCCGTAACCCCTCTTCTCATATTATCAGGTTGACTATGACCGATGTCCTCACGCCGGAACAACGCAAACATAATATGTCCCGTATTCGGGCAAAAAATACAGGCCCTGAAGTAAAACTCCGCAAACTCCTGTCAGCAGCGGGAATCAGAGGCTACCGGATCCATTACACTCTGCCAGGCAAACCGGACATCGTTTTCACAAAAAGGAAAATCACGATCTTCATCGACGGCTGTTTCTGGCATAAATGCCCGGTTTGTTTTCAGGAGCCGGAAACCCGGAGAGAATTCTGGTTGAAAAAGATCCAGTCCAATGTTGATCGGGATAAAAAAGTCGATGAACAATTGAAGAATAAAGGATGGACCGTCTTGCGTTTCTGGGAGCATGATGTCAGAAAAAATCCTGACACAATTGTAAAAAAAATATCAGAACTGACTGGAAAATCCCGTGAAATCTGAATCAGGAGTATATCCTTTCCAGCTCCTTTTTGACCGCCATCCCGATTGCCCGGGCTAATAACGGCGGTACTGCATTCCCGACCTGACGGAACTGCTCGGTCCTCGGGCCTTCGAAGAAAAAGTTATCAGGGAATGACTGGCAGCGAGCGGCCTCTCTGACGGTAAAAGATCTGCATTGCTTAATATCCGGATGGATGAAGTAATGGCCGTCTTTTGAAATATGGGCGGTAATCGTAGATGCCGGCTTTGTCCACCACTGGACCTTGAAGCGGTCTACATATTCATCGAGATTTTCATGGTCGGGAGAGAATGCCGGCCACTGGTTGATAAGATTCTTCAGGGTTGCGGGTTTTTTATTTTCCATCCAGTACTGAATAAAAAATCTGTACCTGTCAAGATCGCTGGGCATATGAGTCCTCGCCCGGTGATTGAGGATACCGGATGACGATATTCTCATTTTTTTCTGATAATCGCGGATCTCTGTTTTCTCCGGATACTGCCCGAAAAACTTGTCTTCTCCTTCACCGGGTTTCACATGAGGGAGATCGCCGACAGCATCTTTTATTGTCAGATACTCATCAGGATTTATTCTGGTCTGTCTGAGTTTTTCAAAAATTTCTCTGATCTTTTCATTCTTTTGTTCCAGATCCTGACGGTACCCTATGAGAATCAGTCGCTTCCTAGTCTGGGGTACACCAAAATCTGCACTATTAAGGATGTAGCTATGAGGATCTTCAGATACAAGTTTTAATGGAGGAATAATTTTATACGCCGGTTTCATTTCTTCAAAATCGTGAAGCAATTTATGAAAAATTTTCTGACCGCCATCCTGAACTGAAAACAATCCCGGAACATTTTCATAAATAAAAACATCCGGTATGAGTTCACGCATCAGTGAAAGATAATGCTCATAAAGATAATTCCTGCTAAGAGCATCTCCGTTTTTCAGAATCCTCGCCCGGTTGATTATTGAGTACGGCTGGCAAGGCGGCCCCCCGAGAAAAACATTAATTTTCTTTGCCCCGTGAAACTTCATACTGTCCCGGATTTTCGCGATTACTGAATGAATGGATTCTTCACGAAGTGTTTCCTGGATGACGCGGAGAGAGACGGCTTTTCTGATATCTTCAAATTTAGAAAAAATCTGTTCCCGGGTAATTAAACCCCGGACATATTCTTCGTATAAATCAAATCTTCGCCGTTTAACCAACTCGTAGTACACCTGTCGAGTTCTCAGGGTTTCGCATGCTGGACCATGCATCTCAACCTGAGCAACTGGATCAAATCCGACCTGATGAAAACCTTCGCTGATCCCTCCACATCCGGCAAAAAGATCGACGGTAAAAAAATTCTGTTTCATTCTGTGATTCTACTATTCGTTTTAGAATTATTAATAGACCTGGTGTTGACACAAAATCCAAAATTATATCGTGGCACAAAAGAGATTGCCACCCATGGTGGTTGTGGGGGAGACAGAACCCGGCTGGAAATTCAAGCCGAAAACAAAGGATGACATGGCAGTTGATCCTTTTCAGGATGAATTTTTCAAGACTGATTCGGTTGGAGGGTTTTCTCATGCCCTGCTTCGCGAGACCATCCAAAACTCACTGGATGCCAAGGCAAAAAACTGCAGGGATGTCCGGATTCTTATCTCAATTTTTCGTGACAATCCTCCGATGCATGATGCAAAATACCGGTCATTTTTTAATGGACTGAACGAGCATCTCAGAACCCTGAATAACGGTCTCGTTGACCGGCCTGCTCCGGATTCTTCCCTCGATTTCCTGGTTATCGAGGATTTTAATACTACGGGACTCGAAGGAGATCCCGGACTCTCCGATAATCCGAATAATGAAAGTGTTCATGAAAATTTTTTCTTTTTCTGGAGAAACTACGGTATTTCCGGGAAATCCGGAAGCGAGCGGGGGCGATGGGGTCTGGGGAAAACAGTATTCAGCGCAGTATCAAAGATCAATACCTTTTTTGGCCTCACCATCCGGGAAAGCGATCACAGCCCTCTTCTCATGGGGCAGTCGGTTCTGAAAATCCACAGTATTGATAACATTTATTATATGCCCTACGGCGGATTCGGAACCTTTGGTGATTTGCAGGGGGAAAATTTTTTTCCCATTCCTGTTGAGAATAAAGAAGCAATCCAGAGGTTTTCTGAAACATTTCATCTGACGAGATCCACAGAGCCTGGTTTTTCCATTGTCATTCCGTTTCCCTATGCGGATATCTCATTACCATCCCTTAAAGCGGGAATCATCAAACAATTTTTTTATCCGATTGTAGCCGGTGATTTATCCGTTACAATAAAGGAAAATGGAATCTGCACTGAGCTGAACAGGGATAATGTTATTCCGTTAATCGCTGACGGAACATTCCTTACAACAGAGTTTGATGGCGGGACCGAAGATGTGAATCTGATAAAATTGTTCAGTTTTGCAAAAAAAGCAATCGAAATGCAGGATGACGAATTTATTATTCTCAATCCTCCGGCTGATCTGAATGTCCTGCCGGTCTGGGACGATCAGTTATTTGAAAATATTTCCCTCGCTGATCTCAGAAAAAAATTTGATCAGAATGAGATCATCGGTTTTAAAATTCCTCTGAAAGTCCAGAGAATCGGTCACCAGGCACACCTAAACTGGTACCGGGCATTTGTCCAGCGTGACGGGGCACTCCACGGTGCTGAAAATTATTTCGTCCGTGAGGGTATCAGGATCAGTGGCATTACATCCTTCAAGGAACGGGGTATCAGGGGGATGGTTGTGATTGACGAAGGAGAACTGACAACTCTGATCGGTGACGCTGAAAACCCTGCGCATACTGAATGGCAGAAGGATTCCTCGAAATTCAGAAACAAATACAAACACGGTGCCAAAACACTCGACTTTGTCAAAGCGAGTCTGCGGGAAATAATCCGGCGACTTATGAAGCCGGCTGAAGGTGTTGACAAAGAAGTTCTCGGAGATGTTTTTTACGTTGATATCCCCGAAAAGCGACCTCCTGAGGAACAAACCAAAAAAGTTCCCGATAAGAAGGCAAAAGGAGGAAAACCCGGTGAAGGGCCGGATGTTGAGGTTGTCTCAAAAATAAGGCCGGTTCTTCTCTCAAAGATTTCCGGGGGGGTACGGATTTATCGTAACCCGAATTCGGAAACAAATGTTTCCTCAGCTGAAATTAAATTTGCCTATGCAGTGAGAAGGGGAAATGCGATTCTGAAATACAGGAAACCGGATTTTGATCTGGGGGAGGAGCCGATAAAAATCAGTGGTTTCGGCTTTACTGTAAATCATGCATCAGAAAATGTGTTGAACGTCGAAATTACCGATCAGGATTTTGACCTGACGGTTACGGGATTTGATGAACAGAGAGATCTAATAATCAAATCGTCCTATTCAGAGGTATCATCATGATCCGGAAATTCAATTATACCGGACGGAAAAAAATCGAGCGGAAAAATATCAGTATACGGCTGATTAAGGATAGTACTCTGCATCCGTATTTTGATCTGAAACTTGATTTTAATGCTGACGACTTTCCGGATGATGCCGAACTGTTTGTCGAAGCGTACGACAGATCTTCATTCATGCGGTTCCCGTGCGGGAAGCTGAAAAATCCAATATATCCTGAGGATCGCCATCTCACTGCAATTCACAGCACAGAAGCGATTTTGTTCCGGATTAAGATCGTCGATCCTTCTGCCCATCACGGAAAAATTCTTGCTGTTGCGGACCGGCTTACATCCATCGGGGAAAGTCAGGAGGATGCCCGGCGGATATCACTGCTGCCGGTAAATTTTGCTGATCTTGGGAAAGAGATCTGGAGGCTTGATTTCTGGAATACCGGTCCGGTTCTGATTGTAAACCAGAAAATCGAAGGTGTCAGTATTACTGAGATCGTTAAATCGGATGAGTTATTTTTCAGTCTTGTTTACCCATCCGTCCTTCGTGAAATCCTTATCCGGATTCTGGTCATTGATGATGCATTTGAAGATAATGATCCGGAATCGTGGCAGAATCTCTGGCTCGCGTTTGTCGAGAATCTGCCGGATGTACCGAAGATCACGGATGCCCCTGAGTTTGAGAACTTTTCCTCCAACCAAGAATTCTTCCTCAGGTGGATTGACGATGATGTAATTCCGGCATTCTGTAAAAAATACACAATTAAGGAAAAATTCGAATCTGAAATGGGGAGGATCTGAAATGGCCCGGATACGCGAACTCAATGAAGCCGGAATAGAGAAATTCAAGTATTTCCTGACAGCCATGCGTGAAACCGGTGAATCGGAAACCTCTCTGCCGGAACTCTTATCTGATGAAACCTATACCCGGCTTCTTCCCAATAAAATCGAGGTTGAGCCCGGAAATTTTTCTACAAAATATGAAATTGCTGAATATCTGCATGAAAAAGTATCCAGGATTTCACCAGATAAAAAATACCGGAATATTGGTATGTGGACATGGCTTGCGGTATTTTATTTTGACGTGCTCTGCCCCAAGGATAAAGAAGGTAACAGGAAGGTGGGAGCAGATTCACGATATATCCTGAACGGAGAGGAATGGGACAGAATCTTCCGTCATCTTCTGGCAGGGCCGGTTATGATTTATGACCTGCACCATACAAGTTCGATCATTCTTCTCTACAACCCGGTTGATGAAACCGGTGATTTTCTTGCACAATTAATGGGGCGTCAGGAATGTGGTACTAACCGGGGAGTTATCGAAGCTGCAAAAACACTGTACTGGGACACCGAGAAAAAGCGCCCGAAACGGGGTTCATCCCCCCAGGAACATAAACCCGGAACACTCCGGAGGTTCGTGGATGTACTACAACAGTTTGATCTGACGTATGATCTGTATTCAATCACAGGAGAAGAGCTTACCCGGTTATTACCGGATGAGTTTAATCCATGGTTGACATCATCAGTAAAAAAATAGAGAACCTTCAAAGATCGAGAATATACACAACAGATCCGGGCAAGCCCACGCGGCGAGGGGTTCGGAGCCCCGTTGAGCGTCAAACTCCACGACGAATCCCGGATAATCCACGTACGGCCGGTTTGAGAACGGATGGCAGTCCCGGAACCGGGAATTGATCTTTTTCATCGCTAAAAAGAACGGCTATTTCTCCAATGCCAGGATCCCGTAATGTGAACACGAGGGATAGTACAGACATTTGTGTCTCCTGGTTTTCGGTCATTTTTGATAGTGCCGGAGAGAAACAATTGCACATTTGTTGAAAATAAAAAAGGGAAACCGTGTTCAATGGAGAACCATCAGGATATTCAGGATTTCCGGATTTCCGGATTTCCAGGACCTGCCAGAGAGAAAGACCGCATTGTTCCGGATGTCCGATGAATCCAGATGATTCTCGTACACGAGCTGAATTCCCACCAATGTTTTCCCTGCACCCGGAACACCGGTCACCAGCGCGGGATGCAACTCGTTCTTGGATTGAGCGAGTTTGGCAATCGCGATCAATTCTTCAACCGTCTGGGGAATCCCGGCACTTAACGCCCGCTTGGTCTGTGGTAAGGGTTGCTAGTTCCGGATTGTCCGGGCCACCCGGATCCATGAGAGCACCGCGGGAAATACTCAGGCTGCGATCCACATGCCGGGATCAATCAGGCTGCCCGATTCCAGTTCAGACTCAACGGTTAAAACATCGGCGATGCGATTTGGTGAAATAACGATCACATCGTCATTGCGCTTGATCAGGTCTTTTGTCTGGGTGAGGACCAGGATCGGTATGACCGTGGACTGGTGCGATCCGGCATGGTAATGTTTCAGGTCCCGGGCATCCGCTGCCACTTCATCCACATGAGCCGGGAGAATTTTTTCAATATCCTCAAATTCCAGGACAAAGATCGCATGGCCTAAGATAATTAGATCCGATCGCCGGCCCCGTTCACGAGGCAACGCATAGTCGAAAATGATCGTGTAGGCCCCTAAGGCGGGATTTGCCTGGATTAACTGCTTGAGCTCTTTTGCGAGAATGTCAAACTCATGGTCCCATGCAGGAATCTGGCTTTGATCTGCCGGACCGTTCATGCACCGCTGGTGATGCTCCTGTAATGATGCGAGCCACGCGGCTTTTGAGAGTGAGAGAAAATTTTGGATAGTGCCGGACCAGCCACAGGGATTTGATATTTTCTCGGCCATCAGTGAAGCATCTCTTTCCTGATGTAGTGTAAGTCTGGATGGATCGATAAATGTTATGCCCACAAGTGATGTATGTGCTGTTCGCAGGATATTTAAAAAAGAAAGACAGTATGAAAAAGAATCACATAATGAAAACGAATGAATCTTCATCCACCAGAAGAGCGGTTTTGATTTTATCCGGCGGCATGGACAGCACAACCTTACTCTACGATTTAATCGGCCAGGGATACGAAGTCCACGCAGTAACATTTGATTACCGCCAAAAACACCGCAATGAAATTGCCTGCGCTCAGAAAATCTGCCGGAAATTGCATATTCCCCATAAAATTATCGATGTGGGAATCCTCAATGAGATTGCACCGTCTTCACTGACACGCGAAGACCGGGAAGTTCCCGAGGGTGACTATACCGATGACACCATGAAACAAACGGTCGTCCCGAACAGGAACATGGTCTTACTCAGTATTGCCGCCTCCTATGCGATCGGGATCCATGCGCACTCCCTGTTTTACGGGGCTCATGCGGGCGATCACACGATCTATCCGGACTGTCGCCCCGCTTTTGTGAGTGCGATGGCGATGGCGTTTCATCTTTGCGATTGGAACGACGTTATCCTGGAAGTGCCCTATCTGTATATGTCCAAGAGCGATATCGTGAAACGCGGAGTATCTCTTGGAGTTGACTATTCGATGACCTGGACCTGTTATAAGGGTGGAGAAAAGGCATGTGGGAAATGCGGGTCATGCGATGAACGGTTAGCTGCGTTTCGTGAAGCGGGCGTGAAGGACCCACTGNNCGTTATGCCCTCCGGCGATGTAGGTGCTGTTCATAGCAGATTCAAAAATGGGAGGCATTATGGAAAAGAAAACACAATGGGCGGGTTATCTGGATGAAATATGTTATCCCGTAGAACGATATCTTCCCGGGTTTGCAGTCCGGGATAAAGAATACCTGGCCGGTATGCGAACAGAAATATCCCGGCGCCAGATAATAAATATGTGATATCACATATATGTGTGTGTGAACGCATATGCCGAACATGACTCTTTCCCTGCCAGAAGATGTGTACAACATCGTAAAGACCCATAAGGAAGTCCGGTGGAGCGAGATCGCCCGGCGGGCAATTGAGGATTATGCAAAAAAAATTGCCCTGCTGAATTCGATAACCTCAGAAAGTGAACTCACGGAGGATGACATCATGGCGCTCGATGTGAAGATCAAATCAGGTGTCCAGAAACATTACAAAAATAAATTTGCGAAAATCGCCGGCACGAAACCGGACTCATCCTGATTTTTTAGTGCAGGTTTTTTTATTTGGACGTGAAACGTGAAACTCGTCATCGATACAAACCGGATTATGGCCGGCCTCTTAAAGGATTCCACCTCAAGGAGAATTATCCTGCACGATCAGTTCTCATTTTATGCGCCGGATTATATCGGGACTGAAATTAACAAGCACCGTACATATCTCAAGTAAAAAATCAAGAATGCCTGAACCGGATTTTGACAGCATTCTCCGGCTTCTTATCGACCGCGTGACGCTCGTTCCCTTTGAAGAATTTGAGCCAGAGTATTCCCGGGCCATGCAGATTATGGAAACAATCGATGAGAATGATTCTTTATTCCTTGCTGTCGGCTTGGCACTCGGGATTAACGGGATATGGACCGGAGACCGGCATTTCCTCAAGACAGGATCTCATGCAGGTATTCACTACCCGCGACCTTTTCAGTTTTATCTGAAAGGATCCGGAATTCACCGGCGATCAGGTGAAGAGGCTCCGCTCCCGGGATCAAACGTATTGTTGAGCCTGGCAGCATCCGCCCCTTCAAAGGCAGGTACTCATGCATAGTATCACCCATCACTTCAGGCATGGCATGATACAGAAAAATTCGTGAAGCAAGGATCTGGTGCTTCCGCTGGACAATCAAAAAGTTATTGCACAGCCTGGCACTATATATTCACCAAAGAACGAAAAAAGAGAAGGTCAGGTATGCACAATTTCCGTTTTTCCGTAGTAATAGAAAAAGATGAAGATGGCTACACCGCATTCTGTCCGGAACTTCAGGGTTGTTATGTACAGGGAGAAACCTATGAAGAAGTCCTTGACAATATCCGGGATGCCATACGCCTCCACCTCGATGATCGTATCGAATCAGGAGAGAAGATCCCCCAAGCCCAGCTCATCAACTTAACCACGGTGGATGTCTCGGTATGAGTGAAAAACTCCCACGGGTCCCGGCACACAAAATCATCACTCTGCTCAAGAGAAAAGGATTCACGTGTGTACGCCAGAGCGGGAGTCATAAAATTTTTAAAAACGATGCTGGTATAAGAGTAACCGTCCCGGATCATGCCGGGAAAATCCTGCACCCGAAGATCACAAAACAGATCTGCAAAGACGCCGGTATCAATCCTGATGAATTAATGTGACTGATGGGAAAACATCTCCCACGTTCCCCCTGCATTTTTACCAATCTTTTACGGGTAAAAATTTTCGATCTTCTCTACGGACTGGAAAATATCCTACAAAAGAAGGGAGGAAGATCGTTTTTCAGACATACACGACCTCGTGCATGACCAGATCGCGGATCAGGGGGTGAAGCCCATCAGGAGTAACGAGATCAACCTTAATATTCAAACGGTCGGAAATCAGGTTTTTTAAGTGCACGAATGCCATCATTCCTGTCGGCTGATCAAATTCCACAACCAGGTCAAGGTCGCTCTGTTCGGTCTGGTGTTTTTGGGAGTACGAGCCAAAAATACCCATGCTCTTGATGTGATACTGTTCACTGAGTTCAGGTATTAAATCTCGCAACTGGTCCAGTATCTCGGATGTATCTCTCATATTCCTGATGGAATATTGGTACTTCATATATATGAGAGATACGGAGAAAAAAATCAAAAAAAAACCCCGGGGGATAGTACTGCAGGATGGTCAGGCTTCCCGTTGAGCGGGGACCAGTTCCCCGGCCAATCGTCCCCGCGAACCCCTCCACTTACTTATCTTTCGCGCTGTCGAACCCGCACCGCCTGCACCGGTAGCTGCCATCAGGCTTCTTGACGATGTTGGTATCCTGGCACTTCTTGCAGACCGGGCGGTCGCGTTTCACCCGCAGCGTTTGGGGTTGTTTAACCATGGGGATTGATTGCCGGCGATCCTGATAAGATTTGTTGCCGGGCTGCATCGCCATGCGTATCCTGTCCCACACCACCCACATTAACATCATCCATCACCCGGCTTTTGGAAAAAGATATGAATCCAACCCACCAATATCACGATAACGACCGCAAAAGAACCCTGGTTTTATCTGTGCCAGCGGGAAACAAAATCATGAAAAAACTTTCCACCATCAAAAAAATTATTCACGATCATAAGGAAATCCTCAGAAACCGGTACAACATCTGTCAGATTGGGGTGTTCGGTTCGTACGTACGAGGAGACACGCACAGCGGGAGCGATGTAGACGTTCTTGTTGAATTCTCACAACCTATCAGCCTGATTAAACTTGTTTCCCTTGAAAATTACTTAAGCGATATCATCGGAATCAAGGTCGATGTGGTTCCAAAAGAAAATATCCGCAGGGAATTAAAAGACACCATCCTGAGAGAAGCGGTTTACGTATGAAAGAACAAGAAAGGAATGTCGGGATTTTTCTTCATGACATTCTCGATAATATCAGCCGGATTGAACGATTCACCAAAGGTATTACCTTTGAGCAGTTCCGCACGGATGAAAAAACCTATTTTGCCACGATCCAGTGCATAGAGATAATCGGTGAAGCTGCAAAGCATATTCCTGCATTATTCCGCTCTGCATATCATGAGGTTCCCTGGAATGATATGGCGGGCATGCGGGACAAACTGATTCACGCATATTTCGGGACAGACCCATTCCGCGCCCCAAACCCTAATCTGGCCCCGTACAATTTTTATTCCCCCCTCGGTAAAAGCCCTTTATTCGCGTTCCAACAGCCATAAAAAACCGCTCTCGCCATTCACTCATGCCCCGGTGCGATCCTCGATTTCCTGCCCCGTGGCATCGATCTGCAAAATTGTCCGTTTGGGAAAATACGCGTTTTGCAGGGACTTTTGGATCCGGGCACGTTGCGAGCCCTGTTTGGGGGTGTCGGGCAGCAATCCGGGGGCGTAGCGGGCCCGGATGGGATCATCCGTCAGGACCAGGTTTCGGGATACGAATCGTACGTGGGATCCATGAAATGAGATGAAATGAATGGTGATCTTCCGTACTCCCTTACCTGAACATTCTCCGACGGTGACTCCTGACTCCCGAACATAAACCGATCCCCGTTTTCCCGAATTTTGTGCAAAAAATGATGAATTCCGGCACACGTTTTCGAAATTCCTGTTTTAATCGCCCCGTTTGCCTGAATTCGGCACAAACTGACCCCCAAAATGTACGCTAATAGCGCTATTTGGCGGGCCGATCGCGGGCCGGATGGGCTGGAGGAGGGGTAAAATGAAAAGAAGGCCTGTTCTGGGGCAAAGTTTTGCTCAGGTTCTCTTCGGACACCGTCGTGAAAATTACCGGTACCAGTGTAGCCGCGGACAATCCTGCACCGATGTGCAACCGGTTTACATTACCTATGGAGACTACAAATTGCCTTCCGTCCACATAATTTGAGAAATAATCCGGCACGGATCTTGTCCGCACAGAACCGACAAAAAAAATTATTGAAGAAAAAAATCCCCTGAAGGCATCCGCATGGACTATTCCGTCTCCATCCAACCAAAAAAAGTCCGGAAGGGGCGGTTGACATCCTCACGCACCACAGCAGCATCCCCCTACGGACCTGGTGATGCACAAGTCCCGTGCCTTCCCCCGGGGAATTGAGCAAAAAATCAAAAAAAAAATATTTTTTCCTTCTCCCAATAAGCGCGACCACACCAAGCGCAATCACCAATCCCGGCGAGAGTTTCTGACGGGTATCCAGTCACCCACGCGGAACAGGTCAGCTGGACAATTGTCCCACTAACCGGTTACTTCTTTTCTTTCGCGCTGTCGAACCCGCACCGCCTGCACCGGTAGCTGCCATCAGGTTTCTGGACGATGTTGGTATCCTGGCACTTCTCGCAGACCGGGCGGTCGCGTTTCACCCGCAGCGTTTGGGGTTGTTTAACCATGGGAATTGATTGCCGGTGACCCCTTAAAAGTTTTGTTACGGTACTTCCCTACCTGACAGACCCCCCCCTCATCCTGTATTCACGCTAAAGGGAATCCTTAAAAGATGGAACAGCGATGAGAACGTATTGTCTGACTCCGGAACCGGAGTCAGAGAATACAACAGGGAATGTGTATTCTGAAAAAATCCATAACGAGTATCACTCTGGTGGAAGATTGCCATGAGAGGGTTTCCGCAACTTAAGTCAACCACAACAGAGACATTGTGGAGGACAGCAATTCTTGCCGCCTCTGCCGCCGTGATTATTGTAACCGTATTCTGCCTCTCCCATGATATCACGACCGTCTTCATGCACCTCTATTACATCCCGATTGTCCTCCTTACCTATCATTACCGGAAAAAAGGATTTTTCTTCAGCGTCCTGCTCAGCCTTGTTTATGTCACACTTGTTGCAGCATTTGAGCCAAATAACATTGTCACTGTCGAAGACGCAGGAATCCGTGCGATTATATTCATTGGTATCGCGGCACTTGTGACCTATCTGTCCGAGCACCTGTTACAGGCACATGAAACGTTCCAGGAGAGCCGCGAGATGTACCGGGATCTCATCGAGAACATTGACGAAGTGATTTTCTCCTTGGATCTGGAGGGAAATTTCACGTACATCAGCCCGGTCATCGAACGCCTCTATGGCTATTCCCCGGAAAACGTGATAGGGTTGAATTTCCTGAAGTTTATCCATCCTGACGACCAGCCCCACTGCATCGAAGGATTCAGGCAAAGACTGAACGGGAATTACGAGAGGGATGAGTTCAGGATCCTCACAAGTGACGGCAGGGTTCATTCCGTCAGTGTATCCCCGCACCCCATAGTGAATGATGGCGAAGTTATCGGGTTCAATTATGTTATGACCGATATCACCGGGCGTAAAACGGCTGATGTCTCAATGGAAAGATCACATGCTATTTTAAAAAGCGTGGTTGAAAGCCCCAAAGAGGTTGTGATCTTCGCCCTCGACAGTCAGTACCGGTATATTGCATTTAATGAAAATCATCGTCATACCATGAAACAGATCTGGGGCGTGGATATTGCTCTTGGGAACAGCATGCTTGAATACATCACGAACCCTGAGGATCACGAAAAGGCAAAAATAAACTTTGATCGTGCCATATCAGGTGATTCATTCACCGTGGTTGAGGCGTATGGGGATACGGCGCTCGAACGCAGGTGGTATGAGGATATCTACAATCCGATTACTGATAGAAATGGCAATGTCATCGGACTCACGCTGTTCCTTACCGACATCACCAATCGCAAAATGGCGGAGGACGCGCTCCGCCTCCAGAACCAGATCTTCGAAACCATAGCAGAAGGTGTTTACCTGATCCGGACCAGCGATGGTATAATCGTATATACAAACCCCAAATTTGAAAAGATGTTCGGGTATGAAACGGGGGAATTATACGGCAAACATGTGTCCGTTCTCAATGCTCCTCACGATAAACAGAGTCCTCTCAATATTGCTGAAGAGATCATGAAGGCCCTCCATGAAACGGGTGAGTGGAGGGGGGAAATCAAAAACATCAGAAAAGACGGTACCACATTCTGGTGTCTTGCCGTAGTATCCATGTTTGAACATCCCAAATTCGGAAGCGTCTGGATCTCAGCCCATACCGACATCACCGCCCGTAAGCGGGCGGAAGAGGCAGTACAGGTTGCGGTAAAATTAAACCAGCTGATCGATACCATGTCGGTCAGCGAGAGCATGGAGTATACACTCGATGAGGCGGAACGTATGACCGCAAGCAGGATCGGTTTTTTCCATCTCATCAATCCGGATGAGCAGACAATCCAGCTGGTTGCATGGTCCACAGAAACAAGGAAACACTGCTTCATTTCCAAGGAGCCCGAGCGGAACTACCCGGTGGAAAAAGCCGGTGTCTGGGTGGACTGCATGCGTGAGCGCAAGCCCGTCATCCACAATGATTACGCCAGCCTGCCCCATAAAAAAGGCNNTCGTCCCCATATTCGATGAAGACAAAATTGTCGCAATCGTCGGCGTAGGCAACAAAGCAACGGATTATGATGGGACGGATATCAACGTGCTGACCTTGCTTGCCAGTAAGGCGTGGACACTGATCCAGCGCAAGCGGGCGGAAGAAGAGCGGGAGAGGATACGTTCGTGGCAGGCTGGAATAAACAGGATATTAGAGTCTGTTCTTGCTCCTCTCCCGCTCTATCTGAAATTGAAGATCATCACTGATGGCGTTGTTGAAACATTCGGCGCCGATTTCTGCCGGATCTGGCTTATCGAAAAGGGAGACCTGTGCAGCACGGACTGCATGTATGCCAAAGCTACTGAAGGGCCGCACATGTGTCGGTTTCGCNNGCACTTAAAAGCAAGTTCCGGCAGATACATCCATATTGACGGGAAAGGGCACCGCCGTGTGCCGTTCGGTGCCTACAAGATCGGGCGCATCGCATCCGGAGAGGAAACGAAGTTTCTCACGAATGATGTGGTGCATGATCCCCGGGTCCATGATCATGAATGGGCTAAAAGCCTTGGGCTCGTGGCGTTTTCGGGATATCGCTTGAAACCTCCGGATGGTGAGGTACTGGGGGTCTTTGCCCTGTTTGCCCGGTTTCCGATATCCCCGGACATGGATGCCATTCTCGACGGACTGAGCCGTTCCATTTCACTGGCCGTCCAGAAAGATATCGCAGAAGAGGACCTCCGCGAGAGCGAGAAACGGTACCGTGATATGTTCGAGCTCAACAACGCGGTCATGCTCACTATCAATCCTGAGAACGGCAGGATTATGGACGCGAACTCAAGCGCCTGCCGTTACTACGGGTATAGCAAGGAAGAGATCACCGCGAGGGTTATCACGGACATCAATATCGCAGATCCTGCAGTCATAAAGGAGAATATGACCCGTGCCGCGGGAGAGCCGGGAGCGGTATTCAATTTCCGGCATCGGAAAAAGAACGGGGAGATACGGGATGTCGAAGTGTTCAGTGCTCCCATCATGCTGGGAGGTCGCCGCCTTCTCCACTCGATCATCCAGGATGTGACAGAACGCAAACGGGTCGAAGCAGCGCTCATTGAGAGTGAGCAGAGGTTCCGTGATATATTCAACAACACCTCCGATGTTATCCTCCTGCATGAGGTCGGGGATAACGGTGCCCCCGGCAGGTTCACCGATGTCAACGACGTCACCTGTCGGATGCTGGGATACACCCGGGAAGAGCTGTTTACAAAAACCCCGCTCGATATCACCACTGACTTCCATAACCCCTCCGTTGAGAAAATTCTTGAAGAGCAACGAATCACCGGTAGTGCAAGGTTCGAGACGGAATACCGGGCAAAAGACGGTACTATCATCCCTGTCGAAGTCAACACCCGGGTCGTCACCATCCAGGGAAAAAAACTGATGCTCGGGACTGCCCGGGACATCACCGAACGGAAAAATGCCGAAGCATTATTGAAGCGGTTCAACGAGGAACTGGAACAGCAGGTGAAGATCAGGACCGAAGAACTGAATGCAACCCTGAACGAGAAAGTTCTCCTCCTCCGCGAGATCCATCACCGGGTCAAGAATAATCTCCAGATCATTATCAGTTTAGTTAACCTCCAGATGCGCCAGATTGATGATGAACGGTTAAAAAAAGTCATGGCAGAGACACAGAACCGGGTGCGGGCGATGGCGCTCGTCCACGAAAAACTGTACCAATCTGAGGATATCTCCCGCATCGATCTCGCCAGCTATGCCCGCTTCCTAGTCACCCATCTTTTCGCATTTTATGGAGTTAATTCCCGGCAGGTGGTCCTGAACATCGACATCGGGAAGATCACGATTGACATCAATACTGCGATCCCGCTCGGGCTCATCATCAACGAACTGGCCAGCAATGCGCTGAAATATGCGTTTCCTGACGGAAGAACAGGAGAGATCACAATAACAGTCACGAGAGATGGCCTGGCCTTGCACATCCAGTTCAGGGACAATGGCATCGGAATTCCGGAAACCCTTGACTGGAAAAATACACAATCCCTGGGTCTCCGGCTGGTCAATACCCTTGTCGACCAACTGAATGGGACCGTGGAGCTCGACCGGCATGCCGGTACGTTCTTCTCCATGGTATTGTATGAGAAAGCGTTTATGAAAACGGGACAATTGCCGGAACCCATAGTATGACGCGAGATGTTACCAAACACAATCAGGGGAAAGAAGCAATCCACATCCAGAACCAGATCTTCGAGACCATTGCAGAATGTATTTACCTGATCCGAACCTGGAATGGCACTGCGAATATACGTTCCTGTCTTTGCGAAAAGTATTGTCTTTTGATAATTGTATTTTTTCGAGAAAGATATTATATCCCAGATGGTTACAAAAACCATGGGTTTTTAAAAGCATAATTAACCAGAACATTGTCGAATAGCCGGCAATGGAGTCTACCGGCAAACAAACAATATCAACCTTGTATCCCCATGAATCCTCAAAGGCTGTAAACATGGTAAAAAAATCAATCTTGATTGTTGAAGATGAACGGGTATCAGCAACAGATCTGAAAGACACCCTCATCTCGTTCGGGTATGAGGTAACGGGAATTGCCGTCTCGGGCGAGCAGGCGATCAGGATGGTGGATGTAACGATACCCGATCTCATCCTGATGGATATCCGGCTGTCCGGAAAACTTACCGGGATCGACGCTGCGGAACAGATCCTCCGGAACCATGCGATCCCCATCATTTATCTTACCGCATATGCGGATCCCGACCTTGTCGAACGGGCAAAACTGACAAAGCCTTATGGTTACCTTCTCAAACCGTACGATGAGCGGGGGATCCGAACCGAGATCGAGATCGCTCTTTACAAATTCGGACTGGACCAGGACCTCCAGAGAGAGTACGCCCGTCTTGAACAGCGGGTGATGGAGAGGACCGGCGAACTCACCCGGATAAATGCAGAGCTTAAAAAAAGCGAAACCCGCTACCGGCTTCTCTTCGAACGCTCTGGTGAAGGAATCTTTATTATTGACGCCGGCAAGGAGGCCCGTGGAAGGATAGCAGAGGTGAATACCGCCGGTGCAGTAATGCATGGCTACCCCCAGGAAGAACTCCTGAAGATGAAGATCACCGATCTCGCTCTTCCCGAAAATCTCATTACAGCCCCGACACAGTTCGCCGCTATCCTGAGTGGGGAATGGATCGAGGGCGAAGTCAGTCATTTCCGAAAGGATGGTTCAGTTTTTCCCATTGATTTTCGTGCCTGCCTGGTCGAACTAGACGGTCACAACTGTATCTATCTGGTAATACGTGATATCAGCGAACAGAAACGGATCCGGGACGAAATAGTAAAAGCCCGGGATGAATGGGAACTCACGTTCAATGCAGTAACGGACCTGATCGCCATCATTGACAATAATTTCCGGATCGTCCGGATGAACCGGGCGATGGCTGACCGTCTCGGAACATCCCCGGAAAAAGCTGTCGGGCATCACTGTTATGAGGCGGTTCACAATACCTCCTGCCCTCCCGATCTTTGCCCGCACCGGCTCCTCCTTTCCGATGGGAAGCCACATATTGTTGATATCCACGAAGATCACCTGAACGGGGATTTTATCCTGTCAGTTGCCCCGGTCCTCGACCCTTCCGGGAAGGTATCGGGAAGCGTCCATGTCCTCCATGACATTACAGGGCGCAAGCACGCGGAAGAAGCTTTGAAAGAGAGCGAGAAGAAGTACCGCACCATCCTTGAGAACATGCAGGATCTGTTCTACCGTACAGACCTGAAGGGAAAGATAACGATGATAAATGCGGCAGGTGCACGTTTCGCCGGGTACGCTTCCCCGGATGAGCTGATTGGCATGGATGCTACGGTTATGTATGCGGAACCCAAAAGACGGGAACAATTCCTGTCAGACCTCCAGCAAAAAGGAGCACTATCCGAGTATCCCCTGACGTTGAGAGTCCGGGACGGATCGATCCGATATGCTACCACAAACAGCCACTTCTACTGTGATGCACACGGGACAATCATTGGAGTCGAAGGGATTATCCATGATATTACCAGTCTCCAGCAGACAANNTGCCTTGCGGATGGCAAATAAAAAGCTCAATCTCCTATCCAGCATTACCCGGCACGATATACGCAACCAGCTCCAGGCTCTCAGGACGTACATCCAGCTGAGCGATCTTGTAAGTAACCCCCGGCAACTGGCGGAATATTTCAGGAAGGAGGAGATAATTGCTGATAACATCGAACGGCAGATAAGTTTCACCCATGATTACGAGGATATGGGAATCAAATCTCCGATATGGCAGAGTGTGGAATCAATTGTCAGCACGGTTTTATCTGTGCTTCCTGTCCAGAATATCCGGATTGAACCGGTCTGTCCGGGCCTTGAAATTTTTGCTGACCCACTCCTTGAAAAGGTGTTTTACAATCTGATCGACAACGCGCTTCGATACGGGGGGCCAGATATGACAATGATCCGAATCTCCTCGCAGGAATCCGATATGGGGGTGGTCATCACCGTTGAAGATAATGGAGCCGGTATATCTGCGGAATACAAAAAAAGACTGTTCGAGCGGGGCTTCGGGCACCATACCGGGCTTGGGTTGTTCCTATCAAGAGAGATCCTCTCCATCACCGGTATCACGATCACCGGGAATAGTGAACCCGGTAAGGGGGCGAGGTTCGAGATTCTTGTTCCAAAAGGCGGGTACCAGTTTACCCTGACAACGTAACCGGAAGAATCCGTGAGAAACCGTCCCTGCGGAATTCGTTGTTTACGTTCAGCAGGTTATCTCCCGCACAGAACGCATGCCTGTACATTCACATAAACACAGACGGCATCCTCAATCGGGAGTAACTGGAGTCACCTGGGCTCGCTTCACATCACCTCACTGTTTTTTTGTAGGTGCCCTGTTGAGATGATGACGTCCACGGCTCATCGCGGTGCTCTTTTGCAACCGGCTGATATGGCTCGCCCATAACCTGCCGGTTCGTAGAATGCCCGTCGCTGTTGATTGGGCAGGTTCTGGCGGAAACAATGGTGGGCGCAAAAAAACATTGCATGAACATTTATCCCCAGTCCCCCCCATATCCGGATATGAATCTCACCAGCCAGTCCAGGAAAATAATGCTNNCGTTCTCGTGCTTTTCTTTCTCGTTGCAACCGCAGCGGCGGACACCAACACCATCCAGATCTATGTCTACCCGGGAAGCGGGACGGTCTGCCTCGACAAAACGTGCATGGTAGACCGGGGAACACTCAGCGGATCCAGCAGCACGCAGTTTGCAGGAGTTGCCAGCGGCCAGCAACATACAATCCGGGTGTACAATACTGGAGGGTACCAGGATTATACCGACTAGGTCTACATGGACGCATCCGGGCATTCCATGACCTTCAGGATCTACCTGGAACCTGTCCCTGTCCAGACCGCGTCGCCCGGCACCGGCACCATCCAGGTCACCGTCTCCCCGGGGCTCGGGCAGGTCTGCCTTGATGCAAAAGAGTGTGAGTCCAGCACCGGGGACCCCTCAACATTCTGGAGCGTGCAGTTTTCAGATGTGCCAGCGGATACCGCCCACACTATCACGGTCACCGCAGATGGGTACCAGGCATACACCCAACAGGTGTCCATACGGCCGGACCAGCGCAATGATGTGGACATCACCCTTGTGCCCCTCCAGCAGGTGACCACTCCCGCTGAACCGTCAGTGCCTTCGGCAGTTCCCCCGTCGACCACGACCCCGGTCGCCATGGTTACTATCATCGCTGCGATCGGGATCTGCGGAACAATCCACCTGATCAGGACGAAAAAATAATTTTTTTACGACCAAAACACGATACTATTTTGTAAAAAGACGAATTCATGTGAAGGCGGTCGCCACACAGCCCCGTTCACGTCGCGGGATATGTCTCTTGTCTCTCTGGCTTCGTTTTTTAAAAAACCGTTAAAAAAATTCCCGGAATATACTGGTTCGGGTTCGTAATAGGATCAGCGTCTTACTGGTAGGGGGATGAGAGAACACCACCCCCGTCCTGGATTTTTCTCTCTCACTTTTCCGTATACACCAGCCATACCGCGTACAGCATGGAAACGCAGGCAACCAAAAATACCAGTGCATGGATCGCATCTGAAACCGGTACCAGGAACAGCCGTGAGATATCAAAGATNNCCGCGATACACCAGCCATACATTTTTTTCTTCCGGACTGCAATCAGGACCGAAAGAACCGCGACCGCAGCTTCGACAATGACGGCGATGAGTTGCAGGATGTCAGGCAATTGCATACCGGCCTTGTATTCCTGCATCGTATAAATACCTGGGGAACCTGCTGCATGAGGGTGTGCACCGGTTATGGGCAGGACAAAATCGCCGGTAGTTCTTTTGGCCGGCACACAGCCGGGCGCTCCACCATCGGGGCCGCACAGGAACGATACTCCCGCTGCATGGCTTGCACCGGTGATGCGGACCGGGTACCTGGTGCCGGGAACAACGAGGAAAAAAAGGAAAAAAAAGAAGGCTCTTTTTCAGGCTGTATAGTTATTCAGGTTATTGGTGATCTCTGCACCGGTAATAGGCCGGTTATAGAGCGCCATTGCACCGACATCCCCTACGTAATAGAAGCTCCCCCCGGCCCCGATCTGCTTGCCGACCGTTACATCGTTGGGGGTTGCGAGGAGATTGACCGATACCGGGGCTATTGGATTCTGGCCCGGGACATTGCTCTGGTCATACGCAAGCGTTTGCTGCACCCCATTATTGTAAATCGCCAGCTGCCCGCCACTGGTTACCGTTACGGTAATGTAATTCCACTGGTTTGCCGCAACGGTCGGCGGGGTGATCGCCTGGTAATGAATGGAGGGGTTCGTGGCATCATTCCATTCAAATAACAACTGGTTGCCATACTGGAAGACCTGGTAATTGTCAGTCTCATCATTGACCCCGTTAGTCACGCCTTTCCCGATGATCTGGTGCCAGTTGTTGGAGTCACTTGACGTGCCGTTGGTCGCCGGATTGATCCACATGGAGATCGTCAGGGCTCCCGTGAATGAAAGCGATGGATCATTCTGGATCTGGAGATAGTCTGTCCCGTTGAAAACCGCGTAGGTCATGTTGTGGGGGGCTGTCGTAAACGAGGGGAGTTGTCCGGTCCCTCCCGAAGATACACCTGTCGCATTCAGGAGGGTGCACTGGGGTGTCCAGAGTTGTCCTGAACCACCGGATGCAAAACCACTGGCCCCCGGCAGCGAGCTTGTCCCCTGGTTCACCGGGAGCGTATACGAGCCGACAAGGACGTGCACCGTTGGATCGACCAGCTGGAGCTTCCAGGTTCCCAGGAGCAAAGGCGAGAGACTGGCAGTTGGCGCTGTATTGGATATCAGGTAGTTGCATGCGGTAGCGCCCAGGTTCGTGCTGGGATAAATATACAAGGGCTGGCCATAGAGCGACCCGTTCAGGGAACTCGCATCGGGATATAGTATTACTCCATCAGGCCGGATCGCCTGGAGCGTCACCTGATTCCCGCTGATATGGGAGGTCTGTCCGGTCAGGTAGAAGGGATCCCCTTGGTTGGCGGTATAGGACAATATCTGGTCAGGAATGCCGCTTGCACGGGGAAGATTGACCGCAGCTGCGTTTCCCGCGATGTATACGGACTTTTTAAAGAATACAGAATTAAGGGCGCCGGAAAAAGCAGCATACGTAATAATTGCAAGCGCAACGACAAGGACTATAAGAAGAAGTTCTACCGAAACTTCTGAAACTCCTCGCGTTGGTGATGATGATGGCATAGGTACTCTATGGTTTTCCGGACTATATACTCTTTTTTTTACCACCGGCAGCTGCCGCCACCATGGTTCCTGTGGTAGTGCTGGTGATACTCTTCGGCCCGCCAGAACTCCTGCGCCGGCACAATCTCCGTAACAATTTTTTTCGTGCGACAGGCTGCGGTCTGCTGGAGCCGGTCCTTTGACACCTGCGCTGCCGCCGCCTGTTCCGGCGTGTGATAAAAGATCACCGACCGGTAATTGGTCCCGTAATCCGGGCCCTGCCGGTTCAGCTGGGTCGGGTCATGGATTGACCAGAACACTAAAAGCAGGTCATCGTAGGATACAATCTTTGGATCATAGGTGACCTGCACCACCTCCGCATGCCCGGTCGTACCCGAACACACGTCCTCGTAGCGGGGATGGGCGAGCGTGCCCCCCATATAGCCAACCGCTGTTGCCGTCACACCCTTCACGTCGCCAAATGCCGCTTCGACGCCCCAGAAGCACCCCGCCCCAAACGTCGCCAGACAACCCGTCCCGCTCTCCTGTGCCATGATCCGTACCTGAATTACCCTCTTTTTACTATCCAAAGGAATAGATGTTTTTGTGCAGCAATCATATTTAATGATGAAGAAAACCAACCTGTCGTCATGAAACGGTGGCACCGGTCAAAGAGCGAGCGGATAATCGGGGGCGTATGCGGGGGCCTTGGGCTCTATCTCGATGCCGACCCGACTGTCATCCGGCTGGTATGGGTAGTACTGACCTGCGTATCGCTGGGGATTGGTATCGTCGCCTATATCGTCGCGTGGATCATCGTCCCTGAGGNNTATGACCGGCACCTGCAGCAGGAATTCTTAGGAGAACAGACCAATGCGGATATTGTTTGTCGTATGTGGCGAAGGGCTCGGGCACGCATCCCGGTCCGTCCATATCGGGCATTACCTCCAGCAGCGGGGACATACCGTGCATTTTGTCGCCTACGGCAAATCCTATGACTTTCTCGCAAACCACGGGTGCACCAACCTTCACCCTGGGCAGCGGGAAGTCTGTCTTGAGGGAGAAAACGGTTTTTTTTCCCTGAAAAAAACCCTCTGGTGCTCGAAATGGATCGTCCCGAATATGGCGCGATCGGCGGTCCTGGTGCGCCGGTATATCCGCACGCTCGCGATCGACTGCGTGGTCTGCGATACGATGTATGGGGGTGTCATCGCGGCAAAAGTGCAGAAAATCCCGGTCTTTTTTATCACCAACCAGAACCATTTCAATGGCCCCCATGGCTCGACAAACCCGGTCTTTCGCGCCTTAAATTTCCTGATACGGCGCTACCTGCGGTTAGCTGACGGTGTTATTGTCCCGGATTACCCGGCACCGGATACCATCAGCGAGTACAATATCCGTGTCCCCCCAAAAGAGAAGGAAAAATATCATTTCACCGGGCCGTTTCTTGACATCAACCCCTCGCGGTACACGTTCGCACAAAAAACCATCTTCACCAGTTTTGGCGGCGAGCCCTACAAGCTGCCGCTCTACCAGCTGCTGCGGACGATAGCCGACCGGAGAAAAGACCTGTGCTTTGATGTTTTTTACACCGGCGAAAAGCTCCCGGAATCCTCGGGTAATTTTATCTCCCACGGGTATGTGCCAAACCTCTATGAACATCTTGCCCGTGCACGGATAGCGATTGCGCATGGCGGGCTTACCACCCTGCATGAAGCGATGCTGTTTGAAAAACCGGTGCTGATTATCATGGACCCGGACCATCCCGAGCAGCAGAACAATGCCAGAAAGATCGAGGATATGGGTGCCGGTATTGCCATCGACGGGAGGACGGCAACCATTGATGTGCTTGAGAAAAAAATTGCCGAAACCATGGCACTTGTCATCCGGCCATCTGGTCCGGCACTTGCCGCTGTCGATGGCCGGAAAAATGCAGCAGAGATCATCGAGTCGGCAGGCTCCCGCAAAAACAAGCCCCGCAAAGGGTTGTTATCCCGTCACCGGTGATGAATGAAAATTTCTGACGAAATTACCCCGGTAAAAGTCGAGGACGAGCTTCATACCTGCCCGGAGTGCGGGTACGAGTTCGGGTTCCATACGTCGTTTCTCCGGGTGAATGCCGGCAAAGGCAACCCGGTAAAATCGACCCGGGAACTGTACCGGGTAATCCTGATCTGCCCGGAGTGCGGTGCCCGGTATGACCCGGGCTGGTGGATCTCGTTTGTGGAAGGAGAAACCCCGGTCTCCCGGACAATCCCGCCGCCGCGTACAGAAGAGACCCGGCTGGTAAAAAGGTAGGCCGGCAGCAGGCGCCGGGACGGTTGGCATGCAGTGCGTTCAGTGCAAGGGTAAAGGGATGTGCGGCCTGCCCCGGTGCCCGATTGTCAGCCGGTTCCAGTCGCAGGTGACGCTCAAACCTTCGAGCAGCTACCAGGGGAGTTCACCCTCTGTTTTTATCGGGAGTTTTGGCTACCCTGACGTCAACGGTGGCCCGTTGCTTATCAACGACAATGACCATCCCCCGGACTGGCTCGCCCGCAACCTCGGCATTGAGGATATCGTGGGTATCCGTTCACGGACAATCCGCGGGAGTTCCCCTGTCCACCGGTTTTGCGATACCCTGCAGGAGATCGCGCTCTCGTCGCGCCCTCTCGACGTGGATGTGGCCTTTGAAAAGCCGGTCACGTTCTCCATGACCTTCGATGGGACTGTTGCGCCCGTGGGCCTGAGCGGGACGGTCAAAGAGATCGATCTCGTTGGCAGCGCAACGGTCGGCCGGCAGGTAGACAGGATCACCTCGGACCTGGACATACGGGCAACCGATGCCTGTATCGAGCTGACGCGTGCGGGAAGCGATGTCTACGAGATTACAAAACTCATGACCGCCGGGCTCCTTGGAAAGAACCGGCATTTTGTCCCCACCCGCTGGGCCATAACTGCAGTTGACGATACGGTGTCCACCGCGCTAAAAAAGGAGATCGCCCGGTTCCCCTCGATTGACGACTACCGTGTCTTTAAAGGCAAGATCTTTGGCAACCATATCGTCTGCATCCTTGCCCCCGGGGACTGGCGCTACGAGATGATCGAGGTGTGGGGAAAGCAGACGCTCTGGGCAGGAGCAGAGGAAGTGATCGTGCAGGACCGGGAAGGCATGAAAAAGACCGGGTACTCCCCGATCTCCGGGGCCTATTACTCTGCACGGCTTGCCGCCTGCGAATATCTCGCCGCCATCCGGCGGTCTGCCCGGGTAATTGTCATCCGCCATATCTCCAGCGATTACTGGGCGCCGCTGGGGACATGGGTTATCCGGGAGGCGGCCCGCAAAGCGATGGCATCCCCGCCGGTGACCTGTGCGTCGCTGGAACAGGCAACGCAAACCGCATCGGCATGCATNNGCATGCATCGGGTTTGATCACTGGCTGCCGCACAGCACCCTCATTTCGGAGATGCGCACCCAGCGGACCCTGTTTCAGTCCTGGTAAGCCTGTGCGGATTTTGACTGGCTCATGTACCGGTCACGGATACTTTCGATGGTCTCGATCTCGGGGATATCCTTGTCATCCCGGATCCGGATAAACCGGGGGAACCGGAGGGCAAACCCTCCCTCGTACGTCTGGCTTGCCTGGAGTTCTGCATACCCCACTTCAAAGACCAGCCCGGGCTCAAACCGGACCTCGTTTTTGGACTTTGAGATGACCTGGTCTTTTAACAGGTCGTAGACTTCGGCAAGCTGGTCATCAGAGAAGCCGGTCGCCACCCACGAGAGGGGAACGAGTTTTCCCTGGTCCTGGCAGGCCATTAAAAATGAGCCAAAGACGTGCGCCCGTTTGCCCTCGCCCCAGACAGCGCCTATCACCGCAAGGTCAAGCGTGTCCACCTCCGGTTTGATCTTGATCCAGTTCTTTCCCCGCTGGCCCGGCGTGTAAGGCGAGGTGGTCACCTTCAGCATAATTCCCTCATGCCCGGCGCTGAGCGCATCGTTGTAGGTCTGCTCGATTACGGCAGGATCGCTGCTGACCACCTGCGGTGCGACATGCTGGCGGAGGACGCTCACCAGCAGGTTTCGCCGCCCGGCAAACGGCAGGTCAATGAGCATCTCCCCGTCGAGATAGAGAATATCAAAGACATTGGGCACCATCTCAATTGCCTCCTGCGCTTCCGCGATATCATGGCGCCGGCGGAAACGTCGGAGCACGGACTGGAACGGCATCGGCTTGCCGTCTTTTATCGCGATCACTTCCCCGTCGAGGATCACATCATGGCCGGTTGAGGAAAGCAGCTGCGACAGCACATCGGGCAGGGCAGAGGTCACATCCTCTAACCTGCGGGAGTACAGCCGGCAGTCGTTGCCCTTTTTGTGGAACTGGAACCGCGACCCGTCATACTTGTATTCCGCAGCAACCATGCCATGGTCTTCTATCATCCCCGCAATCGTTCCCTGCTGGGCAAGCATCATCCGCACCGGGTGGAACAGCGTGATCTTCACGTCGGCAAGAGCAGCAGGACCGGTTTTTGCCAGGCGGGCGACTTCCCCCAGATCATTGATCGCCTGCGCCGCATGCTCAACCAGTGCAGAGTCCACGGCAAAGGCTTTTGCAACCGCCTCGCGGACACTACCCTCGCCGACACCGATACGCAGTTCCTCAAGCATGATCCGGGCAAGGTACCGGCTTTCGAGTGGGCTCGCATCCCCTAAAAGCAGCATTGCAGTACGTATTTTTTCTTTCTGGGAGGTTGTCCCGCCACGGGCTGATATGCTGATAAGTTTGTTGTATACATACAAAATTTCGAGATCTTGGTGAGACCACGAGATTTGCGACTTTTTTGACATGAGTTCTTCTACGGCTTTCCCCACGTCACCTGTTTTGTTGATCCGGTCTATCACGATTTCCGATTTAAATCCCGAGGCCAGATGAACTGCCTCATAGAGCAGGTTGGGGCCAATCCCCAGTTTCTGCGAGCTCCAGTCAGGGAATATCCGGCCCATGATAAACCGGACAAAGACCGGCAGCTCTTCCGGTGACAGCCCAAGCAGCACCCGGCTGATGACATCGATCATCTCCAACCGGCCGGAAATGCCTTCAAGCTGCTCGCAGCACCGGGAGAACTCCATAAAGAGCATGGCGTTTCTGCTCTTGTTTTGGTGATGTAAGGGATTAACATTTTCTTTTTCTTGTGATCCGTTTCGTGCGAACGGCGACGAAGACTAAGCAAAAAATAATAATCAGGATGCAAGTTTAATTACGGAACACATCAAATAAAAATATCATTTAAAGCCGGGACGGTAAGCATGGGTGAAGAGTGGCAACCGGAGGCAGTGCTCCGGGTAAAACTGGATCAGTTAAAAAAGGAATTTCTCGATTATATCGATAAAAACATCGATAAAATTGATGCGAATACGCCGGTTTTTTATGGCCACGTCATATCCTCTATTGAAAAAGCGGTCCCTGATATCAGCGATGACCTGTACGACAGGTTTATCGACACGATCACGCTTGCGGTTCTTGAAAAATCAAATAAATCCGATGATATTGCTGTCGTCGAGAAACTCTTTGATTATGCAATCCGCAACAAGCGCAGGAAGAAAGGGCGTGCTATATATGATATACGGCTGGGGATGCGTTTGGTCAATGGCGGAAAATATGCCGAAGCGATCGAACGGCTGAAAAAATGCCGGCCAATTGATGCGATCATCTGCCCTGCCATCGCCTACTGCTACTTTGTCCTCTCCACCCAGCAGTCCGGGATCGACGAGGAGGATACCCGTCACCGCCCCAATGATATGTCGCTTGCCGCCAGGGAACAGATGATCGAGCTTATCCGTATCAAACCTCCTGTCAACCGGCTTAAAGACATGGGAATTGCCGATGACCCGGGTATCACCAAGATCTTCTGGTTCATGATCAACCAGGCGATTGCATGGTTCCCCAGCGAGCGGGAGTTTATCCGGATCGGGCTTGAAAAAGCGTCACGGGACCATAACCTGGAAGTCAAGGAAGACCTCCTGAAAATTGCCATTGAACGGTTCTNNTACATGGTCTTTTTACGGGAGCTCTACAAGGTCAAACTGGAGAAACGGGATGCCGGTGGAGTTGCCGGGGTCGTCAAACAGATGACCCAGCAGTATCCTGACGATCTTGAGCCGATCTATTATGGCATGCAACTCTCTATTGTCACGGCACGGGTGGAAACCTATTACTATTTCCGGAAAATGGCAATCCAGAAGAATATCCCTGCCCAGGTCCCGCTGGTCCTCGACTTTGCCTTCGAGATCATGGCGGGAAAACATTTTGAGGCGCATGCCTGCTTGGATGAGATCAAGGTAAAATTCGGGCCGCAGCATTATTTCGTGACCCTGCTTGAGTACGTGACAACTGATTTCTTTTCCGAGGATGGAAAGAAGATCAAACGGGCAAAGAAAGTGCTGGTCGATGCCATTGACCAGTACTGCCAGAGGGTGCTGAAAATCAGCAGTTAACGGCCAGAAGGTGAACGGGCTGAATACAACGGTGTGCAGGTGCTGTTTTGGCGCATAAGCATCAGAGGTCAATACGCTGGGGGCATTGTTGGGTAGACCCCTGCTGCGTTGCGACCGTCAGCATTTTTTCTTCGTAAAACAACCCAAGACCCTCGCGGGCGCTGGCCCGTGCCCTTTCCGGTGTATTGTTGATCTCACTTAAATGGGCAAGGATAACCTGTGGCACATCTTTTCCCAGTACCTGGAGCGCTTTTGCTGCTGCACGGTTGGACAGGTGCCCGCGACTGGACCGTATCCGGCGTTTCAATGATTCCGGGTATGGGCCGTTGGCGAGCATATCCGGGCAGTGGTTGCTTTCCAGCACCATGCCATCACAATCTTTAAGCAGCGAGACCATCTGCAAAGTGAGGATGCCGGTATCGGTGCAGTAGCCAAGCCGGGCACCATTCTCCCGGACCACATACCCGCAGGGTTCTGCAGCATCATGGGACGTGGCAAACGGCGTAATGGTAAAATCATCGATGGTAAATGTCTCCTGCGCACGGCAGGTATGGGTCGTCAGCGCTTTTGTGGATGTGCGCCGGTGACAGAGAAAATCGTTCAGCGTGCCTTCCGTAGCATAGATGGGGACAGCGAGTTTTCGCGCCAGCACGTCCAGCCCCTTTATGTGATCGCCATGTTCGTGCGTGACAAGCACCGCCCGGATTGTGTCCGCTGTACAGGAAGCGTTTGATAAGCGTTCAAGGGTCTCTTTTGCACTTAAGCCGGCGTCAATAAGGATTGCCCCGCCCTGCCCTTCGATAATGGTGCAGTTGCCCTTACTCCCGCTCGCCAGAATTGTGCAGCGCATCTGCTAATACGTTTTATTTTCTGGTATTAACCTGCTCTTATGCAGGTAACAAAAAGGGTAGGAAACAGGCTGATTGCTGATCTCTTTTTAGAGAGACGAAAATATTGACCAGATACAAAGATGGGGGCAAAATGCCCCCATACCCCCGATCATGATGAACCCCACCGCCCCCGATGGGGCTTCCTGTGCGGCGGTTTGTAAAATGAGAGTTCTCCAGATAGAATGGACATCATTTATTCTTTTCGATATCAAAAACTGTCTTGCCCAGCGAGGGGTCGGCGAGACACCTCAAGCGACCCCATCAGTGGTGGGAAGAATCGTTTACATCAAAAATGTATCCAGTTTTATCAATTAAAAAATCCATTTGCCCCGCCGTGCCTCGAAGAGACCCTGAGGCGGGGGAGCATCGCACAAAAATTTATAATAACCGATTTTATCCTATGAGCCCGTAAAAAACCTAAAAATTTTCATAAAAAACATATTTGCGAAAAAAAATTATTTCGTGTTATATTTTTCATATTCCGCAAGGACCGGCGCAATGGTTCTTGTCGATATGGAGCGGCGGACAAGCGTGGTCAGTCGCCGACAGTAATGGATATGGGCGATCTGGAAACTGACAATCAGCCCAAAACAGAGTGTTGTGATGCTGATCAGGGTGTAACTGAAACTATCAACCATCGTTTCCCCCCAAAAATCAGGTCTCCCTTGCCAGTTCATCAACCAGCGGGACGACCGAATCGGCATCAGAACACTGCTGTGCAAGAATCATAAACCGCTTCTGGTAATGCATCATCAGCAGCTGGTAACCGAGGATCATGCCGATGGAGAACATGATCACTCCTATTCCGACGTAAATCAAAAAATCAGTAAGCAGATCCGTCATTGCGCTCTCACTTGACTGTTACAAAAGAGAACAGATAAATTTATTGAATACCCGTCACGGATGCTGCTGCCAGCACGTGAATGGCAGTTGCCTTGATCTCGGCAATCACCGGCATTCCGATAGCGAGATGGAGATCTTCACTCGAAAGCCGGGTCACCAGAGCGATAAGCAAAAAACCACAGTCAACGGTTACCCGGATAAATGGCCCGTGGGGCACCAGTTTTGTAATCGTGCCCGGGATTTGGTTGCGTACACTTTTTCGTTCCCTTTCGGCCGCATGGGGTATGGTGAGGGTCACTTCTTCCGGGCGCAGGTACAGTTCGACCCGGGTCTGCGGTGGCAGGGAGGTGAGTGCCTCGATACGGATGCCGTGAACATCGATACAGGCATGCCCGCCGGTGTTGGTGCTTATCGTGCCTGTCAGTGCAGAATCGATGCCGACAAACCGGGCAATCTGCCGGCCCTGTGGCCGGTAGAAAATATCATGACTGGTCCCCTGCTGGACAAGCCGGCCGTCCATCATGACCCCGATACGGTCAGCGAGCCTTTGGCCCTGCGCCATGTCATGCGTCGCAAGGATAATGGTGGTTTTGTGGTCATGGTTGATTTTCTGGATAAGCGATTCGATGATATCGGCTGAGACCGGGTCAAGGTTTGCCGTTGGTTCATCCATCAGCAGCACGTCGGNNGCCGGCAAGATGGGAAAGCCCGACCAGTCCAAGGGCAGCAGCAACTTTTCCTGTAATCTCTGACGGATTCGCGTTCCGGAATTTCAGGCCGAACGCGACGTTCTCCTCTACCGTCGTGTTCAGGACTGCTGGTTTCTGGAAGACCATCGCCATGCGCCGCCTGAACGCGAGCACATCCGTCCCGGGAGCCTGCGTGTCCGTGTCATCAAAAAGATAGGTTCCGGATGTGGGCTTGTCGAGAAGATCGAGGATGCGGAGAACGGTTGTCTTGCCGCTCCCGCTGGGGCCAATCAGCGTAAAGATCTCGCCTTTTTTGATCTCAAGAGTGATGCCTTTGAGCACATCGTTCTTCCCGAATGTTTTTGTGATATCCTCAATCCGGATCATGTTCCATACCTCCGGGTAATGAGGTTTAAGCAGACAACGACGACCAGGGCGATCGCAAGAAGGATGATGCCAAGCGCGATCGAGAACGGAAAGTCGCCCATCCCCGTCTGGAGGGCAATTGCGGTTGTCAGCACCCGGGTCTCTCCAAGAATGTTACCCCCGATCATCATGGCGACACCGACTTCTGAGATGGCCCGCCCAAAGCCGAGGATAACCGCGCTGAGGATTGCAAACCGTGCTTCTTTGATAATCTGGAAAATGCTCTGGAAGTCTGTCGCTCCAAGGGAGAGCAGCGTATCGCGGATCGTGTGGTCAATGCCGCCAAGTGCCGTGATCACGAGCCCCACCATAATCGGGATNNAACGGTCTGGCCAAGGATCATTCCTTCCGGCGTGAACAGGAGGCCAAAAAAGCCCAGCGGACCGCTCCGGGAGATCATCAGGTAAATGACAAGGCCGACCACGACGGTTGGGATAGAGTAGAGCGTCTGGATGATCGTGAGGAGGACTGCCTTCCCGCGGAATTCATGAAAATGGATGATTCCCCCGAGAGGAATCGAGATGCAGGCAGCAATAATCGTTGCTGAAAGGGAGATGTACAGGGAGAGGAGCGCGATCTGCATGACATCTGGGTTCAGGGTGATAATCAGGTTGAAAGCCTGGACAATCCCTGAGATAATGTCACTCACTGTCGTTTCCTCACGGTAAAAAAAAAGGGATTAATTGGTTGTGCCGATGCCTTTGGTGGCGTTCACAGTCGATGTCGCATTAACTGCAGCAGCAACGGTTGCATTGGCTGCCGGGGCGGCAGGTGCAATTGCTGTTGCCGGGGTGCTATAATCGCCAACCCAGCCCGCAGCTGCGGTAGGAACGCTGACACTCATCGGGATAAACAGGGATTTTCCGTATTTGTCCACACCATAATTCCCGATATCTGCCTGTGTCTGCGGAGAGATCAGGAAGTTGATAAAGGTGTTTGCGAGCTTGATCTTGTCCGCCGGTTGCTTGTCATTGTATACGGCCATGACGCTGTAGATGTTTAAGAGGCTTGAACCTTTGGTGATGACCGGGACAAGGGTCAGGTTGCTCTTGTAGGCAAGATAGGTCCCCTCATCGGTCAGGGTATATGCGCCTTTCTCGCTTGCCATCTGGAGGGTGTCCCCCATGCCTTTGCCTGCTTCAATGTACCAGGGCCCGGATTTCTCGATCTGGACCGTGTAATTGTACTTGGCATTCTTCCAGATATTCTGTTCAGCGGTCTGCGTCCCGGAGCCATCGCCGCGGGAAACAAAGTAGACATTCGCCGTCTTGTTCATGCCCTTTGTGTAGAGCGTGGTGAAGGCATTCTCCGGCGTCATGTTGATGATGCCTGCCGGGTCATTCTTCGGGCCGACAATCATGAACGAGTTCGATGCAAACGACCTGCGGTTCAACCCGTACCCGTTCTTCATGAATGTCAGTTCCTGTGCGGGGGAGTGGACGAGCAGGACGTCAGCGTCGCCGTTCATTGCGAGCTGGATTGCCTTTCCCGTTCCCTGCGAGGTGATGAAGAGTTTCACATTATTCTGCGCTTCGAACTTGGGCTGGAGATAATTTAACAGCCCGGTATCGTAGAGGCTTGTCGTCGTCGCGATGACCAGTTTCACCGGTGTGGTGTTCGCTGCCGGCGCTGGTGCTGGTGTCGGCGTTGTTGTACAACCGGCGAGACACACAGATACAATTACAAGAATGATTGCAAGAGCAACCAATCCAACATGCACTTTTTTAACCATAGTTAGACCACGCACAACTTCGTTTAGAAAACTCTTGAATGTTTCTTTTCTTATTTGTAAAATAAATTACGTTAATCAACTGGTAAACAGGTGGTATACCAGACATACATTTGGTTAGTCACCTGCGAAAAACGTGGGGTTACTGCAGTCCCGGCCTGTAGGTTAGCTCAGAAAAGATGGTGGTGCCAAGAATCTCCCGGGTTTCCTGCGGGTAGCCTGCCTGCATCAGGGCAATAAGTTTCTCGCTTCCTTTTGGCGTGGTAAGAATACCGACACGCTCTGCCCGGGTTACCAGCTCTTCCTGTTCCATCATCGCAAAATAGGGAAGGATATAGTAATGGGGGACTTCCAGGAATTCAGCGAGCCTGCGGGTGGTGGGGAATTTTATGCTGATGCTTTCCGGTGAGAAGGTGATACTGATCGAACGTTCCTGTACCATAATGCGGACAGCGGCATCAAAAAGACAGTCAACAGAGAGGACAACCATACTGGGTCTTATCCATGTATTGGAAAGGATCGCATAAAGATACGTGTGATGCGAATGCCCGGAACAAAAATACCGGGAATAATTGACGTGCGATCAGGATGCCGGCCATTTTTACCCTGAATATGAAAGCGTGGCCTCGCCGGATCGAGATTATAAAAAAAACCACGGGCGGCAGGCTTCGTCGCACGGTTTGAAATTTATTTTTAATTCAGATTATAATTGAAAAATCAAGAAAAAAAGTTAGTGGCGTTTCTTTTTGGCTTCTTCTGGTACAGGCTTCAGGTACACGATCTCTGCACCTGCTTCTTTTGCGATCTGTTCGATCTCGAATTTCCTGAAATGAGTTGCCTCAATCTGGATCTGACCGCCAACAACGGCAGCCACGCGATACTTTGGCTGCTCGACACCCTCGCCAACTTTCTGGCGCTCACGAACGAAAATCTTCATGATACTGCACCTCACCGACCGTTTGACGATCTTTTATAATTTACTGCAGTACACCCGGCCAGTGTCTGATATACCAATTGGTTTACGTGGACTTAATACTACGTTTTGTAGAACTCTTATTTGTGTTCTGGTTACTATGAGTAAACGATTTGAACTAAAAAGCGGTTTACAGGGAGAGACCCTTGTCCGCAAAGGCATGATCAAACCGTCAAAACTTCCCCGGCAGATCCGGATCGCGCCGGATGTCAATGTAATCAAGATTGGCGGTCATGGCGTCATTGATTACGGGCGCGATGTCATGTTCCCACTCTGCGAGGAGATTGGTGCGTTGTCAAAAAAGCACCAGGAACTCATCGTCACCGGGGGTGGAGGCCGGGTACGGCATATCATGGACGTTGGCATGAACCTTGGCATGCCAACAGGAGTACTTGCCGAGCTCTCGGGAAAAATTTCCGAACAGAACGCCATCATGGTCTCCATCCTCCTCTCAAAATACAACGGGACACGGATCCACTCCGGCGATCTTCTTGAACTCCCCATGCTCATCAAGCTCGGGATGCTCCCGGTCATTCACGGCACTCCTCCGTATGGGTTGTATGAGCACCCTTCGCGGTCCGACATGATCCCGCCGCATCGTACCGATACCGGTGCATTCCTTATCGCTGAAATGATCGGCGCGAAGAACTGCATCATCGGCAAGAACGTGGACGGGCTCTATACCGAGGACCCGTTTAAGAACCCTGATGCGGAGTTTATCAGGGATATTACAGCCGGGGAACTGGTCAGGATGGATCTTGAAGACCTGGTCATCGAACGAATTGTCCTTGACCTGCTTACCAAAGCATCAAATATCCGGGAAATCCGGATCATCAACTGCCACAAAAAGGGCAATATTGAGAAAGCCATTAAGGGTGAGAACGTCGGCACCATCATCCGGGCAGAGTAGTCCGGCCACCGGCATTTTTGTGATAAAATGACATCTGAAACCAAACGCCCCATTTCCTTCTCCCTGTCGGAGTTTGCCGGATCGCTGGGGGATTTTGGGACGATCATCCCGCTGATCCTTGCGGTCGCCTTGGTTTCTGACGTCAACTCACGGTATATCCTCCTCTTTTTTGGCATATGGTTTATCCTGACCGGGCTCTATTACCGTCTCCCGATCCCGCTTGAGCCGATGAAAGCCATCGCGGTGATCGTAATCGCCGGCGGTATCGGGAGCGGGGAGATCGCCGCTGCCGGGTTGATCCTCGGGGTCGTGTTCATGGTGCTTGGCTATGGCCGTTGCTTTTGCGTCATTGAAAAATGGGTGCCGGAGAGCGTGGTGCGGGGCATCCAGCTCGGGCTTGCGCTGCTCCTCTTCAAAGCCTCCGTGGATTTTGTGGTAAAGGATGCATTCTTCTTTGTCATCGGGGTCGCCATTGTTGTCGCATTTATTCTTCTTGTCCGCTACCGCAATGTGCCTGACCTCTCGTCGGTCTGCGTCATTGCAGCAGGTGTTATCGGCGGGATTATCATTCACGGCATTCCGCCGCTCAGCATGATCCCCCCGCCCCAGCTGGTCTTCCCCATTCCCACGGACTTCCCATCAGCTCTCTCCACGCTGGTGCTCCCGCAGGTTGTACTCACCATTGCAAACGCGATTCTTGCGACATCCCTGCTGACCAAGGATCTGTTCGGGACGGATGTGCCGCCGAAAAAACTCTCCACCACCATCGGCCTGATGAACCTGACTTCGGTCCCGTTCGGGGGGTTTCCGATGTGCCATGGTGCGGGCGGGCTTGCCGGGCAGTACCGGTACGGGGCACGGACCGGCGGGGCTAGCATCTTTGCCGGTGTGATCTTCATTATCCTTGCCTTGTTCTTCACCTCCCCGCAGGTACTCTCCATTGTTGCCATCGGGGTCCTTGGTGCATTACTGGTCTTTGTCGGTATTGAGATGGCCCGTCACAGTCTCAAAACCGATTCGTATCTGGTCACCGGGCTCATAGGGATACTGTCTCTGGTAATTTCCATTACAGTGGGCTTCATTGTCGGGATGCTTGCCGTGTACCTGCTGATGTTTTACCGGAAACGGGCCACAAAGAACACGACCTGATACAGCAAAAATACCGGTACACCATTCGTTTTGATTCCTTTTTTTTCGCGACGAAACCTTAACAACCTTTCCAGCCGAAGCTATTCGCACTATGTGGAAGGCAGTCGAGATCGATGCGTGGGTTGCCGGCAGAAAATCGAGCCTGGAAGATGTGCGTGCCACGGTCACCGATATTATAGAAAGGGTGCGAACTGACGGCGATACCGCTTTACGCCAACTCTCGCGCCACGTCGAATTGACGGAGATCGCGGTTTCTGACGATGAGCGTGAAGCGGCGTATGACGATGTGGATTCACGGATCGTGGAAAGCCTTGTCGAAGCACACGCACGCATCGAACGCTTCCACGAACTGCAGCGCCCACGGGACCTCTGGCTTCAGGAGATGGAGCCGGGCATCGTCCTTGGCATCAAGACCACCCCGCTGAACCGGGTGGGGCTTTATATCCCCGGCGGCCGGGCAGCTTACCCGTCGTCAGCGCTGATGTGTGCAGTGCCGGCAAAAGTTGCCGGTGTCCGTGAGATCTGCGCCTGTTCACCGCCCCCGATCAGCCCGATGACGCTCGTCGCACTGGACATTGCCGGTGTGACCGAGATTTACCGCTCGGGTGGGGCACAGGCAATTGCCGCGATGGCGCTTGGCACGGAATCCATACAACCCGTCCAGAAGATTGTCGGGCCCGGGAACGTGTACGTGACTCTCGCAAAGATGATGCTCCTGGAACACGTCGAGATCGATTTCCCGGCAGGCCCCAGCGAAATCGGGATTATTGCCGATGAAACTGCAGACCCGGCATTTGTTGCCGCAGATATCCTTGCGCAGGCAGAGCACGACCCGAACGCCGCCTGCATCCTTATTACGACGGACAAGTCCCTCCCGGAGAAAGTCGGCCGTGAAGTTGCCGCCCAGCTTGCACAAGCCCCGCGAAAAGAGATTATCGAGCAGGCGATGAAAAACTCCGGGTATGCCGTTGTTGCCGATCTCGACGCGGCGATTGCAGCCTCGGATGTTGTCGCACCCGAGCACCTCTCGATACAGGTAGCTGACCCGCTTCTTGTCGTTAACCGGGTGAAAAATGCCGGTGCCATTTTCGTCGGCCGGTATTCCGCGGTTGCCTGCGGGGATTACGCGGTCGGCACAAACCACGTGCTGCCAACTGCCGGGTATTCAAAGATGTATTCCGGGCTTGACGTGCAGCACTTTTGCAAGACCGCATCGGTTGAAATGATTGACCGGGACGGGCTTGAAACAATCGGGGATATCGTTGAAACGATTGCCACCGCAGAAGGTTTCCACGCCCATGCAAATTCCGTCAGGATCCGGCGGATGAGCGCGGGTAAAAAGCGATAAATTTTTTTTCTTTTTTTTGAGATTTTTGGTTTTTATCGGTATGATTTATCCTTGCATTTTTTGCAGAAACAAACCGAACGGACTGGTATCAAAGATGGGAGCTGATGCCCCCATACCCTTGGTTACGATGACCCCCGCCGCCCCCGACGGGGCGCCCCCGCGGCGGTTTGTAAAATCTAATTATCGTAGGTCTGATGAAAATCAACCATTTTATGAATAGATAACCGTTTTGCCCAGCGAGGGGTCGACGAGACCCCTCAAGCGACCCCATAAGGGGTGGGAGGCATCTTTAAAATTTACAATTCAAGAAACCTTTATTGTATTTCTCCAATTCTATGCTAAAATTAAAAGAAGCATTTCGCCAAAACACGGTTATCAATTCAGGTGTCTCCCCGACAATAAACGCAACAAAATTTTCCCTTATAGTGATGCAAAATCAGGTCGTTTCATTCTTTTCTAACCCGGTGCCAAACACCGCAGCCAATCAACCCGGCAGCGATAAGCGCGATAACCGGGGTCACAGGAGACAAGGGGATTGCAGTTGTTGGTTCGCTGGAGGGCAGCAGCATGATATCCGCTTTGGCAAAATCCCCTCCTTCAAACTGCTGTTTATCGATGGGAGAACTCACCACATACACCGTGTATTTCCCGGGCCGCATCTCCCCCAGTGTTATTGAGGTATCCCACTGGTATTGCCAGTTCCCGGTATCCAGGTCAACTGGGGATGTTGTAAACAACCCCCTGCCTGCCGGGATATTGAAGTTTTCAAGCGTAACCCCCCGTGGATCAAGCCCCGGCCCGGTCACAAAGAGATACACTGCAATCGTTTTGATGCCGGATACTGAACCGTTGAGGGTAATGATATCGCCGATATGTGCCTGGGTGGGGGTGGCGTTGAGGGTTATTGAAACTGCACTGGCCGCTGCTGGTAGTGCGCAAAAGACAAGAACGAGCACAATACCCAGCCGGATAAACCCTCTCATGCCGGTATGGTGCTCATTTAAACAATTTAATGCTATCATGGTTGCGCGAGAATTTTTTTTTAGAACTCGACGACCATGACCGCTTCTTCTTCTTTTTTGAGTTCGCCTTTTAAGTGCTCCGCGCCGAACTCATACCCGTCCCACGGGTTATACTGGTCATAGAGTTCACATTTGTCCAGCACATCGACAAATTCCTTGAGGAAAATACGGGGGATCACGTCAATCCTCCCGCCAAACCGGGTGGTGATCTTTTTGATCATCGCCCGGATAAACCGGTGGGAGATCCGCTCGCGGTCAACTTCACGGTACGCCTGTGAATAGACATCGATAACCTTGAGCGCGACCAGTTCAAGTTTACCGGTATCAAATTTTGGCAGATGGATCTGCGGCTGGCGGGGATTTTTGAATGTGTCCACCTGCACGACATTAATCCGGTCATNNCGCGGGATCCGTCAAAGAACGATGGCGTCCCGGTAAAGAGGAAATAGCACCGGGGCATGTCCCCCCGGTCAAGCGCATCGATGATCTGGACAAGCGTGTGATATCCCTTCTCGCGCTGGCTGCGCTGGAGCCCCTGCGTCGTCTCCATCTCGTCGACAGCAAGGGCAATACCCTTGTATCCGGCTTCGTGGATGATCCTAACGAGTCCTTTTAAGAAGACAAACGCAATGGTGTCATCGATCTCCCCCCGGATTCCTGCTTTCTGTTTGAAATCCCGGCCGATGTTTGGTTCGCCTGCAATCCACCCGAGTGCCGACTGCGCCAGCGCAAAATCCCCGGCATTGTTTGCCCGGTAGTAGGTTCGCAGAGCTGCGGCAAGTGCCGTGTTCATCTCGCTGATGCCGGCAAGTGCTGCCTCGATCTCCCGCTCGGTAGCTGCTTCAAGTGCCGTGTCTTCTGCCCCGGAACCGCTGACCGAAATTAACCGCTCTTCAATGAAAAAAAGCCAGTTGTCGATGAGCATTTTCAGCGCATGGTCCTCTTCTTGTGTGACAAGGTTAGCGCAGATCTGCTGGTAGATTGCTTTTACCTTGTAGAGCGGCGCCTGTGAACCGATGACCACGTGAGTGGTGACAAACCCTTTGGTGCTCGCGATCTCAAGGGCACGGGCGACCAGAAACGTCTTGCCGCTCCCGTAATCGCCCCGGATAAATTTCAGGTCGCCGCCGCCCTGTGCCACGTAATCGAGCTGTTTTGCGATAACGCCTTCTTCCACGTCAAGGCCGACAGCAATGCGCTCAAGTCCTCCTGCTGGCACCGTGCCCCGCCTGAGGGCATTGATAATATTCAGGCTCGCAATCTTTCGCGGGTCCATCTGTTCAGGTTCCGGCATATTCATAGATCTCCCCGTCGTCTCCCACACCATTTTTCCTGATGAGCATGATTCCCTGTGCCATTGCTTTCTGGATAAGCCGGTTCACGATGCCGGTCACCCTCCTTGTCTGGAGCAGTGTCCGCAGGTCCATTTCGGTTGCTTTGCGGTGTGACCGGATAAATGCAACGATCTTCTGCTCCTGTTCTGATAATTCCACCTGTTCGGTCGGGGCCAGTACCGGTCGTGCTGCCGTCACCCGTTTTTTTATCGGTGCTGCCTGCATTACCGGACGATCTGCAATCGACTGGTCTTTGCAGGCCCGGATAAACCCGAGGAAATCCTCCATCCGGCACCCTGCTGCCTGCGCCGGCACGACATCCAGTCCGCAGAGACTGTAATACTTGCACCCTGCATAGTCTGCCTCGTCGAGTGCCCGTTGCGCCGCAATCGAGAACGCAATTGCCAGCAGCTCCAGCTCATCCGAACTTAAACCCGCCCGGCGCTCGACCAGACGTTTGATTAACTGGTCGACCAGCCGTTTCAGCCGNNCCCTCCCGAGATCCGCGCTCTTTTTCACGTTGGACAGGATATAGAGCATCACTTTTTCGCACTCCCGCTCTTCCCCATGACATGACAGGAATTGTGCATAATACAGGCCGCCGTTCAAATAATCCGCACGGTAGGCACGGTAATACCATGCCCGTGCTTCGATCGCATTTCCCTCGTCCTCATACAAACGGGCGGTTTCAAGCAGGCTCTCAACGTTTACATCCTGTGAAACGACCTGTAAGAAACGCGCTCTCGCCGCATCCGGTGTCAGGTGTGAAACGAGAAATAACCGGTATGACCGGATGATGCGCCCCAGCATCTCAAGATCGTTTTTTGTCATGAGTTCGTCACCGATAAGCCGCTCATACGACGCGATCGCTTCTGCAACATTCCCAAGCGCTGCAAGGATCTCACCCTCTATGAGAAGGTACCGGGGCAGGGACGACCGGACTAACAGGGGTTGTAATGCCGCAAGCGCGTCCGCATATCTCCCGTTTGCCTGCAAGAGCCGCACATAATCCGCCCGGATCTCTTCGTGTCCGGTATCCGTCAGATTCGTGGCATAAGCATCCAGCCCGGTATGGGGGTCGTCCAGCGAACATGCGGCAAGATACCGGCGCAGCATGGCGGGGTCCCGGGTCTCTTTGTAGATCTGGCAGGCTGCATCAGCGGCAGCCCGGTACTTCTGCAGGGTAATGAGTGCATCCACGTATTCCCCGGTCCGGGTATGTTCCGACCCGTGCCGTGCGGACACGGCAAGCGCCTCCTCTGCATTTCCCGCGGCAATCAACGCCTGCATCAGGTCCTGCACATCACCGGGTTTTTTCCCTGCTTCGACCAGTCGTTTGAGTACCGGCAGTGCGCCCCGGAAATCGTTGCGCACCATCAGGTAATCGGCATAACTCCGGAGTGCTGCAAGGTTTGTCGGGTCAAGGTGCACGGCAAGCGCGTACTCGGCAATGGCCTTGTCATCGCCCCGGTGTTCCAGCACGTTTGCCAAAAAACTGTGGACATAGGACGATTCGGGCATCTTCTGCGCGATATCACGGAAAAAGACCTCGGCCTCCTCAAGTTTTCCGGTATAAAAGAGGTTTGTGGCGGCAAGGATCTCTAAGGTAGGGTCTTTTACGCTCTCTAAAAGGAGGTGGCAGATATCCAGTGATTCCTGGTACCGGCCATCTTCAAAAAGCCTGATCGCTTCCTTTTTTTGTTCCTGTTCGTTTCGTGGTATCATGCTTGCCCTGCAGTGAACCGGACCTTCAGCAGACCAGCAAGCATCCGGATCATATCGCGTTTCTGTACCCGTGAATCCCCCTTATTCTGCCATTCAATAGGGCATTCATCGATGCGGTACCCTCCCTTTGACAACCTCCAGAGGAGTTCGACATCAAATTCAAATCCGGTCGAGATCATCGCTGGCACTACAACATCGAGCGCGGTTTTTTTAAAGACTTTTGCCCCGCACTGCGTATCATGGTAAGAAAGGCCAAAGAAGATCCGGATAAACAGGTTAAATCCCCTGCTCTCCAGCTGCCGCATCAGGCTTTGCCGGACGCCAAGCTGCGAACCGGCGACCCAGCGTGAACCAATTACAGCATCAGAGGAAGAAAGCCGGGAAAACAACCGGACCATCTCATCGATGCTGGTCGATCCATCGGCGTCCACATACCCGACAAGTGGCGCCTGTGCTGCCATGAGCCCGGCAATGACCCCGCCTCCTTTCCCGAGACGCGAGGTAAACCGCAGGCACCGGATCGACAGGTCCGGGCGGNNCCGCTGTTGAATCCGTACCGTCACAGACGACAATGAGCTCCCCGTTAAAACGGGTGATCGCATCAAAAAGGCATGCGATACGCTTCTCTTCATTGTATGCGGGTATGACAAGGCTGTAGGGAATATCGGGTGCGGTGGACATGGCTGACAGGGTTTTTTCCTTCTTTTTTGGTTATGAGCGTTCCCCGGCAATGACAGGCGCATTATCGCAGAGGTAAATCTCGTTTTGTTCGGACCTGTTTGAAGGGAGGAAACAGTATGAGTATCTCTCTCTTACTGGTGCGTGAAGATTGCCCATAATATTACTGGTGGCCGGTGAGGTGCTGGGCAAGCATGGTATTTTTCCGGTATTTTTCTGCGATGGCAAGCGCAGTGGCCCGGAGCGCCTGGTGCTCGGCCAGGCAACTTGCCGGCGGAGAGGTTTTACGAAGGATGGCGGAGGTATTCTCGGTTACCTGTAACAGCTCGGTTGCGATCAGGGCATTGAGCCAGATAAGGTCGGCAAGCATCTCTTTTGTTTCTTCGTTCTGCATGAAGGATACGTCGTCTGCTTAACCAATAAAGTGTTTTGTACCGGGGGGTTTCTTTACAAAATGTTCGCTGGACTGTTGATCTCATTGGTTGGATAATCTTAATCCCTGTTTATAGAAAAACAGTCTATGAGGACAATGACCTATCTTGACAATATCAAAAACAACGGCCGCACTGCAAACCCCTTTTTTTGCCAGATGGGTATTGATGTTGTGCAGTATGAGACGGGAAAAGCCGTCCTCGGCATGACGGTGCGCCCGGATATGCTCAATGGGGTGGGCTGGCTCCAGGGCGGGCTGCTNNCCTATGCTGGGTGAACACGAGGGTATTGCCACCATCTCTGAATCTACCAGTTTTATCAAAGGCGTGCGGGAAGGCAGGATACTCGCACAAGCGCGTGTCATCCGGAAAGGCAGGCGGGTTGCGTTTGTCGAAGGGGATGTCTGTCTGGATGACGCGAAAAAAACGATCCTTTCACGGACTTCAGCGGCATTTGCCGTAACGACCATGAAGGAATAAACGGGAACAGGTCCCTTTTTTAAAAAATTATTTTTTGGCTGGTTTCTTCTTTTTTGGTTCTTCTTTGACTGGCTTTTTCCTCATGAAATAATACCCGGCGATTCCGGCGCATGCGATGACGATAATGATGATGAGGAGGGTAACAGGTGAAATGACCGATGCTGCAGCTTTCTGTGCAGTTGCAAGTTTTGCCGTGGTGTTACTGTTTCCCGGGTCGATTTCAAGCGATTTGTTGTAGGCCGTGACTGCATCGGCATACTGCCCCGCTGCAAAAAGGGCATCTCCCTGGTTGATAAATGTCCCGCTGGAAGTCGGATCGATTGAAACCGCATTGTTATATGCAGTTATCGCATCGGAATATTTGCCGAGCTTATAGTTTGCATATCCCTTGTTGTTCCAGAGCATGGCGTCTTTTGGATATTGTGCAATACCCACGTCAGCTGTCTGGATAGCATCGTTGTATCGCCCCAGCTGGATGAGCGCAAATGACTTGCCCTGGTAGGTGTAGAGCAGCGCATCTGAGAGTTTTATCATTGTGGTGTTCGACGCAAGTGCCTGATCGAACAGCGCAATTGCACCTTCATAATCATTTGTTGCAAGCGTTTCGACACCCATGTTGTACAGCCGGGTAGCTGCATCAGTTGGAGTTACATTTGCAGCTATCACCGGTATGATACAACAGGAAAAAAATGACAGAATCGCCAGAATGAAGAATATCTGTCGCAGTTTCATATCCCCATTTTTTGTCTGCTGCACACATGAATGTTCCTTTGACAGGAAATTTTTTTAAGGGTATACCCGTCCAGACCGGTTATTTCTTCCAGATCTCCATTAAGAGCAGGAGGGTAACAATCGTGACACCGGGAGCAAGTACCGCAAGAAAAACCAGATTATATTTCATCTGTTCATTGTTGGCGAGCAGATCCAGGTAGTCCGGGGTGATGTTGAGGGCGAGCAACGTTGCAGTAAAGAGCAGCAGGCAGATGAACCCTGCCACGATGGCGCATTTCTGGATGAAGGTTTCCGGTATCCGCAGGGGCACAGAGAAGTTTTTCACCGGCAGCCTGATAAAGTGCATGATCTTTTTTTGGGCTTCTCATCCAGCACCGGCAGATACCCGAAATCCGGGGGCACACCGGAATACCTGCCACCGGCAGGAGGCGTGCGAAAATTCCGCATTCCCCGGCGAAAAGATAATCATAATACGGAATCGAATCAAAACAGTAAAGCAATCGGGGAGATCAGATGAAATATATTTTTATTACCGGCGGAGTGATGAGCGGCCTTGGAAAAGGAATTACCGCGGCTTCAGTGGGGCGCATCCTGAAGAACCGGGGATACCGGGTGACTGCAGTCAAAATCGATCCTTACCTGAATATCGACGCAGGAACGATGAACCCGGCGCAGCACGGGGAAGTTTTTGTTTTAAAAGACGGGAGTGAAGTCGACCTCGATCTCGGGAACTACGAGCGGTTCCTGGATATCGAACTTTCTGCGCCGCACAATATCACCACCGGAAAAGTATACCGCACGGTCATTGATAAAGAGCGGCGCGGCGATTTCCTTGGCGAAACTGTGCAGATCATTCCCCACATCACCGACCAGATAAAGGCATGCATCCGCCAGGCTGCCGAAGAGGAATTCCCTGACGGGACTCATGCAGATGTCTGTCTTGTGGAAGTCGGCGGGACCGTCGGCGATATTGAGAGCATGCCGTTTCTGGAAGCGGCACGCCAGATGCGTGGCGAGCTGCCCGGGACAGACTATGTCCTGATCCATGTGACGCTCATCCCGGAAGATACGATGGGTGATCTCAAGACAAAACCCACCCAGCACTCGGTAAAAGCGCTGCGGGAACTGGGACTCCATGCGGATATTATCGTCGGCCGGAGCGAGCGGGTGATCGGGGCTAACACCAAACGCAAGATCTCGGCGTTCTGCGATCTCCCCATCAACGCAGTCATCTCTGCTGCCACCGCACCGGATACGTATGAAGTGCCTATGGAGATGGAAAAGGAAGGGATAGCCGATGTGCTCTCTGCCCACCTCGGCCTTGAAACCCGTGATATTGACTCCAGCTGGTACCGCGTTGTCACCAAAGAGTACACAAACCGCGTGACGGTTGCGATTGTCAGCAAATACGGTATCGAGGATGTCTACATCAGCATCAAGGAAGCGCTCAAACACGCGGGACGCTCGCTCTCAACCGAAGTGAAAATTGTCTGGCTGGACGCCGAGCGGTACGAACGGTGCCAGCTTAAGGATTATGACGGCATCCTTATCCCGGGCGGTTTTGGCAAACGGGGTATCGAAGGTAAGATTGAGGCGATTAAGTATGCCCGGGAGAACAATGTGCCCTTCCTCGGACTTTGCCTCGGGTTCCAGCTTGCGGTTGTGGAATTCGCCCGAAATAAGGCCGGGATGCCGGATGCAACCAGTGAAGAGATGGGTGAAGGCACCCACGTGATTGCGCTCCTGCCGGAGCAGGAAGGACTCACTGAGCTCGGCGGCACGATGCGGCTTGGCAATTACACCGCAGATATCCGAGATGGTACGCTTGCGAAGAAACTGTACGGCGAGCCGCAGATTGTCGAACGGCACCGTCACCGGTACGAAGTAAATCCCCGGTACATAAAAAAGCTCGAAGACGCGGGGCTTGTCTTCTCGGCGACCAACAAAAACCGTATGGAGATGCTCGAACTTCCCGGTCACCCGTTCTTCTTTGCGACGCAGTTCCATCCCGAGTTCAAATCGCGTCCGACGAGACCATCCCCGCCGTATATTGGGTTTGTGGAAGCATGCAAGGTCAATAAACGGACAAAATAGGATTGCGATCGTATGGTAAACACACAAAAATTTATTTCCCAGTCAATTGAGGAGATCAAAACTGCTGCCAGCACTGAAAAGGTCGTCATGGCTCTCTCCGGGGGCGTCGACAGCTCGGTCTGCGCTGTGCTTGCCGCCCGGGCCATCGGCGACCGGTTGATACCGATCTATATCGATACCGGCCTGATGCGCAAGGGGGAGACTGATCGGATAAGAGCGCTTTTTTCCGACATCCACCTCCAGATTGTTGAGGCCGGCGATGAATTCCTTGCGTCCCTGAAGGGAATTACCGATCCTGAAGCAAAACGTAAGGCAATCGGCGAGCGGTTTATCCGGTGTTTTGAGCGGGAAGCAAAAAAACAGGGCGCGAAATGCCTGTTACAGGGTACGATTTATCCTGACCGGATCGAGAGTGAGGGGGGTATCAAGAGCCATCACAACGTTGGCGGCATGCCCCTTCACATGGAATTCTCCAAAGTGATCGAGCCTCTCCGTGACCTCTACAAGGACGAGGTGCGTGATGTCGCCGGGGCGCTTGGCATGCCAAAGGAGATCCAGCACCGGATGCCGTTCCCGGGCCCCGGGCTTGCGGTCCGCGTGCTTGGCGAAGTGACCCGGGAGAAAGTCGAGGTCATCCGGGAGGCAAACTGGATTGTCGAGGAGGAACTGGTCGAGGAATATCATCCATGGCAGTGCTTTGCAGCGCTCCTTGGCCTTGGGACCGGCGTAAAAGGAGACAACCGCATCCACGGGTGGATTGTTGCCATCCGTGCGGTCAACTCCCGGGACGGGATGACGGCCGATCCGATCAATATCCCGTTTGATCATCTTACAAAAATCGGTTCGAGGATCAGCGCTGAAATCCCGAGCGTCTCGCGGGTGGTCTACGATATCACGGCAAAACCCCCGGCAACGATCGAATATGAGTGAGTGCTCTTTAACAAAGACCGTCTAAACAGGAATAACGAAAAATTAAAATTAAAAAAAAAGTGATGAGAATGGAAAAAACCAGCCAGTTCAAGATGCTCGATGAGCGTTACTTTATGCCCGCATTCTCCCGGGATATGGCAATTGTAAAGGGGGAAGGCTCAAAGGTCTGGGATGCGGAAGGAAACGAGTATATCGACTGCGTGGCCGGGATTGCGGTGTGCAGCACCGGGCACTGCCACCCGGCAGTCGTCAGGGCGATCTGCGACCAGGCACACTCGCTTATCCACTGCTCAAACCTCTATTATGTCCCCCACCAGGGAGAAGTGGCTAAAAAAATTGTGGAAGTCACGGGTTTGCACAAGGCATTTTTCTCAAACTCGGGAGCCGAGGCTACGGACGGCGCCATGAAACTTGCCCGGGTACGGACCGGGAAAAAGAAGTTTGTGGCGTTCACGCACGGGTTCCACGGCCGGACCGTGGGGTCGCTTGCAGTCACCCACAAGCCCGCGATACGTGAACCGTTTGAACCGCTCGGGATCAAGACGACGTTTGTTGAATATGGTGACCTCGAAGCCCTGAAAAAAGCCATTGATGGCGATACCGCCGGTGTCATTGTCGAGCCGATACAGGGTGAAGCCGGTGTCATCATCCCCCCGGATAGTTTCATGGAAGGCATCCGCGAGGCCTGTGACAAGACCGACACGCTCATGATCGTCGATGAAGTGCAGACCGGCATGGGCCGGACCGGCAGAGNNTGGGCCGGACCGGCAAGTGGCTTGCGGTGCAGCACACAAAAGCCGTGCCCGACATCGTCACGCTCGCAAAAGGAATTGCGAGCGGGTTTCCGATGGGAGCACTTATCGCACGGGAAGGCCTGGAGTTCAAGAAGGGCGAGCACGGGAGCACGTTTGCCGGTGGTCCTCTTGCCTGTGCAGCAGCGCTTGCGACCATCAGGGTCATTGAAAAGATCCTGCCGGATATCCCCCGCAAAGGAGAGCGGATCAAGAAAGGACTGGAAAAATACCATCCCCGCGGTCGCGGTCTGATGATCGGGATCACGGTTGGGGATACGTGTCCCGATGTTCAGAAGAAATGCGCCGCTGAAGGGGTGCTCGTGAACTGTGCGGCGGACGGCAACCTGCGTCTTGTCCCACCGCTGGTTATCACGGATGCAGAGATTGACCGTGTGGTCAGGGTTATCGATGGAGCGCTTGGTCAGGTCATGCTATAAACAGGGCGGCTACGTATTTGCCAGAAAAGCCGGCGATCTCGCCCAGGAAGAGGGCACCACCTGCATCGCCCGGCTCGCAAGCAACGAGAATCCCGTCCCCCCTTCCCCTTCCGTTTTNNTTTTAGCTGCCGCACGACAGGCACTTGCAACCGTCAACCGGTATCCTGATGAACGGGTGGATGTGCTCACCCGTGCGCTTACTAAATTCTACGGGGACTACCACTTCGTTACCGGTGTCGGCATGGACTTTGTCATCGAGACGCTGACGCGGACCCTTGTCGAACCCGGGGAAACCGTCGCCATATCCACGCCGACGTTCTCCTTTTACGGGCTTGCTGCGCAGGCTCAGGGTGCACAGGTCATTACCGTCCCCCGGGAGAAAGACTTCTCCGTTAATGCAGATACGCTGGTACGGGAAGGCAGGAATGCGAAGATCACGGTGCTCTGTACTCCCAATAACCCGACCGGCAACGCAACGCCGCTTGAGACCGTAGCGCACGTTCTTGAGGGTGTAAGGGGCATTGTGTTCCTCGATAATGCGTATGTCGAGTTTGCTGATACTGATTACCTCCCGCTGATGCGAAAATACGACAATCTCGTGATCGGCAGGACGTTTTCTAAGGTGCATTCGCTTGCCGGGCTGCGGATCGGGTATGCCTTTGTGCCGGCATGGCTGGTACCGTATTACCAGCGGGCGGGCACCCCGTTTACGCTAAATTCGGTATCCGCGGCAGCTGCGGCAGCGGCACTGGAAGATACAGAACACGCTGTGGATTATATCAAACAGGTACTGCGGTGGCGGGCACGGTTTACCGCGGAACTGAAATTCCCGGTCCTGCCATCGGACGCGAACTTTGTCATGGTTGATGTAGCTCCCCATACAAGCGACGAAGTGGTGGAGAATCTTGCACGCAAAGGGGTGCTTGTCCGTTCCTGCAGAAGCTTTAGCGGGCTTCCCGATCATTATATCCGTGTGAGTATCGGAGATGACTGGGAGAACGAGATGTTTTTGGTGGGGATAAACTCGCTATGATGTGCGGCATCACCGGGACACCGGGCACGGGAAAATCGATCATTGCCGATGAGCTTGCCCGGCGCGGGTATACCGTTGTTCACATCACGGAGATTGTCCAGCCGTACGTCATCGGTGATGATGAGGCGCGGGACACGCAGGTGATTGATGTTGACCGGCTCTCGGATGATCTTAAGCCCTTTCATGGATTCATCGAGGGGCATTTTGCCCACCTGTTGCCCTGCGACTGCATCGTCGTGCTCCGCTGTCGTCCCGATGAGCTTGAGGCACGGCTGAATCAGCGCAAATATCGTGCGCAGAAGATTCAGGAGAACAAGGATGCCGAAGCGCTGGACGTCTGCCTGATTGAAACCGTGGAGATGTACGGCCCGGATAAAATTCTTGAAGTTGATAGTACCGGCAAAAACCCGGTACAGTGCGCCGATGTGATCGAGAAGTTCTTCAAAGGTGAAACCCCCGCCTCATATGGCAAAATCGACTGGTCAATGTTTGTGGAGGTACATAGTTGACGCTCGACCAGTACCGCCCGCATGTGAAGGTCTACTTTGACCCGCTGGTCTCTCTTGCCATACGGTGCAGGATCACGCCGAACATTCTCACTATTGCTGCATTGGTCGCATCGGCAGTTGCCGGGATCCTGTTCTATCTCCGGCTGGAACTCTGGGCAGTTCTCGCGGTTGCCTTAAACGCGTTCTTTGACGCAATGGATGGCGCCGTCGCCCGCGAAATGAAGATCACGAGCAAGCGGGGGGACTTCCTTGATCATGCGGTGGACCGGTACGCGGATATCTTCATCATTACCGGTATTTTTGCGAGCGGTGTCGTGCCGTGGCAGATCGGTGTGCTGGCTCTCACCGGTGTCCTCATGTCATCGTATCTCGGTACACAGGCACAGGCAGTCGGTGTCGGCAGGTATTATGGGGGCGTCCTCGGGCGGGCTGACCGTCTTGTCCTGATCCTGATTGTCGGTATCATTACTATTCTGTTCCCCATGACAATTGTTGGATTGACCTGGTTTGGCTGGCTGCTCTTATTATTCGGGATATTCGGGCACGTTACCGCATTCCAGCGGTTTGCGTATGTCTGGGCGAAGATGGAATAGGAATTTATTTTTTGTATTGGATTTTTTTATCAAAATGAATAAATTGTCAATAACTGTGTCCAGAACCGTGAGTTTTAAAAATTTGTATTTTTTCTTGAATACTGATAAGGAATTATGAATTGAGGGGGCTTTCATCAATTGATGGAAGTAAATTGTGATTTGATTTAAGCGATTCATCCCACCCCTGATGGGGTCGCTCGGGGGTCTCGTCGACCCCTCGCTGGGCAAGACAGTTTTTTCAACTCTCTGTAAAAAATAACACGTATCGTTATTGTGCAACTGAACTATCAATTGAAACCGCCGCGGGGGTGCCCCGTCGGGGGCGGCGGAGTTTATCATCACCGGGGTATGGGGGCATCAGCCCNNATCCTCTTTTTTCTGATCGCACGAGGCAGTTTTCATCCAGGACACGAACCGCTCCCGGGTTCCTGCATCGATCGAACCTCCGGCAACTGAGAGGATATGTGACCAGGTGCGTTGCGGGTAAAAGACTAAGCGGGCAGCTGACAGGAGTGTGGCATGCCCATCGGGAGTGATAATTCCCGCAGACTGTGCTCGGTTTAACGAGCAGCGGATATTGACAAGGGGCTCTGACAGCGGGATATATGTCTCCGGGTCAAAGATGAGGGCGACCTCGTCATCGGATTCCAGTTCCTTTGTGGCATATTGGCGGTAGATCTCGCCGATGCCGACCATGCCGA